>JAPOQV010000679.1 GCA_026710565.1 Spirochaetaceae bacterium | reverse complement strand
GCGGGCCGGGCGGCCGCCGCTCACCGCGCCCCTTCCCCCCTCGCCCCGCCGGCGGAAGTCGGGCACCTGCGGCGGAACGGGGGCCCCCCCGCCGCCGGCAGCAGCCGATTCCAGCAGGGAGCGCGCGGTGCGCACCACGTCGCCGGACAGGATGCGTCCGCCGTTGCCGGTGCCCTGCACGGAGGTTATGTCGACGCCGAGCTCGCGCGCGAACCGGCGCGTGTTGGGCGTCGCCGGTATCGGCCACTCCGGCAGGTTGAATTCGTCGGCCTGGGAGTGCGCGGCCTGGGCGTGCGCGGACGGAGCCGGCGCGACGGGCGGCCCGGGCGCAGCCGAAACCGGGGTCTGAGGCGCCGTGGCGCCGGCCGGCGGTACGGAAGCCGGCGGCTCGGCAGCCGCTTCCCCGGCGGGAGCGGACGAAGGCCCGGCCGGCTCGGATCCCGGCTCGATGGTCGCGATCACCTGCCCCACCGCGACGGTGTCGCCGGCATGTACCGACAGCGATGCGATCACGCCGGCCTCGGTGGCCGGCACCTCGATGACGGCCTTGTCGGTCTCCAGCTCGATCAGCGGAGCATCGGCCTCCACGCTGTCGCCGACGGCGGCCAGCACGCCGGCTACGGTCCCGGAGTCGACCCCCTCGCCCAGCACGGGCAACTTGATCTCTACAGCCATCTCACCGGTCCCATAATCCGATCGGTCTCAGGCGGACAACGGGTTGTTCTTGTCGGGATCGACATCGAGCCGCCGGATGCCGCGCTGCAGCGCGCGCTCTTCGATCGCCCCCTCGACAAACAGCCGCTGCAGCGCCGCCAGCGCGATGTAACGTGCGCTCACCTCGAAGTGGTCGCGCAGGCCGGCGCGCGTGTCGCTGCGCCCGAAGCCGTCGGTGCCGAGCCGGGCCACCGGGCCCGGCAGGTGATCGGTGATCAGCGCCGGCAGCACGCGCAGGTAGTCGGTGGCGGCGACGAACACGCCGCGCTCGCCGGCGAAGGCGCGCGCCACGTACGGCCGGCGCGGCTCCGGTCCCGGATGCAGCAGGTTGTGCCGCTCCGTCTCCGCGATGTCCCGGTAGAGCTGCTGGTAGCTGGTGACGCTCCACACGTCGGTGGAGACGCCCAGCTCCGCAAGCAGCTCCGCCGCCTGCAACGCCTCGTTGAGGATGGCGCCCGAGCCGAGCAGGTGCGCCTTGGGCAACGTCGGGTCCGGGTCGCCGGCGCTGAACCGGTACAGGCCGCGCAGGATGCCGTCACGCGTTTCCTCGACGGGTTCCGGGATCGGCGGCATCGGGTAGTTCTCGTTCATGACCGTGAGGTAATAGAAGCCTTCCTCCTGGTCGACGTACATGCGGCGGATGCCGTCCTCGATGATGACCGCCAGCTCGTACGCGTAGGTCGGGTCGTAGGAGCGCAGGGTCGGGACCGCCAGCGCGGCGACGTGGCTGTGGCCGTCCTGGTGCTGCAGGCCTTCACCGTTGAGTGTGGTGCGGCCGGAGGTGCCGCCCAGGAAGAAGCCCTTGCAGCGCAGGTCGGCGGCCGCCCAGATCAGGTCGCCGATCCGCTGGAAGCCGAACATCGAGTAGTAGATGAAGAACGGGATCGTGTTGACGCCGTGCGTCGCGTACGCGTTGCCGGCGGCGATGAAGGACGAGAACGAGCCGGCCTCGGTGATGCCCTCCTCCAGCACCTGGCCGTCCTTGGCCTCCTTGTAGTAGAGCAGGTTCTCCCGGTCCACCGGCTCGTAGAGCTGGCCGACGCTGGAGTAGATGCCGACCTGCCGGAACAGCGGCTCCATGCCGAAGGTGCGCGCCTCGTCCGGGACGATCGGGACGATCAGCGGCCCGACCTCCTTGTCGCTCAAGACGTTGTTGAGGATGCGCACGAAGGCCATGGTGCTCGACGCCTCGCGCCCGTCGGTGCCGTGCAGGAACTCGGCGAACAGCTCGGCCGGCGGCGCGCTGAGCGGTTCCGCGCGCGCGGCGCGCGCGGGC
>JAPOQV010000678.1 GCA_026710565.1 Spirochaetaceae bacterium | reverse complement strand
GCTGCCGTGGTGGCCGTGTTCGAGGACACCATCGCCCGCTTCACCGCGCTGGCCGTCCTGTTGCCGGTCGTGGCCGGCCAGTCGGGGAACACCGGCGCGCAGGCGATGGCGGGGACGATGCGCGGGGCGGCGCTGCGCGAGTTCCGCCCCCGCGGCTGGTTTCCCGTCGCGCGCAAGGAGTTGCTCGCGGGCCTCATCAACGGAATCGCGGTTGCGGTCGTGGCATGTGCCGCGGCGTACCTCTGGTACGGCACGATGACGCTGCCGCTGATCCTGGGTCCGGCGATGGTCTTTTCCATGACCATGGCCGGCCTCACCGGTGCCCTGATCCCCATCGTCCTGACGTCGCTGGGAAAGGACCCGGCGCAGTCCTCTTCCATCGTGCTCACCACGGTCACCGACGTGCTCGGCTTCCTGAGCTTTCTGGGTCTGGCGTTCCTGCTGATGACCGTGCTCGACGTCGCACCGTGAAGCCGGTCCGCGGGGGTTGACAATCGTTCTATAGTTCGACAATTTTAGAAATATGGCTCATGGCGGACCGGCGGTCCTGGCGATCGAGGACGCGGCGTCGACGTTTGCGGCACTGGGGTCGGAGCAGCGGCTGGCGGTTCTGAACACTCTGGTGCGCGCCGGGCCGGAGGGCCTGCCGATCGGGACGCTGGGCGAGCGGAGCGGGGTCACCGGCTCCACGCTGACCCACCACGTGCGCGTCCTCACCCAAGCCGGGCTGGTCAACCGCGTCAAGCGCGGCCGCTCGATCATCTGCGCCGCGGTCGCCTATTCGAGGATTCACGCGCTTTCGGCCTATCTCCTGTCCGAGTGCTGTACCGACAGCGCGCACCCCCACACCGGAGCCCACCATGAGTGAGCAGGCCGTATCGCTGCGCGAGACCAACGATGACGTGGGGTGCTGCGACAGCACACCCGCGCCCGTCTCCGCCTCCGCGCCGTTGACGCAACGGCTGCTCCATCTGTGGCGGCGTCTCGACAAGGCGTGGCTGGCGATCGGGCTGATCCCGGTGCTGCTCGCGCTGATCGATCCCGCGCAGGTGCTGCCCACCGTCCGGTTCGCCGGGGAAGAGATCCTGCGGACCGGCGTCTTCATCGCCTGCGCGGTGCTGGCCGTGGCGTTTCTCAGGGCCACCGGCATGGAGGCGCTGCTGAGCAAGGCGTTCACCGGGCCCGAGGTGCGGATGATCGCGCTGGGCGCGCTGGTCGGCGGGCTGGCGCCGTTCTGCTCCTGCGAGGTGATCCCCTTCATCGCCGCGTTGCTGGCGGTCGGCGCGCCGTTGTCCGCCGTGATGGCGTTCTGGCTCGCGTCGCCGCTGATGGACCCGGCGATGTTCCTGATCACCTCAGGCACCCTCGGCACGGGATTCGCCGTGGCAAAGACGGTCGCGGCGGTGGCGCTGGGCGTGGGCGGCGGCTTGCTGGTGAAGGCGATGGCGGGGAGCCGCGTGTTCGCCGACCCGCTCAAGGCGAGCTCGGCCGCCGACGCCTGCGCGACGGGCTGCGAAACCGGGGGCGGCACGGGTCGGCTCGCGGGCCGCCCGCAATGGGCCTTCTGGAGGGCGCCGGAGCGCCGCCGGGCGTTTCGCGACACCGCGGTCCGGAATGCGCTGTTCCTGGGGAAGTGGCTGCTGCTCGCCTACCTGGTCGAAGCGCTGATGCTGCGGTACGTGCCCGCCGAGGTGATCGCGACGGTGCTCGGCGGCGATGGGCTGTGGCCGATCCTCCTCGGCGCGGTCGTCGGGGCGCCTGCTTACCTGAACGGCTACGCCACGGTGCCGCTGGTCGACGCGCTGCTGGCGCAGGGCATGTCCAACGGAGCGGCCATGTCGTTCGTCATCGCCGGCGGCGTGAGCTGCATCCCGGCGGCGATCGCGGTATGGGCGCTGGTGAAGACGCGGGTCTTCGCGTCCTACCTGGGCATTGCGCTTGTCGGCTCGGTGGTCGCCGGCCTCATCTGGAACGTGGTCGCCTGACGCTGCCTGCTTCCATGGGCTCTGCCGCCGCTTGCGCCGCGCCGGCCGATCGTCTATCACCGGAACTGCAATGATCGTCCACAACGGCGGCGTCACGACGCCGGTCTCCGAAGCCGTGCTGTTCCCGTACGACGACCGGAGCGTTCCGTTCCGCTACCGCCTGCGGATCGGCCTGGTCGAAGGGATGAATCCCTACAAGGGTCACCTGGTCGCGATGGAGCGCGGCGCCGCGGATGCGCCCGACAGCGAGGCCGTCAAGTACTACGGATCGGTGTGCGAGGTCGACGGAGAGCTGCGGCTGTGGTACCTGGGACACGGCACGCAGGACGGGCGCCGCTCGCCGGCCCACGTCTGCTACGCGACCAGCTCCGACGGCGTCACGTGGACGAAGCCGGACCTGGGACTCGTCGAGTTCGCAGGCTCGAAGCACAACAACATCGTCGCGTTCGGAAGCGAGCGGGAGCCCACCTCATGTTCCGTCCTCCACGATGCCGAAGATCCGGATCCTTCGCGGCGCTTCAAGATGATCACCGAGACGCATCCGTACCACATCATGGCCTTGTTCAGCCCGGACGGCCTGCACTGGAGGGAGGGCCCGAACAACCCGATCCTCAAGCACAACGCGGTCGAGCCGACCGGCCTGATCAAGCATGGCGGCCGTTACCTCCTGAACGGCCAGGGCGGCAACGTCGGCACGAAACGCGCGCTGGTCACCTTCGTCTCCTACGACTTTGACCACTGGAGCGACGCGGTCGTCCTGGGCTTCCGCCGTGACCAGGCTCCGCACCGGCAGATCGCGGGCTGCCACGCCGGCGAGCAGGTGCACCTGGGCGCCGGACTGTGGGATCGAGGCAACGTGGTGCTGGGGGTCTACGGCATGTGGCACGGAGAGTCCAACGACCGCCGCTTCGTCAGCATGGACCTGGGCCTGCTGGTGAGCAACGACGGCCTGCACTTCTCGGAGCCGATCCCGGACTTCCGCTTCATCCCCGGATACGAGATCGACCGCTCCGACGACTTCGCGTTTCCGTGCCTGGAGCAGGGGCAGGGGTTCGCCAACGTCGGCGACGAGTCGCTGATCTGGTACGCCAACTGGCGCGGCGGCGACCTGAACGTGGCGCGCTTCCCGCGCGACCGGATGGGCTACTTCGAGGTGGTGGCCGATCCCCGGCCCAACCTGCAGCCGAGCGAGGACACCCACCAGCTCTACTGGCGCGAGCACATTGGCGACATGGTCCCGGAGTACGGAGCGCCCCACTTCATCTCCTGCCCCATCGACCTGCAGGGAGCCGCAGCCCGGATCAGTATCAACGCAGAGGGGCTCTCGCCCCGCAACCGGCTGCGCGCCACGCTCCTGGACGAGCGGATGCGGCCGATACCCGGCTACGCGGCGGAGGACTGCGTGCCCCTGGAAAACGCGGGGCTGCGCGTGCCGGTGCGCTGGCGAGGCGGAGAGCTGGTGGAAGGACTCGACGCTCCCTTCATGCTGCGCGTCGACTGGGAAGCCGAGCGCCTCGAGGACGTCTTCCTGTACGCGGCGTACGTCACCGAGTAGGCGCTACTCGCATCCCTCGAACGGAGGCATGCCGGCCCCGCGCTCGGCGCTGAGCTCCGCTGCCTGAATGACGCCGATCACCCGCCGCGCCTGCTCTGGCGTGACGGGATTGGGCTCGCCCAGCAGCAGGTGGTCGGCGAGTTGCCGGTAGTAACTGATCTGCGACGCCATCCGCGGCGCTACCGGCACGACACCCTCGTGCCGGATGCCCGACGCGTAGCTCACCAACCGCAGCTCCTCCCTCGCCGCGCCGGCCTCCAGCCCGCCCAGCGTGCCCAGGATCCGCCACTTCGGCTGCGGCAGCGCGCTGATCCGGGACGAGACGAACTCGGCCGTCACTCCGTTCTCGAATCGCAGGCCCACCTTCATGTAGTCCTCGTTCGTGACCCCGTGCCAGACCCGGTCGTGGCGGGTGCCGGTCACCCGGGCGATCTTCGCCGGCACCAGGTTCAGGATCCAGTCGAGGAAATGCGCTCCCCAGTCGTAGAGGACGCCGCCTGAGACCGCCTTGTCGGCGCGCCAGGAGTGGCCCGGATGCCCGTAGCCGTCTTGAGCGCACTCGACATGGAACACCTCGCCGATGAGGCCGCGGTCGATCACGTCCCGGATGGTCAGGTAGTCCTCATCCCACCGCCGGTTGTGGAACACGCTGACCGACAGATCCGACTCACGCGCACGACGGGCGATGCGGTTCGCCTCCTCGACGGTGAGGCAGAACGGCTTCTCCATGACGACGTGCGCGCCCGCATCCAGGCACTGCAGGGCGGCCCGCTCGTGGAGGGAGTGCGGCAGGATCACCACGACCAGGTCGAGGTCCCCCTCGGCCAGCATCTCCTCCGTGGTGGTGGCGTAGACCTCCAGGTCGGGACACTCCTGCCGTGCCGCCTCGACGCGCCCCGGGTCGACGTCACACATCGCGACCGGCCGCAGGCCGGGCACCTCGTTCAGCCACCGGCAGTGGTTGCGGCCCATGTTGAAGTTCGGCCCGTATCCCAGCAGGCCGCACCTGATGGTCTCCTTCATCCCCGTCGACCTCGGATCAACTCGATCGGTCCCGGATAGCGGGCGACGACGGAGTCCGACGTCAGCAGGATCATGCCCTCGACCTGAGCCTGCGTGACCAGCATGCGGTCGAACGGGTCCTTGTGCACGGCCGGCAGGAGATCCACGGCCGTCGCGTGCGCCCCGGTCACGGCCAGTTCCCGGTAGCCGTTCTCCATCAATCCTCGCCGCAGCACGCGCGGATCGACACCGAAGTCCTCGCGGCCCAGGGCGCTCTTGAGGGAGACCTCCCAGAGCGACGCGGCGCTGTAGAACAGCTCCGTCGCGGGGTCTTCCAGGCGCCCCCGCACACCTGGCGGCAAGCGTTTCGGCTCGCCCGCCGCCCACAGCAGGATGTGCGTATCGAGCAGCAACCTCACAACAGCCTCATGCGTCGCCTTCGAACAGCCGCTCGATCTCGTTCGACCCCATGCGGTCGAAGTCGTCCGGCGACGAGACGACGCCCGACAGAAACCCGGTCCTGCGCATCGTTCCAGGCTCCGGCGCGTCCACCGCGACGACCTTCACCATCGGCGTACCGCGGTCGCTGCGCACCCGCTCGGAGTCGATGAACTCCCGCGGAGACAACACCAGGACGCCGGCCCGACACTCGGGTGGGAAGTGCGCGGAGTTGCCCGTCACGAGACACTCGGCCCGTGCCGCCACGGCCACTTCCAGAAACGGCTCGTCAGCAGCGTCCGGCAGCCTCTTCGCCAGCGGGACGGGCGAGGCAAGCACGCCACCCGCCTTGATCTGGGCCGTAAGCGCGGCTACGGCGTCCGCATCGAAGGGAAACGCCGGGCGGTGCAGGACCTCCGTGTACTCCGCGAGGATCCTGGCGTCATAACAGAGGCTGAGCCGGCCTGCCGAAGCCAAGCTGACAATCGCGCCGGGCAGGCCGAACGGCGACAGCAGGCCTGATACCAGCACGTTGGTGTCGACGACGATTCTCATCCATCCCGGCTGCGCCGAACCGCATCGATCTCAGCATTCACGTCTTCGATAGTCAGTCGATCGGCACCGGTCTCGCGGGCTCGTTGCTGCATGGCGGCGACCGCGAGCTGCGCACGCGCCTGCCGCAGCGCGTCGAGGGACGCTTCCAGAGTCGACGCCGTCGTAGCAGAGAGAACGGCGATCGGCTTGCCGTTCGAAGTGACGACCAGATCCTTTTTCTGGGCCAGAGAACGCCACACGGCCGCCGACCGGCTGCGCAACTCGCGAACACTGACGAATTCCACCGATTCTGCCTTCTGGGTCCTGATCGTATACCCGATCGTGTACCCAATCGTGACTCAACGTCAACTCGGACGGTTGTCAGCCCTTGACCGCTCCGACGGTGAAACCCTGGATCAGCCGGTCCAGGAACACGTTGTAGACCAGCCCGACCGGGATGGCGATGATCAGGGCAGAGGCGAGCAGCGGCTGCCAGAAGAAGACGTCGCCCAGGATCAGCTCCGACGGGACGCCGACGCTCAGGGTCCGCCACTCCGAGCGGGTGATGAAGACCAGCGCGTAGATGAACTCGTGCAGGGTCAGCGTGAAGCTGAACACGATCACGGAGATGATTCCGGGCCGCGCCAGCGGCAGCGCCACGCGCAGGAACGCCCCGTAGGGGTGGTAGCCGTCGACCAGCGCCGCTTCCTCCGTCTCCGGCGGGATCGACTTGAAGAAGCCCATCAGCAGCCAGGCGCTGAACGGCACCGTGATCGTCGGGTAGACGACGATCAGCGAGAGCAGCGAGTTGGTGAGACCGAGCGACACGATGATCCGGAACAACGGGATGAACAGCAGCGTCGGCGGCACCAAGTAGACGATGAACATCAGGATGCCGGCGCGCTCTCCCCAGCGCCCGGTCAGGCGGGCCAGCGAGTAGGCCGCCGGCAGCGCCAGGATGAGCGTGATCACCACCACCGACGCGCCCACCACGGCCGAATTGCGCACGAAGGCCAGGTAGTTGGTGTCGTTGAACAGGTTGTCCAGGTGCTCAAGGGTGGGCGCCTCGGCGTAGTCGAACGGACTGGCGTCGCGCTTGTACAGGTCGCGGTCGGTCTGGAACGTGGTGATGCCCATCACCAGGAACGGCGCCGCGGCCAGGAGACAGAAGAACAGTACCGCCACCGTGAAGAACGTGCCCTTGATCACACGGCGCGGGCTGACCCGCGCGGGCGGGCTCGCCATCAGCTCGGGCGGTATCTTCAGGTCAACCATCTGCCGGTCGCGCCTCAGCGAACCTGCACGCGGCTGGCCGTGCGCAGCAGCACGATGGCCACGCCCAGCAGCACGGGGAAGATGAACAGCGCGATCGCCGCTCCCTGCGACAGATTGCCGCCGTCGATGCCGACCAGGAAGCTGTACATCGGCAGCGTCAGCGTGTGGTTGATCGGCCCGCCGCGGGTCAGCACGTACACGACGGTCAGGTCGCCGAAGGTGAAGATGAAGGAGAACAGCAGCGAGTTGAGCATGATCGGCAGGATCAGCGGCAGCTTCACCTGGAACAGCGCGCGGAAGTAGCGCGAGCCGTCCGCCTTCGCCTGGTCCACCAGGTCGGTCGGAATGCTGGACAGGCCGGCCATGAGGATCACGGTCGCCAGCGGCGTCATCCGCCAGACGTGCACGAAGATCACCGATGCCTGGGCGAGATGGGTCTTGGCCAGCCAGGTCAGGTTCCGGGACGGCCCCCACACGGTCCCCGGGCCGAGCAGGCCGACCTGCTCCAGCACGTAGTCGATCGGGCTGTACTTGGTGTCGAACATCCACAGCCAGCCGACCGCGGACAGCGCCAGCGGCGTGGCCCACGGCATGATGAGCAGCAGCCGTGCGCCCCACATGCCGCCCCGTACCCAGCGGTTCTGCGGCAAGGGGGCGGTCAGGATCAACGCCAGGATGTTCGCGAGGATCAGCACGAACACCTGAGCGATGAGCGTGAACACGAAGGTGTTGCGCAACGCGACGTGGAAGTCCGGCGCGTTCCAGACGTTCTCGAAGTTGCGCAGCCCGGCGTAGCTGAAGCTGGCGTTGCCCACGGTGGCGTTGCTGAAGCTGTAGGTGATGGCGGTCACGAACGGCACGCCGAGCAGCAGCACGATGTAAATCACCGCCGGCGCCAGGAAGGCGATTCCCATGAGGCGGCGGCTGTCCAGCAGACTGCCGCGCTCGGCGGCATCGCTCATCGGCCCGCTCCGCCGCCGTTCAGCCGGTCACCGCTGCGGCGGTCGAACCGATGCGCATCGGTCACCGCGAAGGAATACGACTCGCCCACCTGCAGGGGCATCGTCACGTTACTCGGCAGGCGCGCCAGCGTCAGGTGCGGCTCGCCGCGGAAGTCGTCGATCTGGCCATAGAGCAGGCGATCGGCACCCAGGTACTCGATGCGCGTGATGCGATAGTCCCACACGAGCTCCGCGACAGCCGTTGCGGGCTGCAGGTGCTCCGGGCGAAAGCCGAGCAGCTCGTCCTCCGCGATCGGCAGAAGGTTCATCCCCGGCGAGCCCAGAAAGGTGGCGACGAAGGTGTTGGCCGGCCGGTCGTAGATCGCCTGCGGCGGCCCGACCTGTTGCACCAGCCCCTGCTCCATCACCACGATGCGGTCGCCCAGGCCCATCGCCTCGATCTGGTCGTGCGTCACGAAAATGGTGGTGATGCCGAGGTCGCGCTGAAAGAACTTCAATTCGTCCCGGGCATACGCGCGCAGCTTGGCATCCAGGTTGCTCAGCGGCTCGCCGGGCCGCAGCCCCTCCGGCTCCGCGGACAATGTCCGGGCCGCGTCCGCCCCCCCTCCCCCCCGCGC
>JAPOQV010000677.1 GCA_026710565.1 Spirochaetaceae bacterium | reverse complement strand
CGCCCGGGCATCCCCCACCCCCCCCCGGTGCCCTTCGAAGTGGTTGGGCGGGCGGGCGAAGGTGAACACCGCCCGGCCCTGCGACCACAGGTCCTTCTCGGTCGAGGCCCCCCGCCCGTCGTCGGTGATGACGTTGGTGCCCCCGCCGTGCTCGCGGTCGATCGTGCGTTCGACCCAGAACGGCATCACGTGCCGGGTCAGGTGCTCGCGGTAGAACCGCAGCAGGCCGGGAAAGCCAGCATCGCGCAACTCTGTGGTCGAGGGGATCATCCCGGCCGCTGCTCTCTCCGCGCTGCGGACCGACCGGCTGACTACTCGGTCTGGGTCAGGGCGAGCTGGATCGCGTCCGGCAGGCGCTGGACTTCCCGTGCGGAGATCAGGAACTCGCGGGCGCCCTGGACCTCGGCGGCGTAGAAGTCCTGGTCGTAGGGCACGAGGCCGACGTCGATGCGTTCCGGCGGGCCGGGGTCCAGCACGTAGCCGATGCGGATCGTGGGGTCGCCTGCCGGGGCATCGCCCGGCAGCTCCAGGTCCGCGAGCAACCCGATGATCGCCTGGTACAGCTTCTTGGCCGGATCCTCCGCGATGGCGGCGCCGTTCAGGGTGAAGGTCTCGTCCTCGCCGTCCCCGCTTGCGGGAATCACGTCGAGCGTGTAGGTTTCTTCGCCGATCTCCACGGTCACCAGATCGATCGCGGTGATGTTGACCAGCGCCAGGAAGCGGCTGACCAGGTCGAACGGGGCCACCTCCGTGAAGCGCTGCACGTCGCGCGCGTCGATGCCGTAGATCTTCGGGTCCTGGGCCTGCTTCACGTACACCCGGTCGCGGCCGTAGCCTGAGCCGAACTGCAGGTGCAGGACCCCCCGGCCGTGGTTGACGACGATCTCCATGTGCGGCGGCGCCAGCCCGTAGGCGGCCGGGTCGTCGGCCCGGTCGGCGATGAACTCGTCCACGCGGATGGCCGACGCGGCGTTGATCAGCTCCTCGACCTTCTCGCCGTCCGCGCCGCGCTGCATGGCATACGGCTGCACCAGGACGTCGCGCGACATCACGTGCGGCATCCCGTGCGGCTCGAAGTAGCGGACGATCTCCGTGGTGCCGTGCTCGTTGACCACCATCAGCCGATTCACGGAGGCGGTCTCCACGCGCGGCAGGCGGCGTACGCGCAGGTCCTCGATCGTCCACGCCATCTGGTTCTTGTTGTTCTGCCAGACCGTGAACACCCGCGAATCGCCGTCGATCATGATGTAGTCGGTGTTCCGGCTCGGCGTGCGGTCGCCGAACGTGACCGTGCGCTCGGTGCCGTCGGCCAGCTTCACGCGGCCGACGATGTCGCCGCGGTCCAGGCCGTAGATCGACAGGTCGTCCGGATCCTCGGCGATCACATCGCGGGCCCAGAGGCGCGCGAACATCGACACGATCGTCAGGATCCGGTTCGGGTCGAGATCCGCATCCTCGTTCCCGGGCACGACCCATGCCTCGCCGTCCCGGCGCAGCGACAGCTCGGTGTCGGGCGTGCGCAGGTCGATCTCCAGGATGTCCTCGTCCGGAACCTGGAGCACCTTGACGTTGTCGTCCGGGAGCGGCGGCAGCGGCGGCGGCGGACGGTTGATCAGGAACACGTACGCGCCCACCAGCGCCGCGATCGCGACGCCGAAGACGGCCAGCAGGATTCCGCGCTTCACCGCCGGGCTCCTACAGGTGCCGGCGCCGCAGCCAGACCACCAGGCCGGCGCCGAGCACGATCAGCGGCACCACCACCACGACCGCGCCGGTGAGTATCCAGGTCGAAAGGTTGTTGAGGCGCAACGGCAGCATCAGCGTGAACTTGGGACGCACCGAGATGGTCTCCTCCCGTTCGAAGACCCAGTTGATGCTGTTCACGATCAAATCGACGTTGCCGGGAAACGACTGCTGAAAGTCCCCGCGCAGAAAGAAGGCGGTGGACAGCACGACGATGCGCGTGTCGTCGCCTTCGACGGTCGGCGCGGGGTCGGTGACCGCGACCCCGAGGATGAAGGGACCACGCGGGTCGCCTTCCTGCGGCAGCAGCTCGCCGCTCTCGGTGGCGATGATCTCGGAACGCGCGAACGCCTCCGCGGAGCTTTCCAGCAACGGCTGGATCTCCAGCGATCGGCGGCGCACCTCCAGCTCCTCGATCCACGCCGGCGCCGGCAGCAGGCCCAGCCGCCGGTCGAGCGAGATGGGCGAGGTGATCGGGTGGCTGACCACTTCCGGTACGAGCAGATTGGGCTGGTTCGGCAGGTGGCGGCGGGAGTCCCGCTCGATCACCCACTCCTGGCGGTACTGCACGCCGTAGCTGCGCAACAGGCCGTTGATGTTGACCAGGTCGACGTCGGTGATCTTGCTGAGCGCGAAGATCGCCTTGCCGCCGCCCTCCAGGTAGGTGCGCAGCTTGGCCACCTCGTCCTCGGTGTAATCAGTGGTCGGCGCGGTGACCATCACGATCGTCGCGTCGTCGGGGATCGCCTCCACCTGCTGCAGATTCAGGTCCTCCAGCGCGAAGTTCTCGATCTCCAGGATCTGGCGCAGCCCGAGCGCGGTGACGTTCTGCTCGCGGTGGCCGATGATCGAGTAGATTTTGGGGTCCTGGTCGGAGGTCACGAACAGCAGCGCGGAGGTGACCTGCTGCTCGACGTTGAGCCCGATCTGGCGGTTGTTCTGGGTGAGCCGCAGCGAGAAGACGCTGATCACGCGGTGCTTGTCCCCGGTCGCCACGACCAGGTCACCGGCCCGCAGGCCGCCTTCGTCATCGAAGCGGTCGGCCTGCGTGGGACTGCGCTCCGGGTCCAGGGTCTGCACGGTGATGTTCTTCGAGCGGTCGGCGTACAGGTTGAGAATGTCGTCGATCTCCGGATTCTCGTCGCCCAGCGCGTAGACGCCGTAGATGGTCACCGGCTCCTCGATCCCGTCGGCCACCTGCCTGGACTGCTCGGACAGCGAGTAGATGCCGCTCTCTGTCAGGTCGAACTCGATGTCGAGCTGGTCGACCACGAGGTTGACCAGCACCAGCGCCGCCACCGCGATCAGGGATACCAGCGTGGCGTAGCCGCCGTAGCGGACCTTCTTCTGGTCCTTGAAGTCGAACGACATCAGATCCTTGAATGCCATCGTGCCCTCCTCAGGCCCAGCGCCGCTTGTCGATCATCCGCACCGTCAACAGCAGGAAGAAGGCGCTGAAGGTGAGGTAGTAGACGATCGGACTGAGGTTCAGGAGCCCGCGGGCGAAGGTGTCGTACCGGTCCACGGGCGAGAACCAGACCAGGAACCGGTTGATGAACGTGTCGTAGAAGGTGATGTCCACCAGCGCGATCACCACCACCGCGGCCGCCGCGACGAGCGCTGCCCCGGCCGTGACGATGATGTTGCGGGTGGCCAGGAAGGTGAGCCCGGCCACGCCCGCCCCCAGCGCCGCGGTGAAGATGATGCCGGCCGACTGGTCGGCGGGGATCAGCCGCTGCAGGCCGGGCATCACCCACATCAGGAACAGGGCGACGAAGGTGACGATCGCCGCCACCACCAGGCTCTCCGTGGTCGAGGAAATGAAGCAGCCGACCGCCACGAACGCGGACGCCAGCAGCAGGAAGCCAACGTACGCGGTGACGATCTCACCCCCCGGCAAGTCGCCGAAGAACGACAGCGCGACCGGATAGGCCACCGTGATCAGCAGCATGGTGACCAGCACGGTCATGGCGGCGCCGAACTTGCCGAGGACGATGTCGGTGAGCTGCAGCGGCACGGTCAGCAGCAACTGGTCGGTGCGCAGTCGCCGCTCCTCCGTGAACAGCCGCATGGTGAGCACCGGGACGACGAAGATCAGCATGAAGCGCATCTGCGCCAGCACGCCGCCGAACAGGGGGCTGCGCGGGAACAGGATGCTGAAGGTGGCGGTGATGCCGAACAGCACCAGGAACAGCCCCATCGAGATGTAGCCGAACGGCGATTGGAAGTAGGCGCGCAACTCGCGCCACCAGATGGCTGCCATCAACTGGCCTCCTGCTCGGAATCGTCGTCGGTGAGCTGCAGGAAGATCTCCTCCAGCGTCACCTCCAGCGACCGCATGCCGAACAGCGGCAGCCTGGCATCGGCGAGGGCGTAGAAGATGGCCTCGCGCGGGTCGGCCTCGCCGGTGTCCACCTCCAGGTCGACGGTGCCGACAGCTTCGCTCTGTCCGGTCACCCGTGCCGACTCAACGCCGGACACGTCCCTGAGCGCCGCCTGGGCGGCGTCCGCCGTGCCCTTGATGCGGACCGAAAACCGGCCGGAGCCGGCCAGCGCCTTGCCCAGGTTCTCGGCCGTGTCGCTGGCCACGATCTTGCCGTGGCTGATGATGATGATGCGCTCGCAGACCGCCGAGACCTCCGGCAGGATGTGGGAGCTCAGGATGACGGTGCGCTTCTCGCCCAGCGTGCGCACCAAGTCGCGCATCTCGATGATCTGGTGCGGATCGAGCCCGATCGTGGGCTCGTCCAGGATGAGCGCCTTGGGATCGCCGACCAGCGCCTGCCCGAGCCCGACCCGCTGCCGGTAGCCCTTCGACAGGTTGCGGATCATGCGATCGGCGACGTGCTCGATGCCGACCGACCGCATGATCTCGTCGTTGGCGTCGTCGCGGTCCGCGCGATCGACGCCCTTCACGCGGGCCACGAACCGCAGGTAGTCACGCACCGTCATCTCGACGTACAGCGGCGGCAGCTCCGGCAGGTAGCCGAGCGTGCGCTTGGCGCCGATCGGATCCTCCAGGACGTCGATGCCGTCGACGGTGACCGTGCCGTCGGTCGCCGACAGGAAGCCGGTGATGATGTTCATCGTCGTCGACTTGCCGGCGCCGTTGGGGCCGAGAAACCCGACTACCTCACCGGCTTCGACGCGGAAACTGACATCATCCACGGCAGTGTGCGTGCCGTAACGCTTGGTGACGTTGGTTACCTCAATCATCGCCTCAAACCGTATTCGGTGTGGTATTGATGAGCGCCGGCATGCGGCACTCGTATGCCGCGGGCCGGCCGACCACCTAATATATAGGAAGATGCATGGGGAGGGGCAAGAGCGCTCCGGCGAGCGCTACCTGGTGTCGACGATCTGCCGCGGCAGCCGCCCGGGCGAGCCGTCCGGGCACTTGTACGTCGTAGACCTGGAACGCGGCGTAGAAAGCTCCTGCCCGGTGCCGCCGTGCGAGCACCTGCACCGGGAGCCGAACCCCCGCGGCGGCATCCGTGGCGGCCGCGGGCTCGCCGCCGACGGAGACACCGTGTACGTCGCCAACGGCTCGGAGGTGCTGCGCTTCGATCGCGGCTGGAAGCGGCTCGCCGGGATCGGCCACCCGTGGTGCGGCAACGTGCACGACATCGCCGTGCACGATGAGCGCCTGTGGGTGTGCTCGACCGCCAACGACGCGCTTGCGGTCTTCGACCCGTCCGGCCGCCTGACCGACCTGATGGATCTGCGGCCGGCCGCGGGGCTGGCCGCGGATGGCGCACGCTTCGCGGCAGCCGTCGACTATCGGGATCCCGCCGGGTACCCCCTGGCGGAGACCAACCTCCTGCATGCCAACGGCGTCGCCCCCGACGCCGACGGCGCACTGCTGGTCGCGCTCGGCCGGTCGGAGCTCGAGCGCGACCGCTCCCGCCGCGGGCTGATCGCGCGCGCCGACGGCCGCGGAGCCCTCCTCCGGGTCGCCGACGAAGTCGCGGTGCCGATCCACAACGTCGTGCCGAGGTCCGACGGCACCGTCGTCACGCTCGACACGGGCGCCGGCGAGCTCCGCATTCTGCGCTCCGACGGCACGGTGCACCGCACCCTTGCGCTGGGACCACCGGCTCCGTTCGGGTTCCTGCGCGGCCTCTGCCCGGCCGGCGGCGAACGCATGCTGGTCGGCGAACGCAACCGGCTCCTGGTTGTCGACCTGGAGACCCAGACCGCCGGCTCGCTCTCGCTGAGCGCGTCGCCGCGTGAGGCGGTGTACGCGATCACGCCACTGCCGGCCGGCTTCGCGCCTCTTCCGCCGCGACTGTCCGCGCGGTGACGTCACCTGTAGACGTCGCGACGCTCCACGCCCGCTACGAGCGCCATCCCGATGACGCGGTGCGCCGCTTCGCTGGCGTCGCCCACGACGAACTGCACCGCATCAACCGCGGCATAGCCTACACGAAGACCCCGTTTGCCTATCTCTTTCGCTGTCCATCGTCGCAGCCCCATCCGCAACCGACGCACGGGCTGCACCTCCTGCTCCCGGCTACTGATAGCGGATCAGCCGAGGACTGCGGACCGCGATCCACGCCGCCAGCAGGATCAGCAGCACGCCGAAGATCACCAGCGCCATGCGCACGCCGAGCAGCTCGGCCAGTGCCCCCGCCGGCAGGGCGCCGGCCGGCGTGAGCCCGAAATTCATGGCGTAGATGCTCACCACCCGGCCCCGGTACTCCGCGTTGGCCGTTTCCAGCAGCAGCGCCTGGTTGAGCGCCCGCCGCAGCGCGTCGCCGATCCCGACGATGACCGTCAGCCCGACCGCCACCGCCAGCACCGGCACCGTCCCGACCAGCGCCAGTCCCAGGCCGCTCGCCACCGCCCCGCCGATCAGCAGGGCTCCGCGCCAGCGGCGGCCGCTCCACGCCACGTAAGACGCGCCGACGATCGCGCCCAAGCCGATCATGCTGGACAACAGCCCCAGCGTGCGCGGACCCTGCTGGTACACGTCGACGACCAGCACCGGCAGCAGAAACCGGTACGGCATGGCCAGCACCGTGAAGGCGAGAGCCACGACGATGAGCGCCACCAGCAACCCGTCGTTGCGCACGTACCGCAGCCCGGCGCCGATGTCGCGCAGGAACGACCGCTTCCCGGTCGACGGCACGCGCGGGCTGGCCGAGTGGCGCACCAGGCTGGTGCACAGTACGGCGAGCAGATCGGAGGCCAGGACCACGACGTAGACTCCGAACGGACCGATCGCGTCGTACAGCACCCCCGCGACCGCCGGTCCCAGCAGGCCGGTGATGCTGAACGATACCGACACCAGCGCCACGGCGTTGCCGGCCAGATCCTCGCCGACGATGTCCGCGATCAGCGACTGGCGCGCCGGCACCACGAAGGCGAACGCCACCCCCTGCACCGCCGATGCCGCCAGCAGGTGGCCCCAGGCTACCACGTCGAGCTTGATCGCGACCGCCACGGAGGCGGCGCTGGCGGCGATCAGGAGTTGGCCGATCTGCAGGATTCGCTTGCGCGGCATCCGGTCCGACAGCGCTCCGCCCAGCAGCGACAGCGTCAGCATGGGCAGCGCGAAGCCCATGCTGACCAGCCCCAGGATGAACGCCGAGTCGGTCAGCTCATAGGCCAGATAGCTCGCGGCGATGAACGTGGCTTGGTTGCCCCCCATGACGATGGAGTTGCCCAGCCACAGGTAGCGAAAGTCACGGTGGCGCATCGCGCTGAAGCGCGACGTCCACCCGGACGCACCGCGCATCGAATCGACGCCGTCCTCACCATCCCAGCGCGTAGCCGATCACGGCACGCGGGGACACGCCGCCGCGGATCACGCCGTGCTCGGCGTCGATGCGGACGGCCATCGGCTTGCCGTGCCCCCACGGGCCGGTCATCCGCACCTCGTGGCCGCGCCGGCGAAGCTCGTCCAGCACGCCCACGTCGATACGGCTCTCGACGGAGACCCCCAGCGGGTAGGCGCTGCGCGGATAAAAGGACGACGGGAAGTGGGTGGAGTGCACGGTCGGCGCCTCCAGCGCCTCCTGCAGCGGCATGCCGAACACGGCGTGGTTGAGGAACACCTGCAGCGTCCACTGGTCCTGGCCGTCGCCGCCGGGTGTCCCGAACGCCATCTCCGGCCTCCCGTCGCGGGTGACCAGACTGGGCGTGAGCGTGGCGCGCGGCCGTTTGCGCCCCGCGGCGGCGTTGGCCCGGTTCGGGTTCAGGTAGAACATCTGCGCGCGCGTGCCGATCGGGAAGCCCAGCCCCGGCACCACCGGGGAGGAGCCAATCCAGCCGCCCGACGGGGTGCAGGCGACCATGTTGCCGTCGGCGTCGATCGCGTCGCAGTGCGTGGTGTCGCCCATGTGCGCGTGCCCGGCGCCCTCCCCCGCCTCGCGGCCGGTGATGCCGAGCGCGGCGCGGTTGTCGGCCAGCACGTCGGCCAGCGGCAGCCCCTCGCCTCCCAGCCGTCCGGCGATCAGCTCCGCGGAGGCGTCGGCGCCGATCGAAGCACGGCGGGAGTCGGCATAGCCGGCCGACAGCAGCCGCTCCAGCGGCACGTGATCGTGGTCCGGGTCGCCGTAGTAGGCCTCGCGGTCGGCGAAAGCGAGCTTGGCGCACTCGACGACGGTGTGCAGGTAGTCGGCCGAGTTGTGCCCGAGGCCCTGCAGATCGCAACCGTCGAGCAGGCGGAGCTGCTGCAGGAATACCGGCCCCTGCGTCCAGGGCCCGCACTTGTGGACCTCGACGCCGCGGAAGTCGACGCTGCACGGCGTCTCCGCCCTTGCCCCCCATGCGGCCATGTCGTCCATGGTCAACAGGCCGGCGTGCTCCTCTCCGGTGGCGTCGAGCAGCGGCTCGGCGACGAAGCGGACGATGCGCTCGGCGATCGGTCCCCGGTAGAAGGCGTCGCGCGCCGCCTCGATGCCACGCTCGCGCCCGCCGCCGGACGCCTCCTCCGCCGCGACCATCGTGCGCAGCGTGGCCGCGAAGTCGGGGTTGCGGAACCGCTCGCCCGTCCGCGGGATGCGCCCGTCCGGGCAGTAGATGGCAGCCGTGGAGGGATACCGTTCCAGGAACAGCCTCGCCTTGTCCTCCGTGCTGCGGCTGAACGCCGGATAGACCGGAAAACCCTCCTCGGCCAGCTCGATGGCGGGTGCCAGGATGTCCGCGAAGCGCAGGCGCCCGAAGCGCGCCACCGCGCACGCCCACGTGTCGACGGTGGCCGGCACGCATGCCGGCAGGAAACCGTCGCCCGGAATCAGGTCGATGCCGTGCTCCCGGCAGTAGTCGATGGTGAGCGCCGCCGGCGAGCAGCCCATGCCGCTGATCGCGTATGGCCTGCGTTCGGCGGCCGAGTAGACCAGGGTCGGCGCCTCGCCGCCGATGCCGTTTGCGTACGGCTCCAGCAGGTTCAGGCAAATGCACATCGCCGCCGCCGCGTCGATGGCGTTGCCGCCCCGCTCCATGACGTGCGCGCCGGCCGCGGTGGCCAGGTAGTGCCCGGAGGTGACCACGTAGTTGCGGCCCATGATCTCCGGGCGGGTCGTGAAGTCGCTCATGTTCCTACCTCGGTTGTCGTCAGAGTTGGCTCAGGAAGGTGGCCGCGGCGGTCGCAGCCGCCGCCATGTTCTCTTCGATGGTGACGCCGGACCGCTTGCGCGGCATGTAGCCGTGGTCGCCGTCGGTGATCCAGGCGATGCGGATGCGCTCCGGCAGTCCGAAGCCGGGCACCTCGTCGCGGTTGCCGAACGGATCGCGTTCGCCCTGCACGATCAGGGTCGGGGTGCGCAGGTCGCCGAGATGTTCCGTGCGCATCGTCTCGGGCTTGCCCGGCGGGTGGAACGGATAGGCGAAGCAGACCAGGGCGCGCACGCCGCACTCGTCTGCCACGATGCTTGCCATGCGTCCGCCCAGCGAGCGGCCGGAAATCGCCAGCCGGGCCGGATCGCCCAGCGCAGCGATCACCGCACGCCACGTGTCCAGGAGTACGTCGTCGCGGTCGGGCCGCGAGCGGCCGGCGGCCATGTACGGGAATGCGAAGCGGACCACGCGCAGCCCGTGCGATGCGAGCTCGCGCGCCAGGGTGACCATGGCGATGTGCTGCGGGCCGACCCCGGCGCCGTGCGCCAGCGCGATGGGCGGCCCGCCGGCAGGGCCGTCGAAGAGGAGCTCAGGAGAGGGGTCGGGCACGCGCGTTACGCCGCGAACTGACCGCTGGCCAGCAGCACCAGCGTGCAGGCGCGGATCACCGGGATGCCCCGCTCTCGCAGGCGCCGCTCGACCAGATCTGACTCCGTGCCCGGATTGAGGATGACGCGGCGGGGAGCCAGGGCGATGATCTGGTCGATCAATTCCTCCCCATGGCGCGGGCCCACGTAGACGGTCAGCGTGTCGACCGCGCCCTCGATCGCTGCCAGATCGCGGGCGGCCGGCATGCCTTCGATCTCGGCATGCGCGGGATGCACCGGGATGACGTGATGGCCGTGCTGCCGGAGGCGGCGCACCGCCTGGTTGGAGATCCGGTCCGGCTTCGGGCTGGCCCCCAGGACGGCGACGCGTTCGACATTCATGGTGCCGGCATTCATGGCTCGCCGCCAGCGTAGCACGGCGGCGCCCGACCGCAGGCGCGTCTTCCGTCGGTTACAATGCGGGAAAGGAATTACTGAACCGATGAAGATCGAACATATCGCGCTGAACGTCCCCGACCCGGCGGCGATCGCCGACTGGTACGTCGCCAACCTGGGCATGCGGATCGTCCGCCAGAGCGGGGCGCCTACCCATACCACCTTCCTGGCCGACAGCGACGGCGAAACCGTCCTGGAGCTGTACCACTTCGACGGGGCAGCCGTGCCGGATTACGCCGCTCAGGATCCGATGATGCTGCACCTGGCCTTCACCTCCCGGAACGCGGTCGAGCAGGCGCGCGAGCTGGCCGCGGCCGGCGCGCAACTCCACGGCGAGCCGCGCGCGACCGGCGGCGGCGACACCCTGATCTTTCTGCGCGACCCGTGGGGCATCGCCCTGCAGCTTGTGGAGCGGACCGAGCCTCTTCTCGAGTGAGCGAAGCGAACCTACCCGCTGCGCGTGTGACCGGGAGCCGCCGTCCGATCGCGCTTGGCGCGGTCGGACACCTGCTGCTGGAGATCACGAACAACTTCCTGCCGATCACGTACCCGCTGCTGATCCCCCTGCTGGGGCTCTCGTTCACACAGGTGGGGCTGATCGCGCTGGTGCACTCCGCCTGCGGCACCCTGCCGCAACCGTGGCTGGGCGCGCTGGCGCAGCGCTGGGGTCCGCAGCGGATCATCGTCATCAGTCTGGCGTGGTCGGGGCTGTTCATGGGGCTCATCGGTCTGACCGGTTCGTACTGGCTGGCGCTGGTGCTTGCCGGGCTGGGCGGCTTCGGCGGCGGCGCGTTCCATCCCGCCGGTGCGATGAGCGTAGCGCGCTTTGCGGCCGGACCCGAGGGACGGCAACGGCGCGGGGCTGCCATGTCGCTGTTCTCCGTGGGCGGCAACCTGGGATCGGCGCTGAGCCCGGCCCTGATGGCCGTGGCGCTCGGCCTGTTCGGCCTGCCCGGCACCGGCGCGGCGGTGGTGGTCGGGCTGGGATCGGCGCTGCTGGTGTGGCGGCTGCTCGCGCCACGGGCGCTGGCGTCCGGCGGCGACGCGGTCGCGGACGACGCCCTGCCAGGCTCCGGGCCATCTCCGAGACCGGCGCGGCCGCGCGCGGAGCGTCGGATCTATCCCGTCCTGCCGCTGGCCCTGATCGTGGTGTTCGCGATGTCGCGGAGCTGGTTCCAACTGTCGATCACCAGCTTCCTGCCCACCTGGACCGCTGACTCGCTGGGCTCCACGGCCTGGCCGCTGGTGCTGTTCATGGGCTCCGTGGGCGCGGGCAGCCTGTCGGGCGGCCGGCTGTCCGACCGCATCGGCCGGACCCGTACGCTCCTGGGCGCAGCGCTCTTGACCATCCCCGCGCACCTGACCTTCATCCACGGGTCGCCGGCGGTACAGTTGGCGGCGGTGGCCGTGCTCGGCGCCGCCCTGGGAGCCACGCTGCCGGTGGCCATCGTCATGGCGCAGGAGCGCCGGCCGCACGCGACCGGCGTCGCCGCCGGACTGGTGATCGGGCTGGGCGGGCTGCCGGCCGGCATCGGCGCGTCGGTGACCGGGCTGCTGGCGGACGCCTTCTCGCTCGACGCCGCGCTGCAGTGGACGGTGCTGGCCCTCGTGATCGGCGCGCTGGCCGTTATCGCCCTGGCGTTCCTGGATTCGAGGCGCGAGCGACTCGCGTAGTCGCCCGGCAGGCGTTCGGGCGGTCGGACATCTGACCTTACCGGTGATTGAACGCGCGTCGTTTCGTGCGCGCCAAGTCCTTCGCCCCCGCAATGCGGTACTACTAGCCCAAGTTTAACGGCAGTGGGGGTGATTTCTCGAGGTTGGGGTGATTTCCGCGAATCTATGGGGGGCTCTGACTCCAAGAGGGCTGAATCCTTCAATGTAGTGCCATAAATG
>JAPOQV010000676.1 GCA_026710565.1 Spirochaetaceae bacterium | reverse complement strand
GCCGCCGCCGCACAGCCCCGGCCCGCCAGGCCGTTTGATCTTCGGGGTTTGGGAGTCGGTCCCGCCCAGGGTATCCGGATAGCCCACCGGCGGCGTGCCGCCCGCCGCATCGTCGCGCATCACGACCGACGCCAGGTGCTCGAGGTTGACCTGGTGGACGATGCCGGTCGCCGGCGGCACGACCCGGAAGTTCGCGAACGCCTGCTGCCCCCAGTGCAGGAAGCGGTAGCGCTCGGCGTTGCGCTCGAACTCGATCTCGGCGTTGCGCGCGAGTGCGTCCGCGGAGCCGAAGCGGTCCACCTGCACGGAATGGTCGATCACCAGGTCGACCGGGATCGACGGATTGACCCGCTGCGGGTCGCCGCCGGCGCGCGCCAGCGCATCGCGCATCGCCGCCAGATCGAGCACCGCGGGCACACCGGTGAAGTCCTGCATGACCACGCGCGCGGGCATGAACGGCACGCTCGGCCGTTCCCGGTCCTGCGGCTGCCAGCCGGCGACCGCCTCGACGTGCTCGCGCGTGACCGCCGGCCCGCCGCCGGAGCCGCCGGCTGCGCTATGGCGCAGCACCGACTCCAGCAGGATGCGGATCGAGTACGGCAGTTCCGCCAGCCGTGTCAGTCCCGCGTCCTGCAGGGCTCCCAGCCGGTAGTAGCGCAGCCGCTCCGCGCCCGCGCGCAGTTCATCCAATGCGTGGAAATGGTCGCTCATTCGTTGCAGCCTCCGTGGGTCGAGCGCTCGGGGTCGTTCGGGCCGCGCAGCGCGGCGTGCAGCACCTCCGCGGGGTGCAGGGCACGGCGTCCGGTGCCGTGCATGATCTGGTGCCGGCAGCTCGTGCCGGCGGCGACCACCGTGCCGCCGCCGTCGAGCGAGCGCACCGCCGGCAGCAGGCGCCGCTCGGCCATCGTCATCGACACGTCGTAGTGCTCGGCCTCGTAGCCGAAGGAGCCGGCCATGCCGCAGCAGCCGGAGTCCACCTCGGTCACCTCCGCGCCGGTGAGCCCCAGCGTGCTCTTGCTGGGCCCGGTGCCGATCAGCGCCTTCTGGTGGCAGTGCCCGTGCAGCAGCAGCCCTCCGTCGAGGCCGTTCACGCCGTTCAGATCGAGGTCGAGTTCGCCGTCCGCGTGCGCCCGCGCGACCAGCTCCTCGAAGGTCTTCACGTGCTCGGCCACCAGCGCGGCGTCCTCGTCGCCGGGCAACAGCGACTGGTACTCGTCGCGGATGGCCGACACGCAGCTCGGCTCCAGGCCGACGATCGGCACGCCGGCACGAGCCAGAGGCGCCAGGCGGGCGACGGTGGCGCGGGCGGCCTGCCGGGCGCGCCGCACCAGGCCCTTGGAGAGCATGGGCCGTCCGCAGCAGCCGTAGGCGGGCACGGTCACCGCGAAGCCGGCCCGTTCCAGCACTTCGGTGGCGGCGCGTGCCACCTCCGGCGTGTTGAAGCTGTTGAAGGTGTCCGGGAACAGCGCCACCGGCCGGCCCTTGCCCCGTCCCGGGCGCTGCGACGGTGCACGGTCAAGCCCGCGACGGCGCGCCCAGGCGGGGAAGGGAGCGCCGCTGAACGCAGGCAGGGTGCGCCGGGCGCTGATGCCGGCGAACCGCTCGAGGAGGCGCCTGACCGGCGCCGGCGCCACCAGCCGGTTGACCGCGCCGGCGAGCGGCCCTGCCAGCAGCCGGCTGGCGCGGCCGATGTCCGCGAACAGCCGCGAGCGCAGCGGCAGCCGGTGCCGGTCGTAGTAGGTGGCCAGGAACTCGATCTTGATCTTGGCCATGTCGACCGACGACGGACACTCGGCCTTGCATGCCTTGCACTCGATGCAGAGGTCCATCACCTCGAACATGCGCTCCGAGGTCAGCTCGTCGTGCGGGAGCGTGCCGGACAGCGCGGCCCGCAGCGCGTTGGCCCGCCCGCGCGTGGAGTGCTCCTCCTCGCGGGTGGCCATGAAGCTCGGGCACATGGTGCCCTCGGTGCGCTTGCGGCAGATGCCGGCGCCGTTGCACATCTCCACGGCGCGCGTGAAGCCGTGGTCGCTGCGGAACGCCAGGTGCTCGCGGTGCTGCCGCGTGCGGTACTCCTGGCCGTAGCGCAGCGACTCGGTCATCGGCGGCGCGTCCACCACGTTGCCGGGGTTGAGGATGCCGTGCGGGTCGAAGGTGCCCTTCACCTGCTGGTAGAGCCGGTACAGGTCGGGTCCGAAGAAGCTCTCGTTCTGCCAGCTCCGCGCGCGGCCGTCGCCGTGCTCGCTGGACAGGCTGCCGCCGAAGCGGCCGAGCAGCTCCAGCGCGAAGCTGGAGATGACCGGCAGCTTGTCCACCTCCGCGGCCAGCTTGGCGTTGATCAGCGGCCGGATGTGGATGCAGCCGGCGCTGGCGTGCGCGTAATAGGCGACGCGCGTGCCGATGTCGTTGCAGAACCGCTCGATGGCGGTCACGTACTCGGCCAGGTGCTCGACCGGAACGGCCGCGTCCTCGATGAACGGGATCGGCTTGTAGTCGCCCTTGATGCTCATCATCAGGCCCAGCCCGACCTTGCGCACCGTCCACACGTCGGTCTGCAGGGCGGCGTCGAGCGCCGGCACCACCGTGGCGCGCACGCCCCGGCCGCGCAGGTGGTCGCCGAGCGCGTCGATGCGCTGCTTCAGCTCCCGCGGGTTGTCGCCGGAGTACTCGGTGATCAGCACGCAGTTCGGGGTGCCCGAGATGAAGCCGGTCATCAGCCGCGCGTACTGCGGCACCTCGCGCGCCAGCGTCAGGCCGAAGTTGTCGAGCAGCTCCACCGCCGACGGGTCGGTCTCCAGGATGGTCTCTACCGATGACAGCGCCCTGAACAGGTCATCGAAGTGCACGACCGCCAGCGCCGTGTGAGCCGGAACCGGCACCAGGTTGAGGGTCAGCTCGGTCATCACCGCCAGCGTCCCCTCGGAGCCGCACACCAGCTTGGCCAGGTTGAAGTGGGGATCCTGCGGATACGTGAAGCTGGCGCCGTCCACGAACCGGTCCAGGTTGTAGCCGCCGCAGCGCCGCCAGTGCGCGGGGGTCCCTGCCAGGATCGCCTCTCGGCCGCCGGCGGCGATGGCCTCCACGCCGCGATAGACCGCGCCTTCCAGGCCCGGCCTGGCCTGGTGGACGGCGAGCCCGTCGGCGTCGAGCGGCCCGAACCGGCAGCGGGTGCCGTCGGCCAGGATCGCCTGCATGCCGAGCACGTGGTCGGCGGTCATGCCGTACCGGATCGAGTGGGAGCCGGTGGAGTTGTTGCCGACGATGCCGCCCATCGCCGCCCGGTTGCTGGAAGCCGGGTCGGGCCCGAACTGCAGCCCGTGCGGGCGCAGGTAGCCGTTGAGCGCGTCCAGCACGATGCCCGGCTGCAGGCGGATCCAGCGCTCCTCCGTGTCGAGCTCCACCACCCGGTCCAGGAACCGCGACGTGTCGATGACCAGCGCCTCGTTGACCGCCTGGCCGGCCAGGCTGCTGCCGGCCGCGCGCGGCAGGATCGGCACCTTGGGGCGGGGGGGGGGGCGCGCCGCCGGCGCGGCGGCCGGGCCCCCCGCGGGGGGGGCGAGCGCCCGCCGCGG
>JAPOQV010000675.1 GCA_026710565.1 Spirochaetaceae bacterium | reverse complement strand
CCGCGGCGGGCGGGCGCCCCGGTGGCCCTGCCGATCGGCCGCGACGACCGCGACCGGACCCGTTTCGCAGTGGCGCCTCGAGGCAGGCCGTCGATCACCCGCTACCGGCTGCTCGGCGGTCTGGCCGATGGACGCTCGCTGGTGCTCCTGGCACCGGTGACCGGCCGCACCCACCAGTTGCGCGTGCACTTGGCGGCGCTCGGCTGTCCCGTGGCCGGTGACCTGGTGTACGGGAGGGGCCGCCGCTCGGAGCCGCCGTCGATGCTCCTGCATGCCGCCTCGCTGTGCCTGCGGCTGCCGGGCGCCGGCGAGCCCCGGCGGTTCCGGGCTCCGCTCCCGGAGCGGTTCCGGGCGGCGACGGGTGTGGTCGACTGCCTGCGGACCGTCAGTCCCGCAGGTGGACGTTGAACCGGCGCTCGATGCCGATCGTGGTCGGCGGCCCGTGGCCGGGAAGCACGACCTCGTGGTCGGCGCGGCTGAGCAGCCGCTCGCCGACGGAACGCTGCAACGCGGCCCGCCCTTTCGCCGTCGCCGCGCTGCCGATGGCTCCGGCCGCCAGCGTATCGCCGGTAAAGATCACGGGCGGCAGCGCATAGCAGACCGAATCGTCGGAGTGGCCGGGCGTCGACAGCACCTCGAAGGTGAGCGCGCCGATGCGCAGCGTCTGCCCGCCGGCGACGAAGGTCGTGGGCAGCTCGGCGACGGCAGCGGCGGCGTAGATCTCGGCGCCGAACACCTTCTGGATCGCGGCCGCGCCCGCGCAGTGGCTGGAGTGAGTATGCGTCAGCAAGACCGCACTCGGCGGCAGATCGCGCTGCTCGATGTGGCCGACAAGGGCAGCGTTCAGATAGCCGGGATCGATGAGGACGCTGTATCCCCCCTCGTCCGGCCCGACCAGGTAGCAGGTGGCGAAGCCTCCGACGGCGAAGTGCGTGGAGATGGTCATCGACTTCCGGGCGCTCAATGACGATGCGCTTCGGCCAGGTTGGAACCCGGCGTCGCCAGATCCCCCAGATCCGCCAGCTCCAGGTGCGCGTGATAGAGGTTGCAGTCGTCCATCGTGACCTGCCGCAGCGTGCCGCCGATGAAACGGGACGAGGTCAGGTCGCAACTCTCGAAGAGCGTCCGCGAGATCGTCGCTGCCACGAAGTTGCAGCGCTGCACGTCGCAGTCGTCGAAGTGGCAGTCGCTGAGCTGGCTGCCCGCCAGGAGCACCGCCGCCAGGCGGCAGCCGACGAAGCGGCAGTTCGACAGCACGGCGTCGTGCAGGAACACCAGGCTCAGATGGCACCGTTCGAAGGACACGTCCTCCAGCGTGGCTCCGACCAGGCGCGTGCCTACCAGTCGCCGCTGGCGGATGTGCCGGTCGCGCACCCGTACCCCGCTCAGGTCGACGTGGGTCAGGTCGGACCGTTCCGCGAAGCGCCGCCGCGCCCGCCGCTGGTACGCCTGTTCGTCCGCGACATGGGCGTAGCAGCGGTCCTCGCCGGTGAGCGCCGGCGCCGTGCAGGTGGGGACGGCGCAGGGGGGCGCCTGGATCATCGCCGTCACCGTATCACGGCCCTTCCGCTTGCGCGCCTGACGGCCGTTGGGCGACAGTCGCGCGGTGAGCATCCTCACGGGACAGGTGCAGCGCAGCGCCGGCAGCGTATACGACGTGAGCGTCGACGGGACGCTCATGCGCTGCCGGATCAAGGGAAAGACGCTGCAGGTCGAAGAGCGCGTGCACGCGCCGGTCGCGGTGGGCGACTTCCTGGAGATCGAGCCCGACCCGTACGAGGAGTCCTCCGGATGGATCCTGAACCGGCTGGAGCGCACGACCCAGATCGATCGATGGAGCCGCAAGCACCGCGCGATGCAGGTGCTTGCCGCCAACGTCGACCAGGTGGCCTGCGTGACCGCCCCGAGCTCGCCACCGTTTCGTCCGCGTTTCATCGATCGCCTGCTGGTGTCCGCCGAGCATGCCGGCGTCGACGCCCTGATCATTCTCAACAAGGCCGACCTCGGCATCCCCGCAACGGTGGCCGAACGTATCGCCGACTTCCGACGGGTGGGCTACCGCGTCCTGGAGTGCTCGGCCGTCACCGGTGAGGGAGTGGCGGAGGCGCGGGCGGCGCTCGGTCCGGCGTTGACGCTGATATGCGGTCAGTCGGGGGTGGGCAAGTCCAGCCTGCTGAACGCCTGGGATCCGAGCCTGGAGTTGCGTACCGGCGCCGTGTCGCGCAAGTTCGACCGCGGTGTGCATACGACCATCAGTGCCGAGCTGCTGGAGCTCGCCGACGGGGGACGACTGATCGACAGTCCCGGCATTCGCGAGCTGGAGTTGGGCGCCATCGAGGCGCGCGACATCCGCCACCGCTTTCGCGACTTTCAGCGCTGGCTGCTGCGCTGCGAGTACAGCGCCTGCCTGTGCGACGGCGAGCCCGGATGCGCGGTGCGCGCCGCAGTGGAGGCGGGCCAGATCCATCCGGACCGCTACGAGAGCTACCTGCGGTTGCTGCGGGAAGTGCTCGACCGCGAGCGGCAGCGAGCGCACTCATGACCGGACAGGCATCCCCGGACGATGGGCTCGCGACCGGCCGGGAGCGGGCCGCGGCGCTGCTCGGCCTGCCCGGCGTGCTGGCGCGGGTCGCCGAGTACTGCGCGGGAGAGGAAGGACGGCGCCAGGTGCTGGCCAGCCGTGTATACGACGACTCGGAGTCGGTGCTGGCCGAACGGGCGCCCGCGGTGGAGCTGCGGCGCCTGCTGGAGTCGGGCTTTCGCGCTCCGGAGCTGGACCTGCCCGAGATCGCAGTGCCGCTCGGCCGCCTGCGCCGCGGGGCGCCATCGCTCGATCCGGCCGAGCTGGCGGCCGTCGGACGGCTCGCGAGCTCGGCGGAATCGGTCCGCGGCTCGCTTGCCGAGGTCGTCGATCCGGTCGAGCGCCCCGCGCTGTTCGCCCTGCACGCGGAGCTGCCGGAGCTGCGGTCGCTGGCCGCCGAGGTGCGGCGGGTGGTGGGCGCCGACGGAACGGTGCAGGACCACGCGATACCGGAGCTGGCGCGGGTGAAGCGCGACCTGCGCCGGCTGCAGATGCAGATCGAGACGGCGGCCGGAGAGCTGATGGCCGATTCCGCCCTGCGCGGCTGCTTCAACGGCACCGTGCCGACCCAGCGCGGCGGCCGCACCGTGGTGCCGCTGAAGGCCACTCACCGCGCGCGCGTGCCCGGCGTCGTGCACGAGGTGTCGGCGAGCGGCGCAACGCTCTACGTCGAGCCGCTCCGCGACGTGGAGGCCAACAATGCCGTGGTTGCCGCCCGCGACCGGTACGCGGCCGAGGTCCGCCGCGTCCTCCGCGAGCTGACCGGTGCCGTGGCGCGCGAGCGGCCGTCCCTGGAGCGGGCTGCGGCGGTCACGGCGCGCTTCGACTGCGTGCAGGCACGGGCGCGCTACGCGCGGGCACACGCGGCCGCCGCCGCATCGGTCGGTCCGCTGGCGTTGCACGGAGCTCGCCATCCCGAGCTTGGCGCGGCGGCGGTGCCGCTGGACGTGAGCATGCCGCCCGAGGCGCACATCCTGGTCATCACCGGGCCCAACACCGGCGGCAAGACCGTCTGCCTGAAGACGGTGGGGCTGCTCTGCCTGATGAACCAGGCGGGCATGGAGATCCCGGCCGGTGCGGACTCGACCCTGCCGATCTACCGCGGCATCTACGCCGACATCGGCGACGAGCAGTCGATCACCGCATCCCTTTCGACCTTCTCCGCGCACGTCGAGAATCTGGCCGCCATCGTCCGGGACGCCACCGCGCGTTCGCTGGTGCTGATCGACGAGCTGGGCACCGGCACCGACCCGGAGGAAGGTATCGCCCTGTCACGTGCGCTGCTCGACCGGTTCCTGGCCACGGGCGTGACGGTCATGGCCACGACACACCACGGGGCGCTGAAGGTATACGCCTACACCGAGAGCGGGGTCACCAACGCCTCGATGGAGTTCGATTCGCGCACGCTGCGGCCGACCTATCGGATCCTCGAGGGGATGCCGGGCGAGAGCCACGCGCTCGACATCGCCCGCCGTCACCGGATGCCGGATGCCGTGATCGAGCGCGCCGCGAAGTTGCTGGACGCCGGGCGCACCACGGAGGGGCGGATCATCAACGCGCTGACGCGCCGGCAGCGGGAGCAGGAGCGGGAGGAGCGCGAGCTGCGCGAGCGCGCGGCCGTGCTTGCCCGGCGGGAGGCCGAGCTGGACGAGGACCGGGCGGCGCTCATGCAGCGCGAGCGCGAGCAGCACCGGCGGGCGTCCGGCGAGCTCGGCCGCTTTCTGGCCGGGGGGCGCCGCGACGTGGGAAGCGCCATACGACCGGTGCGGGCGAGCGCGCGGGCGGGGGGGGGAGGCGCGTCGGGCGAGCCGGGGAACCTCGTGGCGGCCACGGCTGACGCGGCTGCCCGCGCCGCACCGCGGGTGGTCGAGACGCGCCTGCAGGAAGAACGGGATGCGCTGGCGGCGCTGGACGCCGCAGACGGCGCGGCGGCGGACGGTGCTCCGCTGGCGCCCGGCAGCAGCGTGCTCATCCGTCGTACCGGTGCTTCCGGCCGGGTGGTACGCCGGCACCGCCCCGACCGGTACCCCGACCGCTACGTGGTGCAGACCGACACCATCCGCGGCGAGTTCCGCGCCGCCGAGCTGGTGGCGACCGATCCGCGTCCGTCTCGCGGCACGAGCGCACGCTTCGAGTTGGTGAGCCGGGCGGAGCCGGTGCTGGAGTTGCATGTCCGCGGCATGCGCGCGCAGGAGGCCGTTCAGCAGGTCGAGCGGCAACTGGACGCGGCGGTCATGCGGGGCATGGCGGAGTTCTCGGTCGTGCACGGGCACGGCCACGGCGTGCTGCGCCACGCGATACGGGAGTACCTGCGCGACAGCTCCGTGGTCAGCGAGTGTCAGGATGCCCCGGCCGACGAGGGTGGACATGGCAAGACGATCGTCCGGCTCCGTCGCTGACGGCGCCGATGCCGACGGGAGGACCGGGACGGATGGCGCTGGACGGGGAACCGACCTCATCGTCATCCGCGGGGCCCGCGAGCACAACCTGAAGGGGGTCGACCTGGACCTGCCGCGCAACCGGCTGATCGTGGTGTCGGGGCCGAGCGGCTCGGGCAAGTCGTCACTGGCGTTCGACACCGTCTTTGCCGAGGGGCAGCGGCGCTATGTCGAGTCGCTGTCGGCGTACGCCCGGCAGTTCCTGGGTCGGCTGGACAAGCCGGACGTGGACTTCATAGACGGTCTTTCGCCGGCGATCTCGATCGAGCAGCGCACCGCGCAGCGCAATCCACGGTCCACGGTCGGCACCGTGACCGAGATCTACGATTACCTGCGGCTGCTGTTCGCCCGCATCGGCCGCCCGCACTGCGCGGAGTGCGGGGCGGCCATCAGCGAACGGTCGACCGACCAGATCGTCGACGCCATCGCCGCCGTGCCGGCCGGTTCGCGAATCATCCTGCTGGCGCCGGTGGTGAGCGGCCGCAAGGGTCAGCACCGAGCCGTGTTCGAAGACGCGGTGAAGGCGGGGTTCGTGCGCGTGCGGGTGGACGGCCGCATCCACTCGCTCGACGATGTCCCGGAGCTGGACCGGAACACGGCGCACACGATCGAGATCGTGGTCGACCGCCTGATCGGCCGGCCGGACCTGCACCAGCGGGTGGCCGGCTCGGTGGAGACGGCGTTGGAGGTGGGCTCCGGGCGGATGATCGTGCTGCGCGACGGCGACGCCGGCCCCGCGGAGCAGCGATTCTCGCAGACCAGCTCGTGCGCGGACTGCGGCGCGCCGTTCCCGGAGCTCGAGCCCCGGCTGTTCTCGTTCAACAACCCGCACGGCGCCTGCCCGGACTGCTCCGGGCTCGGGGTCAGCCTCGAGTTCGACCGCGACCTGATCGTTCCCGACCCCGGCAAGTCCTTCGACGAAGGCGGCATCGCCACGCACAATCCCCGGGCCAAGTGGACCCGGTCGCTGTTCCGGGCGCTCGCCCGGCACTGGGGCTTCCGGCTCGACACCCCGCTGGGCGAGTTGCCGTCCGTCGTCCTGGACGCCGTGCTGTTCGGGGCCGGCGACCGCATCCAGGTCGAGCACCGAACCGCCACCAAGGCCAGCTACCGCTACGCGACCACCTATCGCGGCGTGATCCCGGAGCTCAAGCGCCGTTACCTGCAGACCGAGTCCGACCACGTGAAGCGGTGGCTGGAGGGTTTCATGCGCGAGCAACCCTGCCATGGATGCCGGGGCCGGCGGCTGCGCCGGGAAGCGCTGGCCGTGGAGGTGGCCGGCCGCAGCATCGACCGGGTCACCGCCATGTCGGTGGAGGAAGCGATGGCGTACGTGCGCCGCGTGGCCGAGGAGAGCGGCGGCGATTGGGCCAGGGTGGCAGGGCAGATCGTCAAGGAGATCGGCGACCGCCTGGAGTTCATGGCCTCGGTCGGACTTGCGTACCTGACCCTGGACCGCCGCGCCTCTACGCTGTCGGGCGGCGAAGCGCAGCGCATTCGCCTGGCCACACAGATCGGCTCCGCGCTCGTCGGAGTGCTCTACGTGCTGGACGAACCGACCATCGGCCTGCACCAGCGGGACAACGACCGCCTGCTGCGCACGCTGTTCCGGCTGCGCGATCGCGGCAACACCCTGCTGGTGGTGGAGCACGACGAGCAGACGCTGCGCAGCGCCGACTATCTGGTCGATCTCGGCCCCGGCGCCGGCGAATACGGTGGCCGGGTGGTGGCGTGCGGCGCGCCGCACGCGGTGCAGGAGCAGGAACGGTCCGTGCCCGGTCGTTCCCTCGCGGGGCGGGAGGCGATCCCGACGCCGCCGCAGCGGCGGCGGCCGACCGGTGGCCTGACCCTGCGCCGCGCAGCCGCCAACAACCTGCGCGACCTGGACGTGCGACTGCCGCTGGGAACGCTGACGGTGGTGACCGGCGTGTCCGGTTCGGGCAAGTCGACGCTGGTATCCGACCTGCTGGGCCCCGCACTGCGGGCGGCCCTGGCCGACCGGCGGCTGCCACCGGGACTCGGTGGAGTCGAAGGCTGTGAGCAGGGCGACAAGGTCATCGAGATCGACCAGGCGCCGATCGGCCGCACGCCGCGGTCCAATCCGGCCACGTACGTGGGGCTCTTCACGCCGATTCGGGAACTGTTCGCCGCGCTGCCGGAAGCGCGTGCGCTCGGCTACCGGCCGGGCCGGTTCTCCTTCAACGTCGCCGGCGGCCGCTGCGAGAACTGCGCCGGCGACGGCCAGATCAAGATCGAGATGCACTTTCTTCCCGACGTGTTCGTGACCTGCGACGTATGCGCAGGGCGCCGGTACAACCGCGAGACCCTTGCGATCCACTACAAGGGACGCAACATCGACGAGGTGCTGCGGATGTCGGTCTCCGACGCGGCCGAGTTCTTCAAGCACGTCCCGCAGGTGGCGCGGCGGCTCGGCACGCTGCAGGATGTGGGCTTGGGGTACCTGCGGCTCGGCCAGTCGGCGCTGACCCTCTCCGGCGGCGAGGCGCAGCGCGTGAAGCTGTCCCTGGAGCTCTCGCGGCGCGACACCGGCCGCACCGTGTACCTGCTCGACGAGCCGACCACCGGGCTCCACTTCGTCGACGTGCGGCAGCTCCTGGCCGTGTTGCAGCGGCTGGTCGACAAGGGCAATACGGTCGTGGTCATCGAGCATCACCTCGACGTGATCAAGCAGGCCGACCACGTGATCGACCTCGGCCCGGAAGGTGGCACCGACGGCGGCGACCTGGTCGCGGCGGGGACCCCGGAGCACGTGGCCGGACACGAGGCCAGCCACACCGGCCGCTACCTGCGGGAGGTGCTGTGAGCGCTTGCCGCCTGCCGGCGGTCCCGCTGGCGTTCCTGCTTGCGGTAGCCGTCGCGACGGCGGTGGTCGCGCAGAGCCCGCCGGCCACCAGCGACGACCCGCTGTTCGCCGAGACCCTGGCGATCGACATCGACACGGCCAGTGCGGCGGAGCTTGCCGCGTGGCTGCGCCAGCTCGGCCTGCCGGACGGCGGTGACCCGGCCGAGCGGCGTCAGCGGCTACGGGATCACTACGGGCTTCCTCGTCCCGGCGAGCCGTCCGCGGCCGGGTCGGGTTCCGGGATAACGGTGCGGTCGGCTCGCTCCGCGCGCTACCGCTCTGACGAGCGCGGGGAGACCTCCCTGGTGCTGCAGGGCGAGGTCGTCATCGCCGCCGTGGACGCCGACACCGGTGCCCGGCACACCATCACCGCCGACCGGGTCGACTACCACCGCGAACGCCACAGCCTCACGGCGGCCGGATCGGTGGTCTACACCGTGGAGAGCGAGGACGGGACGGAGGTGTTTCGCGGGACGAGCCTGTCGGTCGACACGGAGCGATGGGAGGGGATCTTCTACGGCGGGTCGAGCCAGATCGAGCAGGCGGCGACGGATTCGGCGGCAGCCGACCGGCCGGTGACCTTTACCTACTCCGGGCAGGCGATCACGCGGCGTGAGGACGATACGGTGGTGCTGGAGGAGGCGGCCGTCACCTCGTCCGAGGATCCGGACCGCCCCAACTACCGCATCGAAGCGGAGCGGCTGTGGATCCTGGCCCCCGAGGAGTGGGCGGTGCGCAACGCGTTCCTGCACGTTGGCGAGGTGCCCGTGCTGTACCTGCCGTACTTTCTGCGTCCGGGCGGCAGGCTCTTCTTCCACCCGGCGATCGGGCAGCGCCGCCGCGAGGGCACCTATCTGCAGACCACCACCTACCTGCTGGGGCGCAAGGCCCCCGACGGCGAGTCCTTGTCGTTCCTGCAGAGGAGCTCCCGCGAGGCTCCGTACACGGATCAGCGCCGCGGGCTGTTCCTGCTGCCGGTCCGTGCGGGCGCCGGACCGGCGGAAGCGGATCCCGGCGTCTTGGCGTTGATGGCTGACCTGTACAGCCGTCTGGGCGTATTCGCCGGGGTCAAGGGGCGGTTCGGCGGCGTGTCGCTGTTCGGGGGCGTCGCCGCTTCACGGGCGCTGGTCTTCGACCCCCGGCCGGGCGTCGGCTACACGCCGTACCTGCAGGGTGCGGACGGCGAGCTGGTCTCGCACTGGGACACGACCACGATCCTGGGCGCCCGGGTGCCGCTGCGCTACGGGCTGGAGACGGAGGTCTCGTACCGCGGCGCGCTCGGCTCGGTGCAGGGCAGCTTCGAGCTGTTCTCCGATCCGGGCTTCACCACCGACTTCCTGGGCCGGGCTCACGACCTGCCGACCGGAGGACTGCTGGGACTGCCGCAGGGTCCGTTGACCCCGTCCCCCGCGCGCGACCGGCTGGAGTGGCGGCTCGGAGGCGATTTGTCCCTGCATCCGCTGCTCGCCAGCCCGGCGTTGCGGACGCTGACGTTTCCCACGCTCTCCGCGAGCTGGCTCTGGGGCAGCCGCACCGAGCCGCCATCGGCCGGCGTGCCGTCGGCGCTCGACCGGCTGCAGGCCGCTTCTCCCACACGCCGTTTCTACTATCCCGAGACGCTGACGCTGCCGGCGGCCGCGGCGGTCGCATCGGGCTCGCTGTTCCGCTGGGCAGCGGATGGCGGCGGGTTTGCCGGCGAGGTCGGCTACTCGGTGCGCCCGGTCCTGTCGGTCGATCACCGCTTCGATGACGAACCGGTCGCCACGCGCGATCAGGTCGATCTGGACATCCTCCACTCCCGCGTCGACACGCGCGCTACCGGGCAGGTCAGCTACTCCGTCTCCGCACTCGACCGCGTCGTCGCTCTGAACGGCGCGCTCGTCGAGACGGCAAGCTACCAGGTGCATGCCGGGCAGGCGGACGGCATCGAGCCGGAGCTCGCCGAGCAGTTGGAGCGGTCCGACCTGAGCAGGACCAGCGCTCGACTGCGGCTGAACAACACGCTCAGCCTGCGGCCGCTGCTGTCCGTGCCCGCGTGGTCGGGGTCAAGCCTCTCGTACGGAGTGGGTCTCCTGCTGCATGACGTGCGCATGGATCTCGACACCGGCGATCCACTGGTGCGTGGCCCGGCGTGGGACCGGGACAGGGTCCTCACTCATCGAGCGGGGGCGGACGCGGCGTTCGCGGTCACCGGCATCCGCACCCGCGTGGGCGCAGGGGTCGATCTGCCCCCACGGCGGCTGGCCGCCGACGGCCGCCTGGAAGCGGGCGTCGGGCCGTTCTCCATGACGCTGCGCGGCGGCGTCGTCGAGCAGGAGGACGGAGCCGACGCCGGGCAACTCAAGCCCACACCGTTGGATGGGCGTGGAACCGTGCGCTTCGACTCGAACGCGTCGGTCACCCAGTCATTCCGCCTGGACGAGCACCAGCGCCTGGAGCGCCTCAGCACTCAGGCGAATGCCTTCGGGGTGACCGGTACGGTGACCGCGGCGGTCCGTGAGCCGCTCGATCCTTTCGGCGATCCTCTTCCCGACGGCCGGCCGGATCTGCGTCCGACGCAGGTGGCGGTCGGGTACCGGTTGGACACGGGGACGATCGCGCTCTGGAGGAACCGGATACGGCTGGATGCCGGCGTGCAGACCCGACTGGCCGTCGACCCGGAGGCGTTCGTACGCGACAACTCGTTCTCGTTCGATCTGCGGCTGGGCGTACGGATTCACCGGTTCCTCGACCTCTCCTTCAGGTCGAGCTCGGTCAATCGGCACCTGTACCGCTACCTGCCCGGCACGGCCGAGCAGGCCGGCGAGCGGTGGGTCAACCCGATCGTGGATCTGGCGCGGTCGTTCAACCTGCTGAACTCCGAAGACCGGATCGCCTCGGCGTTCAAGCTGGAGTCGCTGCGCATCGAGGCGTTGCACCGGTTGGGCGACTGGAACCTGTCGCTGGCCTACCAGGGCCGCCCGGAACAGCACGTGGAGTACAATCCTGACACCGACCGGGAAGAGCCGCGCATCGTCTGGACCCCGGCCCTCTCGGTGGAAGTTCGCTGGCTGCCGGTCCCGGAGCTGTACTCGAGCTTCCGCATCGATCGCCAGGGTATCGACATCGAGGAGCGCTGACACTACGATCGCGACCGTCGCGATATGGGGAAGCCGCTCGCGGTCGTCCTGGACGATGCCGGTGTTCTGAGTGACGTGTGCGGAGCCAACGACCGGAACCTGAGGGTTCTCGAGGAGTTGTTGAGCAGCCCGGTCTACTCGCAGGGCAACCGGATCATGCTGGCCACCGACGATTCGGCGACCCGCAAGACGTTCGCGGCGTTGCTCGGCGAGTTGCGCGACCGCGCACGGCTGGGGCTCGAACCGGGACCGGAGGTGATCCGCTCGATCTACCGGCGCATCGAGGAACCGTCGGTCGCAACCGGACCGGATCGGCACCTGTCGATCCCGAAGGGGCTGCGTCAGGTGGCCCCGCGCGGCGCCAACCAGGCGCGCTACCTGGAGCTGATGGCCAAGCGTGACCTGGTGATTGCGGTCGGCCCCGCGGGTACCGGCAAGACCTACCTGGCGGTGGCCGACGCGCTGCGGGCGGTGGGCAGCCGGCAGTTTCGCCGGATGATCGTCACCCGGCCGGTGGTGGAGGCCGGTGAGAGCCTGGGCTACCTGCCGGGGGACCTGGAGCACAAGATCGAGCCGTACCTGCGCCCCCTGTACGACGCCATGCAGGCGTTGCTGCCCGCCGACGTGCTGCGCCGCATGGAGCAGGCCGGCACCATCGAGGTGGCGCCGCTGGCCTACATGCGCGGTCGCACGCTGGCCGACGCCTATGTCATCCTCGACGAGGCGCAGAACACCACTCGTGAGCAGATGAAGATGTTCCTGACACGCATGGGCGAGGGTTCGCGCATCGTGATCACCGGGGACATCACCCAGATCGACCTGCCCCGCCGGCGTGACAGCGGATTACTGCAGATCACGGAGCTCTTGGCACACGTCGGGGAAATTGGTTTCATTTACTTCGACAGGGAAGACGTGGTACGCCATCCACTGGTGCGCAAGATCGTGCAAGCCTACGAAACCGCGCCGGCCGATGCGGACCGCCCGTCCTGATGCCGCTTTGATGATGGAAGATCCCGAGCAACCTCCGAGTACGGGCCGGTCGGCCACCTCTGGCAGCGCCGGCGACCCGCGCGCCCTGCTGGTCGCGACCATGCCTGTCGCGACCATGCCTGTCGCGACCATGCCCGTGGCGGACGGGCGCGTGGAGATCGGCGTGGCCGACCGCGGGCGCGCTCCCGCCGGCGGCGACCGGGCCGCGCTGGTCCGTTTCGCCGCGGACGCGCTGGACGCGCTCGGCCGAAGCTCCGCGGAGTTGTCGGTGCTGCTGTGCGACGACCGGTTCATGCGCGACCTGAACCTCCGCTTCCGCGGAATCGACGCGCCGACCGACGTGTTGTCCTTCGAGCAGGACCCGACCGTCGGCCCCGGCTCGGTCTTGGGCGACGTGGTGATCTCGCTCGACACCGCCCGCCGGCAGGCGCAGCGCCGCAACCTCCCCGAGGCGACCGAGCTCCGCGAGCTGCTGTTGCACGGGATCCTGCACCTGCTGGGCCGGGACCACGGGGACGGCGACATCGCGGACGAGCCGATGTTGCGGGAGCAGCGCCGGCTCCTGGAGTCTCTGCCATGGGCATCCTGCACCGCCTCATGAGCATCCTGGACCGGCTTCTCCGCAAGCCTTCGGAGGAGGAGCGGAGGCTCGACGATCTCGGCCCGCACGCACGGGAGATGATCGACGGCGTGGTGCAGCTCTCCTCGACGACCGTCAAGGACATCATGGTGCCGCGTCCGGACGTGGTGTTCGTGCCGGTGGATGCCACGCCGGAGGAGCTGATGGAGACCATCACGACCAGCGGCCACTCCCGGCTGCCGGTGTATCACAAGACGGTCGACGACGTGATCGGCGTGCTGTACGCGAAGGACCTGCTGGGCCAGATCGGCGGCAATGGCCGGAATGTGAACGACGACAGGGTCGTGAACGACGACAAGGTCGTGAACGGCGGCACTGCCGCGAACGACGACAAGGTCGTAAATGCCGGCAAGGCGATGCGCAAGCCCTACTTCGTGCCCGAGAGCAAGCGTGTCGACGAGTTGCTGCACGAGTTCCAGCGCCGCAGGGTGCATCTGGCGATCGTCACGGACGAGTACGGAGGAACCTCCGGGATCGCCTGCATGGAGGACGTGCTCGAGGAGATCGTCGGCGACATTCAGGACGAGTTCGACAATGAGAGCGAGGAGGTCCTCAAGCTCGGTGCCGGCGTCTACCTGTGCGACGCACGGGTGGGTCTGGACGAGCTCGACGACTTCGGGCTGACGCTGGAGCTGCCGACCGAAGAGTTCAACACGCTCGGCGGTTTCGTCTTCGACCTGTTCGGGAAGATCCCGGTCATCTACGAAACCAAGCGCTACGGCGGCGCCGATTTCGTGATCCAGGGGATGGACGGCCGCCGCATCACGCGGGTGAAGATCGTCCTGCGCAAGGAACCGGGGGCCGAAGCGGACCAGGACCGTTCCGCGTGAGCGGCGCGGCAGCCCGCACGCACACGGCAGCCCGTACGCACACGGCATCGGGGATGCTCGGCCTGGACGACCTGGACCTGCGTGAGCGTACGGTCCTGATGCGGGTCGACTTCAACGTCCCGCTGGCCGGCGGGCGGGTCGCCGACGACGCGCGCATCCGTGCGACGCTTCCGACCATCCGGGCCGTGCTGGATCAGCACGGCTCGCGGCTGGTGCTGGTGAGCCACCTGGGCCGCCCGGCGGGCACCCGCCAGGAGCGGCTGCGCATGGCACCGGTGGCACAGCGCCTCGGCGAGCTGCTGCCGGGCGCCGTGAGCGCGGCGGACGACTGCGTGGGAGCGGGGGTCGAGCGCGCGGCCGCCCGGCTCCGCGCGGGCGAGGTCCTGATGCTCGACAACGTCCGCTTCCATCCCGGCGAGGAAGCCAACGACGACGGCTTCGCCACGCGTCTGGCGCGGCTCGGAGAGGTCTACGTCAACGACGCGTTCGGTGCCGCGCATCGCGCACATGCCTCGACCGTCGGGGTGCCGGACCTCATGCAGGCCGATGCGAAAGGTGCGGGACTGCTGATGCAGCGCGAGGTGGAGGAGCTGGGAAGCCTCCTGACCTGTCCTGACACCCCGTTCGTGCTGGCCGTGGGCGGCGCCAAGGTGTCCTCCAAGATCGACGTCCTGCGCAACCTCCTGGAGCGGGTCGACGCCATCCTGATCGGTGGCGGCATGGCCTACACCTTTCTGGCCGCTCAGGGTGTGAACGTCGGCGCGTCGCTCCTGGAGGAGGATGCGGTCGGCACTGCCCGGGAGCTCCTCGACGCAGCTTCGTCGCGGGGCGTGCCGGTGCTCCTGCCGGCCGATCACGTGGCCGCCGCGCCGCCGATCGACGCCGCCGCGGCTGCACGGGACGCGGTTCCGGTCGGCACCCGCGACATTCCGGACGGGCTGGCCGGAGTGGACATCGGCCCGCGGACCGCGCGCGCGTTCGGTGACCGGATCGCCACGGCCGGGACCGTCCTCTGGAACGGTCCGATGGGCGTTGCCGAGATCGACCGGTTTCGGCACGGCACGCTGGCGGTCGCCCGGGCCGTCGTCGACAGCCCCGCGCACACCGTGGTCGGCGGCGGCGACTCGGTCGCCGCCCTGCAGGCGCTCGGCATCGACGCCGGCATCGATCACGTCTCGACCGGCGGCGGCGCGTCGCTGGAACTGCTCGAAGGCCGTATCCTGCCGGGCGTGGCGGCGCTCCATGGGTGACGCCGGCCGGTCCGCCGCCGGCGAACGCGGCGTGCTGATCACCGGCAACTGTAAGATGAACCTGCTGCGCGCATCCGCGCGGGAGCTGGCGGCCGCCGTGGTGCGGGAGCTCGACACCGGCAACCTCCCCAGCGCCGGCGTGCGCGTGGCGGTGGCGCCGCCGTACACGGCGCTCGACGTCGTGCGCGACGCGATACGCGGATCGGGCGTGCTGCTGGCCGCGCAGGACGTGGCCGCCACCGCCGAGGGGGCCTGGACCGGCGAAGTGGCGGCGGCGATGCTGGCCGACGCAGGCGTGGAGCTGGTCATCGTCGGCCACTCGGAGCGCCGGCACGGCCTGGGCGACACCGACGACGTGGTGCTGGAGAAGGTGCGGCGCGCCTGCGAGGCGGGCCTGGAGGTCACCCTGTGTGTCGGCGAGACCGGCGACGAGCGTGACGCCGGCCGCGCAAAGGAGGTCGTCGCGCGCCAGGTGCGTGCGGTGGTCCCGCGGGTGGACCTGGGCCGGGTCTCGCTGCAGGTGGCCTACGAGCCGGTCTGGGCGATCGGTACCGGCCGCACCGCCACCCCGGAGGATGCCCGCGTCATGCATGCCCATATTCGCGCGACGGTGGCCGCGGCAGCCGGAGCGGAGGCCGCGGCGGGGCTGATCATCCAGTACGGCGGCTCGGTGAAACCGGACAACGCCGCCGCGCTGCTTGCGCAGGACGGCGTCGACGGCCTGCTGGTCGGTGGCGCGTCGCTGGAGGCGGCTTCGTTCGCGGCGGTCGTGCCCTTATAATGGATGTGCAATGGCGCTCGCCGGAATAGTAATACTGGTCGTTTTCATCATCACCGCGGTGCTGCTGGTGCTCATCGTTCTCATCCAGGACGATCAGGGCGGCGGCATCGGCGGCATGTTCGGTGGCGGGGAGAGCTCCTCGCCGTTCGGTTCCCGGACCGGCAACGTGCTGACGAAGTTCACGTCGATCCTCGGGGCCGTGTTTCTGGTCGCCGCGTTCACGCTGGCATGGCTGAACCGCACGCCCGAGCGGGACGATTTCCTGGAACGCGCTCGGCTTCAGACCCTGCAGGCGGAGGAAGGCCAATGGTGGGTACGTCCCGCTCCGGCTCCGCCGGCGTCCGCGCCGCAGGTGACCGATGCTCCGCCGGCCGGCGGGTCCGGCGACGCTGCCGGGCAGGCGGCCGCCTCCGAGGGTGAGGGTGCGGGCGGCACCGTCGGTCAGGCGGACGCCGCCCAGGGCGGCACCGGCAGCGGGGGCGCAGCGGGTCAGTGAAGGCGCTCCTGATCGTCCTGGCGGTGGTCGCCGTGGTCGCCGTCGGGTTCGTGGTGTTTCCGCACGACATGGCGGCGATCGAGGTAAAGGCAGAGCCGATCGGGCTCGGCAAGCACCTCACCAATGCCGTGCTGACCTCGTTCGTGCTGTCGGCGGCGCTGGTGGTCTTCGCCTTCTGCTTCGGGCGGCGCCTCAAGGAGCGGCCGGGAGGCCTGCAGAACGTGGTGGAGGGGCTGATCGAGGGGCTCGACAACCTGGTGAGGGATGTCGCACCCAAGCGCTGGGCAGAGACCTTCTTCCCGATCGTCGCCACCATTTTCCTCTACCTGCTCGTCGTCAACATGTTCAGCCTGCTCACCCCGTTTCTGGGGGCGATCGGGCCGGCCCACTCGACGTACCAGGGCGGCGCCGATCCCGGTGCCACGGGGTTCGGCGGTATCCCGAGCGTGCTGCTCATCGGCGGAGAGTTCGACGACCTGACGCCTCTGCACCCCGGAGAACACCACGATGGGCACGACGACCAGGTAGTGATCGTCCCGTTCCTGCGCGCTCCCTCCTCCGACCTCAACATGACCCTGGCACTGGCGCTGATCACCGTGATCCTGACCCAGTGGTTCGGGCTGCGCACGCACGGCGCGCGCTACCTGGCAAACTTCCTGCCCCTGGGCGGCCTGCGCCGCAAGGGCTTCACCGCCTGGGCGATCGAGTTGTTCGTGGGCGTGCTGGAGGGGATCAGCGAGCTGGCGCGGATCGTCTCCTTCTCCTTCCGGCTGTTCGGGAACGTGTTTGCCGGCGAGGTGGTCCTGATCGTGATCTCCAGCCTGGTGCCCCTGGGCCTGGTGGTCGTGTTCTTCGGCCTGGAGATCTTCGTCGGGCTGATCCAGGCGATCGTCTTCTTCCTGCTGGCCCTGGTGTTCTTCTCGATCGCAGCGGGCGAGCACGAGCACTGATCGCAGCCGCCGCTTCGCGGCGCAGTCGGCGCCCCCGACTTGGCGTCGGGGGCCGTGTCTGATAGCTTCCGCATCCATGGAGCTCACTCAAGAGACGTTCAAGTTGCTGGCCGCCGCACTGGCCATCGGCATCGGCGCGCTCGGCCCCGGCATCGGTATCGGTCTCACCGCACTCGGCGCCCTGCAGTCGCTGGGACGCAACCCGGAAGCGCAGGGGATGATCCGTACCAACATGCTGGTGGGCATGGCCTTCGCGGAATCCGTGGCGATCTACGCCCTGGTCATCACGCTCATCATCCTGTTCGTGGTTTAGCCACCCCGAGGATGGGTTCGTAGGGGATGGAAGCGCTCGGAATCTCGCCGATCGGACTTGCCGCCTATGCGGCCAACTTCATCATCCTGGTCGTTCTGCTGAGGCTCTTCCTGTTCAAACCGGTCAAGGCGATGCTGGCCCGCCGCCAGCAGAGGATCGCCGACGGGCTGGAAGCGGCCGAACGCGCCCGGAAGGAAGCCGAAGGCCAGCGCGCAGCCTTCGAGCGCGAGCTCGCCGCCGCGCGCGACGCGGCGCAGCAGGAGGCCCGCGCGGCGGCCGATGCGACCGAGCGCATGCGCGGCGAGGTGCTTGAGGCGGCCCGCGAAGAGGCGGAACAGATCAAGGCGCGCGCCCGCGAGGAAGCGGAGCGCGAGCGCGAGCAGGTGACCGAGTCCCTGCGGCGCGAGGCGGGGGAGCTGGCGTTGCTGATCGCCGGCAAGGTGATCGCCCAGGCGGTCGATCCGGCCGCCCATCGCGCGCTCGTGGACCGCGTGCTCGACGATATCGGTGGGGATGAGTGAATCCGGGTGAGCTCGCCGAACGGTACGCGAGCGCCTGCTTCGGCATCGCCCTGGAGGAGTGGATCGACGCGTTGCGGGCGGTGAGCCGGGCACTGGAGGCCGACGAGCCGGCCTGCGCCGCGCTGGACGATCGGGCGGCACCGTTCGCCGACCGCCAGCGGCGCATGGAGAAGATGATCCCCACCGGGACGCCGGCTGCCGTGCGGCGTTTCTTCGGCACGCTGCTTGCCAACGGCGACGTGGCCCTGCTGCCGCGCGTGCTCGCCGGCCTGGAACGGCTGGCGACGGCGGGTCCGTCGGCGCGGCTCGCGACGGTGACCAGCGCCGTCGAGCTGGATGCCGGGACCCGGCAGCAGGTCGAGGGTTCGGTCAGGAGCAGGTACGGGGCGGACGTGCAGATCCGCTACGAGGTCGACCCGCAGTTGATCGGCGGGCTGCTCATCCGCGTCGGGGACGAGGTGATCGACGGCAGCGTCGCCGCGCGGCTGCGCGAGCTGGACAGCACGCTGCGACGTGCCATTTGACGGACGGGGATTGAACAAGCCGATGGCGATACGAGTCGATGACATAACGCGGCAGTTACGCCGCCAGATCGAAGGTTTCGAGGCGCCGCTGGAGCGGCGCGAGGTCGGCACGGTGATGAGCGTCGGCGACGGCATCGCCCGCATCTCCGGGTTGAGCGGCGCCATGGCGACCGAGCTCCTGGAGTTCCCGCAAGGGGTTTCCGGCATCGCCCTCAACCTGGAGCGCGACGTGGTCGGCGCGGTGATCATGGGTCCGTACGACCACATCGAGGAAGGCGACACGGTCAAGAGCACGGGGCAGATCGCGTCGGTACCGGTCGGCGACGACCTGATCGGCCGGGTCGTCGACGCGCTCGGCACGCCCATCGACGGCAAGGGTGACCTGCACCTTGCCGAGCGCCTCCCGATGGAGCGCATCGCTCCCGGCGTGATCGAGCGGGACAACGTCGATACGCCGGTCCAGACCGGCATCAAGGCGATCGACGCCATGATCCCGATCGGCCGCGGCCAGCGCGAGCTGATCATCGGCGACCGTCAGACCGGCAAGACGGCGATCGCGATCGACGCGATCCTCAACCAGCGGGGTGGCGACCTGGTGTGCATCTACGTCGCCATCGGCCAGCGCCAGGCACAGGTCGCGCAGGTGGTCGCATCGCTGGCCGAGCGCGGCGCGATGGAGCACACCGTGGTGGTGGCGGCCTCGGCGTCCGAGCCGGCGCCGCTGCAATACATCGCCCCCTATGCCGGCTGCGCGATCGGCGAGTTCTTCATGGAGCAGGGGCGCGACGCGCTGGTGATCTACGACGATCTCAGCAAGCACGCATGGGCGTACCGGCAGGTGTCGCTGCTGCTGCGCCGCCCGCCCGGCCGCGAGGCCTACCCCGGCGACGTTTTCTACCTGCACTCGCGGCTGCTGGAGCGCGCGGCGCGCCTGTCGGAGGAGCGGGGCGGCGGCTCGCTGACCGCGCTGCCGATCATCGAGACGCTGGCCGGCGACGTGTCCGCTTACGTGCCGACCAACGTCATCTCCATCACCGACGGACAGATCTACCTGGAGAACGAGCTGTTCCACGCCGGCCAGCGGCCGGCGGTCAACGCCGGACTGTCGGTCTCACGCGTGGGCGGCGATGCACAGACGAAGGCGATGAAGAAGGTCGCCGGCAGGATGCGGCTCGAGCTGGCGCAGTTCCGTTCGCTTGCGGCGTTCGCGCAGTTCGGCTCGGACCTGGACGCGACCACCCGCGACCAGTTGGAGCGGGGCCTGCGCCTGACCGAGCTGCTCAAGCAGCCACAGTACGAGCCGGTGCCGCTGGAGGAGCAGGTGATCGCCACCTACGCCGTGACCGAGGGCTTCGCGGCGCAGGTGCCGGTCGCCGACATCCAGCGCTATGCGCGCGAGCTGATCGACTTCGTGAGCAGCACCCATCCGGAGATCCGCGCCACGATCGCGACCCGCCGGGAGATCACCGACGACGTGGGTCAGGCGCTGCGGGCCGCGCTGGAAGAGTTCGGCGGGCGCTTTCGGGAGAGTGCCCGGCAGGCGTCGGCCAGGACCTGATCCGTGGCATCGGTCCGCGAGATCCGGCGCCGCATCCGCAGCGTGCGCAACATCTCCCAGGTGACGCGGGCCATGGAGATGGTGGCGGCGTCGCGCATGCGGCGCGCGCAGGAACAGGCGCTGGCATCGCGCGCCTACGCCGCCAAGGCGTGGGAGGTGCTCATGCACCTGGCGGCGATGGTGGGCGGCTCCCAGCACCCGCTGTTGACCGAGCCGGCGACCAGCAGGACCGCGGCGCTGATCGTGATCACCGGTGATCGCGGTCTGGCGGGCGCCTACAACGCCAACGTCATGCGCGTGGCGACCCGCTTCGCGGACGACAGCGAGCTCGACATCAAGACCATCGCGATCGGCCGCAAGGGCCGCGAGTTGCTGCTGCGTGGCGGCTACGACCTGCTCGCCGAATTCGTGGACCTGCCGGCGCGTCCCACCGAGGCCGACGTGGCACCGATCGCCGAGGTGGCGCTCGGCGCGTTCCTGTCGCAGGAGGTGGACCGGGTGTACGTCGCCTACAGCGACTTCATCAACGTGCTGCATCAGGAGCCGGTCGTGCGCCCACTGCTGCCGGTTCGAGCCGGCGATCCGGGCAGCCGGGTGCTCGCCGAGTTCCTGCACGGCGAACCGCCGGAGCAGACCAACCCCTACATCTACGAGCAGGGTTACGACGAGCTGGTCGCCACGGTGGTTCCGAGCTTCACGCGGCTGCAACTCTACCAGGCGATCCTGGAGAGCCTGGCCAGCGAATACTCGGCACGCATGGTGGCCATGCGCAACGCCACCCAGAACGCCGATGATCTGGTCGGAGAGCTGACCCTGTCCTACAACAAGGCGCGGCAGGAAGCGATCACCACCGAGATGCTGGACATCGTCGGCGGGGCGGAGGCTCTGGCAGCGGCCGAGGCGCCGGCGTCGTAACGAAGAACCGAGCGGAGGAAAGCATGACAGAGGGCGCTGCGGGGACCATCACACAGGTCATGGGGGCGGTCGTCGACGTCGAGTTTCGGTCCGGCGAGTTGCCGGCGATCCACAACGCGCTGCAGGTACCGCCGCAGAACGGCGGAGAGCCGCTGGTGCTGGAGGTGCAACAGCACCTCTCGGGCGACCAGGTACGATGCGTGGCGATGGACGCCACCGACGGGGTGCGCCGCGGCCAGGCGGTCGCCGATACCGGCGGCCCGATCACCACGCCGGTGGGCCCGCCGGTGCTTGGCCGGATCTTCAACGTGCTCGGCCGGCCGATCGACGGCGGAGCCGCCGTCGAGGAGGCGGAGCGGCTGCCCATCCACCGGCCGCCGCCGGGCTTCAGCGAGCAGGTGACCGAGCGGGTGGTCTTCGAGACCGGGATGAAGGTTATCGATCTCATCGCGCCCTTCACCCGTGGCGGCAAGATCGGCGTGATCGGCGGCGCCGGGGTGGGCAAGACGGTGATCATCCAGGAGCTGATCTCGTCGCTGGCGCGCGAGCACGGCGGCTACTCCGTGTTCGCGGGGGTCGGCGAGCGCACCCGCGAGGGCACGCAGCTCTACAAGGAGATGCAGGAGGCGGGCGTCATCGACAAGCTGGCGATGGTGTTCGGGCAGATGAACGAGCCCCCCGGCGTGCGCCTGCGCGTGGCCCTGACCGGGCTGACGATGGCCGAGCACTTCCGCGACGGCGGGGGGGACGTGCTGCTGTTCATCGACAACATCTTCCGCTTCGTCATGAGCGGGGCGGAGGTGTCGGCGCTGCTCGGCCGCATGCCGAGCGCGGTCGGCTATCAGCCGACGCTGGGCACCGAGATGGGCGAGCTGCAGGAGCGCATCACCTCCACCACCAGGGGATCGATCACCAGCATGCAGGCGGTCTACGTGCCGGCCGACGACTACACCGACCCGGCGCCGGTGGCCACCTTCGCCCATCTCGACGCGACCATCGCCCTGGAGCGCTCGATCGCGGAGATGGGGATCTACCCGGCGGTCGATCCGCTGGCGTCGACCAGCCGTGCCCTGGAGCCGCAGGTGGTGGGCGAGGAGCACTACCAGGTGGCGCGCGGGGTGCAGCAGGTCCTGCAGCGCTACAACGAGCTGCAGGACATCATCGCCATCCTGGGAGTGGACGAGTTGCCGGAGGACGACAAGCTGATGGTGGCGCGGGCGCGCAAGATCCAGCGCTTCTTCTCGCAGCCGATGTTCGTCGCCGAGCAGTTCACCGGGCAGCCGGGCCGCTACGTACAGGTGGCCGACACCGTCGCCGGCTTCAAGCGCCTGCTGGACGGCGAGCTGGACCACATCTCCGAGCAGCACTTCTACATGGCCGGCACGGCCGACGAGGTGATCGAGCGGTCGCAGCAGGCGCAGACCGACTCCGAGGGGGCGGCGTAGGGTGTCGATGCGGCTGGAGGTCATCACCATCGAGCGCCACGCGTTCGACGAGCAGGTGGAGATGGTCATCGCCCCCGGCGCCTCGGGCGTCCTGGGCATCCTCCCGAGCCACGCGCCGCTGATGTCGGCGCTCAAGCCCGGGGCGCTGGAGGTGAGGATCGCGGGTCAGGAACCGCGGTTCATCGCGGTCGGCGGCGGCTTCATCGAGGTGCAGCCGGACCACGTCGTGGTTCTGGCCGGCAGCGCCGAGCACGGCCATGAGATCGATCTGGAGCGGGCCCGCGAGGCGCGCCGCGCCGCCCGCGAGCACATGGAGCGCGAGCGCGCCGGCGACCGCGTGGCGTTCGAGGCAGCCATGCACGCCCTCCTGCACCAGGAGGCGCGCCTGCATGCCGCCGAGACCCATCATCGGCGGTCCGCATCCGGAGCTCCGCCCCGCTCCTGATCGCTCCTACGGGAGCGCGAAGATCGCGGCCTGCAAACCGGCCGAAGCCTCGTGGCGCTCGCCGGACCGCCGCTCGACGATGACCAGGAGCTCCTCGAGATGGGCGGCCGAGAAGCCGTGCGGGCTGGCTGGATCGACCAATACCGACTTGCGGTACGTGCCCTGCTGACCCGGTTCGCCAGAAGAGTGGACGTCAGAAGGATGGATGAGGGCTATCCGGTGGCGTCCGCCAGGCTCCTCGCCGCCAACGTCATCGATCACGAACTCGTCGATGACAAAGCTGAACCCATCCCGGTGCGGGACGAAGTACAGCGACGTGGTGCCGATCGCCAGCGTGACGGCGGTCGTCGGGCCCAGACCGTCGTCGGCCACGGGAGCGAACAGCACCTCGCTCGACGATGGCAGGTGCCACAGAACGTACGCGATCCCGTCCGCGCATGCGGCGAAGTGCGCGCCGACGCCGTCAAGGAGTGGCTGGGACGATCCGTCACCGCGGTGCCGGACCAGCGAGTCGCCGGCCGCAGGCGCGACGAATGACGCGCGGCCGGCGCACGGGACCGGCCAGACGAGGCGCGGGTGATCTGCCATACCTTCCGGCCGGTGCCTGCCCGAGCCCGAAGCGGCGGACAGCTCGACCACCGATGGACCGTGCGGGGTTGCCGTTACCAGCAGCAGATCGCCCGACTCCTGCGGCATCAGCGCGCGCGGCGTGCCCTCGAACACCGGAGAGGTCACCCACCAGCCGTCCTCGTCCGCGTCGCGATGGACCCACTTCGGGATCAGCGCATCGGGCTGCTGCTGATCCAGGTAGATCACGTGCTGCCGGCCGACGTGCACGGCGTAGGCGTGCACCCCGAACGCGGTGAGGTCGGACGGGTAGATGCCGACTGCATCGATGGTCTCCAGGGTAAGTCGGTTGCGGCGGGGATCGAGCCGCGCGAGCTGCAGCGTCAGCGTGTCCAGGCTCGCGAACAGCACGTGCAGCTCGTCGTCCACCGTCGCGATCGTCAGCGGCGCCGCCACCTGGTCCTCGCTCAGCACGGCGACGTGGTGTGGCGCGAGCCCGGTCGGCTCCTGCCTGCAGGCGGCGGCGAGCGCCGCCACGGCGATGAGCGCGAGCACGCGGCCGCGGCCTGCGCCGGGGGGGCGTAGCCGAGCGGCGCCACGGTGCGGCACACTGCCGGCATGCGCGTGGGGGTAGTCTTCTTCGCTGATCGCAACCGGAAGGGCCTGCTGGCGTTGGCGCGGGCCCTGGGTGCTGGCCTCGAGTCGCAGGGCCATCAGGTCGAGGTGGTCGACGGCAGCCGTGACGTCAATACCAAGCTGACCTCCCACCAGTATGTCCTGGTGGGGACCGAGTCGCTGTCGATCACCGGCAAGGTACCGGCCCGCGTGGACTCCTTCCTGGCGTCCGCCGGGCTGATCCAGGGGAAGAGGTGCTACGCGTTCGTGTCCAAGTCGTTTCTGGGCTCCAACCGCGCCCTGATAAAGCTGATGCGGGCCATGGAGCACGAGGGGATGTACCTGAAGAATTCCGGAGTGCTGAAGTCGCCGGAGGAAGCTCGGGCGATCGGCTCCCACCTGCGGGTCGGCTGAAGGCCATCAGCGTCTACTCCTTCCAGGGGAAGATCATCCCCCGGAGTGTGCGCACGCCCACCTGCTCGCGGTCCTCCGCCAGCAACGCGTCCCACGGTATCCGTACCCGTCTGCGTTTGCCGCCTGCCTGCTCGACCTGTCCTTCATCCGTCCCCTCCTGGTCGGCGCTGGTCTGATCGGCGCTGGTCTGATCGGCGCTGGTCTGATCGGCGCTGGCCTGCTGCCGTTCCTCCAGGAAGTCGTACTTGTACATGCGCAGCTTGAAGGCGACCGTCAGCAGCAGCACCGCGCTGGCCGGTCCCGGCAGCAGCAGCATCGGCGATCCGAACGCCAGCATGCGGGTCGGGGCGCCCAGGAACAGCAGCAGGAACAGGCCGAGCAGGTAGGGAGCCGACACGTTCAGCGCGATGAAGAGCCCGACGGTGAATCCGGTGTTGTCGAACAGCAGGGTGAAGCACTTGCGGAGCGTCTTGCCGAACGGATCGCCCATCCGCGTGGTGAGCGGGAAGAACGCCTGCAGCGACAGCAGCCAGAACACGGCCGCCCAGCCGAGCAGTCCGAGCGCGACCAGGCCGATGGTCGACTGGGTGTAGACCGGCACGGCGATCACCAGCAGGAACAGGAAGACCGCCGCGTTGATGACCACCAGCAGCACGGCCGGCAGCCAGCGGGCGCGGATGGCGTCCAGGAAGATCCTCCATTCCGGGGTCTTGTAGTCGGCAAGCTCGCTGACGATCGCGGCGGTGCCCATGGTGAACACCGAGAGCGCGGCCGAGCCGATCACCAGGACCGCGAAGTAGGCAAGCTGCGCCTGCGGCACCGCGCTGAGCAGGAAACCGGTCCCGCTGATGATGAGCACGTAGCCCAGGTTCAGGGCGAAGATGCGGAACAGGTTGTCCCACATGTCGAAGAACGCCTTCTTGATCAGGAACGGGAACATGCGCCGGGGCTCAGTGTACCCGCCGAACGGCGTCAGCTCAATTTGACCGCCGGGCGGCCGGCGGCTACCCTGAGCACGGAGTGACGGTTGGAGGACTACTACCGTCTCCTGGGTGCCGACCCGGAGGATTCACAGGAGCGGATCAAGCGCTGTTTCCGCCAGCGCGCCAAGGAGTTGCATCCCGACCTCACGGTGCTCGCGGAGGAGCAGGCGGAGTCGCGGATGCGCCGGTTGCTCGATGCCTACCGCGTGCTCGGCGACGCGGAACGGCGCAGCGAGTACGATCGGCTCTACGGTCGCGCGCTGCGTCGGCGCCGCTTCGACTACCGGTCGTTCCTTCGCGCCCGCGCCGATCCGGTAAGTCTTGCCAAGCTGGTGCTGTACGACCTGATGCGCTCCCGCGACCGGGAGGCGCTGGCCACGTTCGGTGAGCTCGAAGGGCACATCGAATCCGATCTGGCGGCGTTGCTCGATTATGACGACTTCATGGACTGTGCGTACCTGCTTGCGGAGGCGCTGGAGCGTGACGGCGCGTACGGCAAGGCGTGCGAGTACTACCTGCGCGTGTACCACGCGGAGGCAAACCGCCCCTACTTTCGCCACTTCATCGCGGAGGTGGTCGAGCGCATGCGCGAGGTGGCGTGCGTCAAGATGGCCGGGACCGCGGCGGCGGCCGACTCGGTGCGCTGGATCGAGGAGTTGATAGACCTCGACCTGTCCGACCGGGAGTCGGCGTTCTTCTGCAAGCGCATCGCGGAGATCTATTCCGAGGTGGGGGACCTGGAGGCGGCGCGCGGCTACCTGGAGCGGGCGCTGAGTCTGGACGGGGGAATAGCCGGCGTGAAGAAGCTCAAGGCGCGGGTCGGCCTGCACGAACCGGTCATGCAGGCCTAACGGGCAGCCGAAGTAGTATCCTGAAGGCATGAGGCAACTGTTCAAACGGAGCGGCGTCCCTCGCGCGCCGACGGCGCGGGGACGCGTGCTCGGGGTCGTGACCATCGCCGTGGCCGGCATCGCGATGATGAGCGCCGTGGCCGCCTGGCCACAGTCGATCGCCAGGCCGGTGGCGACCGTGCGTCTGCACAAGCCGGAGATCATCTCGTCGCCTCAGTTCGCGGCGCATGCCGGCATGGTGGCGCGCCAGAGTCGGCTCGATGCTTTGGATCTGGACCAGTGCCGGGCGGTGCTCGACGCGCTGATCGACGAGCACCTCATCGAGCAGGAGGCTGCCCAACAGCGCCTGATCCCCACGGAGGCGGAAGTCGACCAGATCCTGGTCGAGCGTCGCAGGCAGGTGGAGCAGCAGCTTGGACTGGAGTCGCCGTATACCGATGACGGGTGGGCGGCGGAGATCCAGCGGCAATTCGGGTTGACGCCGGAGGAGTACCGGGAGCGGATCACGGTGTTGATCAACACGGAGCGCCTGGCGGCGCAGATGCGCCCGGGCCGGCTGGAAGAGGTCCTGCTCCCGTCCGAGGCGGAGATCGCCGAGTACTATGACCTGAACGTTCCGCTGTTCGCACAGCCGAAGATGGCGCTGGTCCTGCACGTCCACTTCAGAACGCAGGGGCTGGACGAGGACGCCGTGACACGGGCACGGGAGCGCGCGGACCAGGCGCTGCAGGAGCTGCGTGACGGCGCCGGGTTCGACGACCTGGTGGTGAAGTACTCGGACGACGGCAACTCGCGCTTCAACGGCGGCGAGCTCGGCAACCGCTACCTCCGCCGGGACGATGCCAGGGGAATGGAGACACTGGGCCCGGAGTTCCTGAGAACGGTGTTCGCCATGCAGGTCGGAGAGACAAGCGAAGTGGTCCGGTCCGCCGTCGGCTTCCACATCCTCAAGATCGCCGACCTCCTTCCCGCACGCCTGCTCACCCTGGACGACCGGGTGACGCCGCGCTCGTCGCAGACGGTGCGCGGGCAGATCACCGCGCTGCTCGCGACCGAGCGCCAGGCAAGAACATCTCAGCAGGTCGTCCAGGAGGTGATCGCGGAGCTGCGGGACCGGGCGGCCGTCGAGATCTTCACGGACAACCTGAACGCCACCTGTCCCACCGGGACGTCTTGACAGCCGCCGATGCGACCGGCCGCCGCAACGCCCGCGTGCTGGCGGTGCAGGCGCTGTACCGGTACGACCTGTGCGGGGGCGCGATCGCCGACGTGGTGGATCTGTCGTGGATGGAAGCCATGCAACGCGACGCCCTGAGTGAGGAGACCTGTGCATTCGCCAGGCTGCTGGTCGCCGGCAGTATCGAGAATCTGCCGGCCGTGGACGGCTGTATCGACCGGCAGCTCGAGCACTGGGACCTGGAACGGCTCTCGCGCGTCGACCTTGCGATCCTGCGGATGAGCGTGTACTGCCTGCTGCATCAGCGGGATGTCCCGGCGTCCGTGGTCATCAACGAGGCGGTGGAGATCGCCAAGGGGTACGGCACCGACGACTCCTACCGATTCGTCAACGGCGTGCTGGACGGCGTGCGCAAGCGGGTGGCATGAGCGCGTCCCGGAACGCGCCGTGACCGCACGAGGGCGCCGCGGCCGCCGTTCCTCGCCGGCGCCGGGCATGCCTCCGCGGTTGCCGGGCCGGGCGCGCCGCGCGCGCCGCGCGGCGGACGTGGACGCGGAAGCGCCGGCGATGACGCGGCTGAAGAGCGAAGCGGACATGGTGGGCATTCGCGAGTCGGCGCGCATCCTCTCGGAGACGCTGCGGCTGGTCGCCGAACGGATCGAGCCCGGAGTCACCACGGCCGAGCTCGACCACGTCGCCCGTTCGCACATCGAGGCGAACGGTGCCCGGCCCGCGTTTCTGGGCTACCTGGACTACCCGGCGACGCTGTGCGTGTCCATCAACGAGGAGGTGATCCACGGCATCCCCGGCCGGCGGAGGCTGGCGGCCGGCGACATCGTCGGCATCGACTGCGGCGTGGACCGCGCCGGCTGCTTCAGCGACGCGGCGCTGACGCTGCCGGTCGGGAGCGTCGCGCCGGGCACCGAATCGCTGTTGGAGGTCACGCGCGAGTGCCTCCGGCAGGCGGTCGCCGCGGCGGTGCCGGGCAACCGCCTGCGCGATGTCGCCAATGCCGTCTACCGGTACGCGAGCGCCCGGGGGTACGGCGTCGTGCGGCAGTTCTGCGGACACGGCGTCGGCTTCTCCCCGCACGAGGATCCGCAGGTGCCCAACTACCCGTCCCCGGGCAGCAACCCGCGCATCAAGCCCGGGATGGTGCTGGCGATCGAACCGATGATCACCGAGGGCACATGGAAAGTGGAGGTGCTCGACGACGGCTGGACGGTCGTCACCGCCGATCGCAAGCGTGCCGCTCACTTCGAGCACACGGTGGCCATTCTCTCCGACCGCGCCGAAGTGCTGACCTCGCACCCGTGATCGGCGGATCTCGCCCCCGCAGGCTGCGGAATCGGTTGAGTCTGCCGGGTGCAGTCCTGCTGCTGGCGGCTGCTGCGAACCTCGGCGTGCAGGACGCCGCCGCCGCGCCGGATGCGGGCGCACCGGGCGGGAGCTCCGCGGTGTTGATCGACCTGCAGCAGGCGGTGCGCAACGTGGCCGAAACGGTCACGCCGGCGGTGGTGAAGCTCGATACCGTGGCGGCCGGCCAGTCCCGGGCGGACCTCCGCCCGAACCTCATGCCCGTGCCCGGGGTCGGATCAGGGGTGCTGGTGCGCCGTGACGGCGACCGGCACTTCATCGTTACCAATTACCACGTGGTGAGGTCCGCCGAGCGGATCGTGGTGACGCTCAGCGACGAGCGCAGCTTTCCGGGGGAGATCGTGGGCGCCGACACGCGCATGGACCTGGCGATGGTGGCCGTGCGGACGCCGGACGAGCTGCCGCTCGCCGTTCTGGGCGACTCCGACACCCTGCGGGCAGGCGACCTGGTGCTGGCCGTCGGCAGTCCGTTCGGACTGGACGCCACGCTGACGCTTGGCATCGTCAGCGCGGTCGGCCGTTCCGGCGGCGAAGTCGGCAATATCAGCGACTTCATCCAGACCGACGCCAACATGAACCCGGGCAGTTCCGGCGGAGCCCTGGTGGATATCACCGGCCGCGTGGTGGGCATCAACACCTGGATCCAGGCGCAGGGCAGCCGTTGGGCGGGGGTCGGATTCGCCTTGCCGATCAACAACGCCAAGCCGGTCATCGACCAGTTGATCGAGGACGGAAGCGTCAGCTACGCATGGCTCGGCGTCGTGCTCGCCGGGCCGGACATCGTCGACTATCTGACGCCCGGGCGCTCCGGCGCCGTGCTCTTCGACCTCTATGACGGGGAACCGGCCCAGCGCGCGGGTCTGCGCGCCGGGGACGTCGTGCTGGCAGTCGCCGGTCAGGAGGTCGCCGACAGCGACGACCTGATCAGCGCCATCGTCGCGCTGGAACCGGGCCAGCCCGCACGGTTCCGGCTGATGCGCGACGGTATCGAGCGGGCCGTCGTGGTGTGGCCGGGGTCGGAGGAGCCGCAGCCGGGAACGGTCTGGCCCGGAGTGCGTGTCCAGTCCCTGCAGGCTCTGACGGAGCAGGCTCGGGCGGCGTTGCCTGACGCGGGTGTGTTCGTGCTCGCGGCAAGCTCCGGCAGTGCCGCCATGGAGTCCGGTCTGCGGCCTCAGGACGTGATTGTCCGTATCGACGACGACGAGGTCCGTGACCTGCGTGGCTTCTATCGCCTGATCAACGCCAGGCAGCAGGGCTCGTTCGACGTGCGCGTGGTGCGTGATGGCCGTGAGGTGACCGTCCGCGTGGATCGTTGAGCGTACGACCCGTGTCGTACGACCCGTGTCCGGGTTGCGGGAGACGGCTACTCCAGCTCCCAGCGTTCCGGCACTTCACCGCGTTTCACGGAAGCAGACCACAGGCCGTCGCTGGCGGTGAGCGCGAATACCGTGACGCCGTCAGTCCTGGGGTCCACCCAGAGGCGCAGGATGGATGCGTGGTAGATGGCCTCGGTGGTGAGCGGCAGCCGTCTCACCGCGAGGTCGCCCTCCAGCGACGCCGTGTAGTAGCCATGGTCGTCGGTCCCGACCAGCGCCGTGCTGCTGACGGCGACCGCGCCCCGCAACGGCACGGCCTGGTCGTCGGCCCTGATCTCGTGCGTATCCGGCCAGGTCTCCCCTCCGTCCCGGGAGCGCCACACCGTCCCCGTGCTGCCGGTCAACACCAAGGTGCCCGTGCCGTCGTGGACCACGCTGCGGAACGTCTCGGAACCCTCCGGCGACGGTGCCGTGTCGGATATCACCAAGCTACCGAGGCTTCCGGTGTAGAGCTCGCTGCCGGCGACGGCCCAGTAGGTGCCGGCTCCGTCGGTGGCGACCGCCTCGACCGGATGGCTGAGGTCGTCAAGCTCTACCTCGAATTCGGGTGCCCCGGACGATCGGCGGCTGGCGCTCAGAAGCCGGTAGGAACGGTTCTCTCCTCTCGACTTGGCGATGACCGCGAACAACACCGACTCATCGTCATCGGGTGTGAACAGGACGATCACCTCACGGCCACTCACCGCGGAGCCCGGAACCGTTTCCCAGGCCACCGAGTTGGCCGTGATCAGGCCGGCGTCCGCCTGGAGCAGAGCGAAACGCTCCTCGTCGACGAACAGGGCGCCGGCGAGCAGCGACGGCTCGCCGGCGTCGGGTCGCCATCGGACGAACGGCAGCATCACGGCGGACGTGCTCTGGCCGTCGAACGTGACGGTCATCGAGGTCCACTCGCCGGGAGGACTCTGGTCGGTCCCGACCGCCCGTGACCACAGCTTGCCGGCGGCGACCAGATAGCGGTCGCCCCAGCGCGCGACGCCGCCGATGGTGATGTCGTTGGCCAGGTTCCGGTCGACGGTAGGCTGCTGGTGGGCCAGATGGTGGAAGATACCGGTGGCAGGATCCTGACAACCCGACAGGACAAGCGACAGCGCCGCGGCCGCCGCGCCGGCAAGCGTGCGCCGCACGGTCATCCTCGTCACGTTCGATCGACTCCGCATCGCCGCCATCGCCTGTCAGAAGTGGTAGACGATCTGCGGGGAGATATCCAGGAACGTGGCCAATCCCGGACCCGACCCCGCGCTCGCCGCGCCCCAGAGCGGTTCGAACATCAGCCAGACGCTGACCGAGCCGCCGAAGGACCAGTTTCGATCGTACCGATAGAAGAGGGACGCGCCCGGCCGGAGGATCAGGTTGACGCTGAACAGGTCAGCCAGCTTCATGAATCCGACACCGGCATTCACGAAGACCGGCAGGTCGAACTGTCCCAGGCCGAACAGGTTCGAGCTGAACTGGTAGCCCAGGCGGCCGGTGACCGGAACCAGCAGCAGCGGCTCCCCGTGCCGGTCGATCGCGAACATGCCGCCGACCTCGGCTCCGACGGTCAGGCGCGGCCCGAGGAACGCGTTCCAGTTCAGTGACAGCTTGCCTCCCGGTGTCAGGTTGGTGCCGGTGACACGGGAGCCGGCGACCTCGTCGGTTGGCAGATAGGTGAACAGCGGCAACACCAAGCTGGCGCCAAGCGCCAGCATCTGGTCGCCCAGGACGTAAGGGTCGCCCTGCGCGTCGGCGCCGGGGGGCGGTTGTGACTCTTCCTGAGCCACGGCGTGACCGATGGCGAACACGATGGCGACCGTCGCGACGAGGAACCGTTTCAAGACTAGGTCCGGAGTATATCGTGAGCCGTGCACCGCATCCAGTGACCGGACACGTCCTCGGGCAGGCCGGTCGCCGGCTCGGCGCCCCTTGAGTATATTTGCGGGCATGAGGGTGCGCTCATGAATGACATCGTCCCGCGTGAGACGCTTTCCAGGCAGGGCGTGGCCGGCTTCACGGCGGTCGCCGGCGGCGTCGGCCTGATGGTGATGGGTGCGTTGCCCGGCGTGGTCGGGATCGTCATAGCCGGCCTGGTCACCGCCGGCGGCCTGGCGTTCGCGACCAGCAGGGATGACCGGCGTCCCGGCCTCGTGGTCGCCGGCGCCGGCGTGCTCGGCATCCTGTCCGCGGCCATCGGCGGGTTCCCGGGTATCATCCTGGGTTTGGCCGGAGCCGGCCTGATCGCGTACGGCGGCCTGTCGGTCTACCGCTTCGTTCGCGGCCTGAAGTCCCGGATGTAGAGCCGTCCCCCCGCAGCCGACAATAGAAGCGGAGGGGGCTCACCGACACCATCCCTGAAGCCCTCCCCAAGGGGGACAGGATGGCGAACGGCGGGGTAGCGGGAGGCGGGCGATGGCTCGTCATCCCGGTGCTTGCGCTGACCCTGGGGGTCGGACGAGCGTCGGCGGCCGACCTGGAAGCGGCATGGGACGCGCAGTTGCGCGGGCGTCTGCAACAGGCGCAGGTCCTGCTGGAGTTCGACCTGGTACCCGCGACGTCCGCGCATCGGCTCGCCATGGCGGGCGTGGCGCTGGAGCTGGGCGACCTGGACCGCGCGCAGTCGGCCCTGCAGCCACTCGTGGACGACGCCGCTCACCCGGATTTTGCGGGCGCGGTGTTGCTGCTCGGGCGCCTTCACCTCGCCGCGGGACGGGACGACGATGCCCGCAACGCGTTCTCCGCCTCCCTGGAGCGGTCCGCGGACGGGCCGTACGCTCCGGCGGCTCACCTGGCGCTGATTCGTCTCGACATCCACTCGGGGAGATTCGAGGAGCTCGATGACAGGCTGCGCCGCCTCGCCGCGCTCGGCTCGTCGCCGGAGCTGGCGATGGCGCTCGATCTTCTGAGCCCGGAAGGTGGAGGTGGGACGGTCCGCCCCTTTCCGTCGCCGGTCGGGCTGTTCGAGGCAGCGCGACTGGCCGATGGGCTGGTGTCGTCCTCGCTGCCGGAGCTCCCGGCGGTACGGCCGGCGGTGGATGTGCTCTCGCCGGAAGCGAGCGACGCGGTGAGTGGCCGGTCGCACGTCTCGGGAGGGGAAGCCGCCGCTCAGGGTACCGAGGCCGGGGCGGCGCGACCGTCGGGGGGACTGGTTCCGGTAGCTGCGCCTGCGGCCCGCGGCGGCCCGCAGTTCACCTTGCGGCTCGGCTCGTTCAGAGACCCGATCAACGCACGGCACATGGTGAACGCACTGCGCGACGCGGAGTTTCCCGTACGCACGCGGCAGAACGGCGACCTGGTGCAGGTGCTCGTCGGCGCCGTGGCCACCCGTCAGGCGGCCGAGCTGCTGCTGAAACGCGTGCAGGCGATCGGCTACGACGGCGACGTCATTCCGTATCTTGCCGGCTCCGGTCCGTGACCGGCTGCACCTGGTGCAGGTGGAGCACCGTCGCCCCGCCGGCGGGCGAGGGGGGAGGGGTCGGCCCGACTCGCGTCAGCCGCAGCGAGCGCTCGACCCGATCCGACGAGTACTCCTCCGCGTAATCGATCAGGAAGCTGAGATAGCCCTGATGGGTCCCGCGCGGACCGACGATCTTCATGGAGAGAAGCCGGCCGCGAAGCGCGAAGCCGCCTTCGAGCACCTGCTCGCCATCAATCCATACGAACCGGTCGCCAAGGAATTCCAGCGACAGCCCGTGGGACGACCGGTAGTGACCGCTCAGCACCGCGACGGGCGCCGGGACCCCGGCGGGCAGCAGCGCCTCCTGCTCGGCCGGCGTCAGCCGCCGATAGGTGCGGCGGCTGACGGCGTACGGGTCGTGGCCGCGTACCTGGACCAGGATCTCCGCGGCTGAGTGCGTCTCGATGGCCAACGTCCTGGCGATGACTTCGATCGCCGCGTTGCGGGTCCACACGTCCAGACGTGCGAGTAGTGGACGGTGGGATGCGACCCACTCGAGCTGCTCCAGAACCGCGCCGTCGTAGAGGGAGATCAGGCGCTGGTCAGGCGCGAAGACGATCAGCTCCCTGGGAACAGCGGCGTCGGAGGTGTCCGGCGGGTCATCGCGATACCACGGTCCGGCGAGGAATGCTTCGTACGGTTCGACGCCGGGGCCGGCGTACAGGGCGAGCAGCCGCGCTTCCGGATCGGCGGGCGCGTCGACCGGTTCGGTCCGAAGAAGCACGTACCCCGCGCCCTCCGCATCCCACCCATAGGTCAGACGCAGCAGGTCGAGCCCGCTCTCCGACTCCGGCGCATTCACGTAGGCCACGAGTGGCACGGCAGCGCCGTCCTCGCCCCCCTGCTCTCCGCCCGCATGCCGGCCGCCCGCGGAATCATCGATCATCAAGGTGCCGTGGACGGCGATGCGGGCGATCGGCCGGTATCCTGCCGCGCCCTGGGAGGCCGGCACGCGCTGATAGGCGTCCAGCGTCTGACGGTCCGATCCCGCCGTGCCACGGATCACGATCTCCGGGGTCGGATCACCGACCAGGTCGACGAGGGTGAGCTGCAGGGTGTCGGG
>JAPOQV010000674.1 GCA_026710565.1 Spirochaetaceae bacterium | reverse complement strand
GGCGGGCGCGCTCGACGGCGTCCACCTCGCGCGTGTTCTCGTGGTCGTCGGCGGTACCGCCGGCCAGGTAGGCGTGAAAGCTCCGATCCAGCTCCGGGCTCGGGTAGTGGCCGCCGATCGTCTTGCCGGCGCGCATGGTGGCGGCCATCTCTGCATGCATCTGCTGATCGCCGGCGACCACGCCGGGGAAATTCATCATCTCCCCCAGGCCGACGATACCCGGCCAGGTCATCGCCTCCTGCACGTCCTGCGGCGTGATGCGCGCCCCGGGCGTCTCCAGCCCCGGCGCGGACGGCACGCACGACGGCATCTGCACGAAGACGTGGATGGGCGCGGCCTCCGCCTCGGCCACCATCATGCGCACGCCGTCGAGGCCGAAGACGTTCGCCCCCTCGTGCGGGGCGGTGCAGATCGGCGTGGTGGCGTGCGGGAGCACGGCGCGCACGTACTCCGTGATCGTGCACATGCTGCTCTCGACGTGCAGGTGGCCGTCGGTCAGTCCCGGCACCAGGACCCGGCCCTCGGCCTCGACCACGCGCGTGCCGTCGCCGGTGCAGTAGCCGGCGTCCTCGACGATGCAGGCGATGCGGCCCCGGCGCACGGCAATGTCCATGCCGGGAATCACCTCGCGCGTGAGCACGTTGACCCAGCGTCCACCGCGGATCACCAGGTCGGCCGCCGCCCGTCCGGCGGCGACGTCCACCAGGTCCGTCGCCACCGCGTGCCACGGTTCCCGCTGCGCCACCGGGAGCCTACTTCCAGCCGTCGTCCGGCGGCCAGATGTTGGAGCTGCCGGCGCCCGCGCCGACCGGCCGTTCGTCCATCCAGTCCTTGACGGTGTCCCGCCACTTCAGGAAGTGCGGCGTCTTCGTGTGGGCCTGAAAGGCCGCCTCGTCCACGTACACCTCGTACAGCCAGATCCGGTTCGCATCGGCCCCGTCCTGGATGACGTCGAAGCGCAGGCAGCCCGGCTCGTCGTTCACGGAGCCGCGCGCGTCCCCGAGCATCGCCTCGATGAACTCGTCCTTGTGTCCTTCCTTGATCTGAATCGGTGCGACGATCACGTACATGGTCTACTCCTTGGCGACAGGGTGTCGGCAGGAGTCTGCCGGATCGGCCGCCGGCTCGGCGAGCCACGCAGGGCGGCCGGCCACGTAGGTGGCGCGCACCGCGCGGTCGTCGCCCAGGATCGCCAGCGCGAACAGCGTCTCCTCGAGGTTCGCCGACAGCTCGTTGCGGTCTGCCAGCACCGGCGTGGCGGCGGGGTCGAGCACCACCAGGTCCGCCCAACGGCCCGGTTCCAGGCACCCGACCTGGTCATCCATGCCGAGCCGCACGGCGTTGCCGCGGGTGGCCAGGTGGAACAGCTCGTGCGCGGTCGGCCGATAGCCGCGCAGCATCGCCACCTTGTACGCCTCGCCCATGGTCGCAAGCATCGAGTAGCTGGTGCCCCCGCCGACGTCGGTGGCGAGGCCGACGCCGACCGGGTGCGTGCCGCTCCGCAGACGGCGGAGGTCGAACAGGCCCGATCCCAGGAAGGTGTTCGAGGTCGGGCAGTGCACGACGGTCGCGCCGGCCGCCGACAGACACGCGCGCTCGCGCTCGGAGAGGTGGATGCCGTGCGCGAACAGGCTGCGGGCGCCCACCAGCCCGAAGCGGTCGTAGACGTCGGTGTAGTCCTGCGCCCACGGGAAGTCGCGCGCCACCAGCGCGATCTCCGCCTGGCTCTCCGACAGGTGCGTGTGCACGTGGCAGCCCGGGTGGCGGGCGGCAAGCCCGCCGGCGGCGCGAAGCTGCGCCTCGCTGGAGGTGACGGCAAAGCGCACGGTGATCGCGTAGCGGAGTCGCCCGCGGCCGTGCCAACGGTCGATCAGCACCTCGCTGTCCTCGGCTCCGCGCGCCGGGTCGTCGCACAGCTCCGCGGGGGCGTTGCGGTCCATCATCGTCTTGCCGGTGACGACCGCCATGCGGCGCGCCTCGGCTGCGGCGAACAGCGCATCGGTAGCGGCGCGATGGACGGTGGAGAACACGACGGCCGCGGTCGTGCCGTGCCGGACCCGCCGGTCCAGAAAGACCTCGGCCGCCGCGCACGCGTGGGCTGTTGAGCGGTAGCGGCACTCCTCCGGGAACGTATAGCGCTGCAGCCAGTCCAGCAGGTCCCTGCCCGGCGCCGCCAGCATCCGGTACTGCGGGAAGTGGATGTGGGCGTCGATGAAGCCCGGCAGGACCAGCGCCGGTCCGTAATCGTCGGCGGCCAGCGCGCGGAAGCGGTCGGGCAACTCGGCGGCCGAGCCACACCAGGCGATCCTGCCGTCGCCGCCCAGCACCACCGCGCCGCGTTGATGGTAGCGAACCGCGTGCTGCGCTCCCGCGCGAGCCGGGTCGTCGCGGTAGCTCAGCACCGCACCGCGCACGACCCGCCCGGCGGCGGCCGCGCTCACGGCGCGATCCGGTCTTCGATGCGGAAGCGGAGGATGCGCTCCACGTTGGCGAGCGCCGTCGCGCGCTCGGTGACGCCGTCGTTGCCGATCCGTTCCTCGAAGGCGGCCAGGATCATGCCCTTGTTCGCGCCCTTCACCGCGAAGATGAACGGGAAGCCGAAACGGGCGCGGTAGCGGGCGTTGAGGTCCGCGAAGCGCTCGAACTCGGCCGGCGTCAGCCGGTCCAGGCCCGCGCCGGCCTGCTCCCGCCGCGACTCGCCGGCGATTCCCGCGGCCCCGGCGTCGTCGGCCACGGCGGCGCGGTCGGCCAGATCCGGGTGAGCGCGGATCAGCGCGAGCTGCGACTCCGGCGGCGCAGCTCGCACCGCGGCCACGAAGGCGGCGACCACTGCCTGTCTGTCCGCGAACGGCCGTGCGGCCGCCGCCCGTTCCGACACCCACGGTGAGTGTTCGGCCACATCGCCGAAACGTGCGACGAACGCCGCGGTGCCGAGCGCGTTGATCGCGGCGACGGACAAGGATGACGAATCAAGTGCTTGCATCGCTACGCGGTGGCGGTGAGCTGGCGATCGAACACGAACGCACGGATTGTGCCAGGGACGACTTCGTCGAAGTCGGGGTGCATGGGGTTGATCAAGACGTTGCGTTCCAGCGGATTGACCGCGCTCTGCGCCATGAGGGTACCGAGGCCGTCGGATCGGCGCTTCGGGCGCCGGATCCGACAGACCCCGTGGCGTACAGATCGGGTTTCAGGAGAGCGTCGCCTGGGGCGACGCTCGCTGCGGCGCTACCCCGGCAGCTTGTCGTCGACGCCCTGCACGTACCAGTTCATGCCGAGCAGCGTGCCGTCGTCGAGCACCTCGCCCTCGCCGATCACCATCTCGCCGTCCTGGTTGTAGATCGGGCCCTTGAACGGGTGCAGCTCTCCGGAGGCGATCATCGCCTCCGTCTCCATGGCCAGCGCCTTCACCTCGTCCGGCATGTTGGTGTACTCCGCCATCCTGACCATGCCCGGGGCGATGCCGTCCCAGGTGTCCGTGGACTCCCAGGTGCCGTCGAGCACGGCCCTGGTGCGGGCGACGTAGTAGGGAGCCCACTCGTCGATGACGGAGGTGAGCTGCGCGTTCGGCGCGAAGTGGAACATGTCCGATGCCTGTCCGAAACCGACCACGCCCTGCTCCTCGGCGATCTGCAGCGGCGCGGTGGAGTCGGTGTGCTGGCTGATGATGTCCGCGCCCTGCCCGATCAGGACCTTGGCCGCGTCCGCTTCCTTGCCGGGATCGAACCAGGTGTTGACCCACACCACCTTGAGCTTGAAGTCGGGGTTGATCGTCTGGGCGCCGAGCAGGAACGCGTTGATGCCGCGCACGACCTCCGGGATTGGGAAGGAGGCGATATAACCGGCGACGCCGCTCTCCGACATCTGCGCCGCGATCTGGCCGATGATGTAGCGCCCCTCGTAGAAGCGGGCCGAGTAGATGGACACGTTGTCGGCGCGCTTGTAGCCGGTGGCGTGCTCGAACTTCACGTCCGGGAAGCGCGCGGCGACGTTGATGGTCGGATCCATGAAACCGAACGAGGTGGTGAAGATCAGGCCGGCGCCCTCACGTGCCATGCGGGTGATGGCGCGCTCGGCATCCGGGCCCTCCGCGATGTTCTCGACGTAGATCGTCTCGACGCGGTCGCCGAATTCCTCCTGCACGGCCAGCAGGCCGTCGTGGTGCTGGTACGTCCAGCCGTGATCGCCGATCGGGCCGACGTAGACGAAGCCGACCTTCAGCTTGTCCTGGCCGAACGCCGCCACGGTCAGCATCAGCGCCAGCGCGACGATGAGTAGCTTCTTCATCTCTCGAGCTCTCCTTGTGCGGGGTCGTTGCCCCGTCCGATGATGGATGGATGGCCGGACGCGGCGACCTACCGATCGGGCACGAACGGCTGCCCAATGCAAGCAGGGGTGTTCGCCTTCGTCAAGAAACGGTTGCCGGAAATCAACACCAGCGCCGCGATGGTCGCCAGGTAGGGCAGCGCCGACAGGAGCTGCGACGCCACGGCGATCCCCACCCCCTGCGCCCACAGGCCCATGATCCACACCGTGCCGAACAGGTAGGCGCCGACCGCGACCCGCCGGGGCGCCCAGGTGGAGAACACCACCAGGGCCAGGGCGATCCATCCCCGTCCGGCGGTCATGTTCTCGATCCACTGCGGCGTGTAGACGAGCGAGAGGTAGCCGCCGGCAAGCCCCGCGCAGGCGCCGCCGAAGGCGATGCAGGCGTACCGCACGGCGATCACCCGGTAGCCCAGCGCGTGGGCGGAGTGGTGGTTGCCGCCGGTGGCGCGGATCACCAGCCCGATGCGCGTGCGCGCCAGCGTCCAGGCGACCAGCACCGTGATCGCGACCGACGCGTACACCAACGGATCCTGGCCGAACACCACCGGCCCGACATACGGGATGTCGGTGAGCACCGGGATCTGCACCTTCGGGAGCTTCACGCCTGGCAGGCCCGTGAAATTCTCCCCGATCAGCCCGGCGAGCCCCAGCCCGAAGAGGGTGAGCGCCAGCCCGGTGGCGACCTGATTGGTCACCAGCGTCTGGGTCAGGTAGGCGAACAGCAGCGCGATGGCGACGCCGGTCCCGAGCGACGCGGCCACGCCCGCCAGCGCCGATCCCGAGGTATAGGCCACCGCAAAGCCGCTCACCGCTCCCATGATCATCAATCCCTCGACGCCCAGGTTGAGTACCCCGGAGCGCTCGACCACCAACTCGCCGATGGAGGCCAGCAACAGCGGGGTCGAGGCCGTGATGATGGTGAGGATCACCGCTTCCGCGCCGGTCATCGCGGCAGCTCCGCCACCGCTCCCATGCGGAATCGCAGCCGGTACCGGATCAGCGTGTCGCACGCCAGGATGAAGAACAGCAGCGTGCCCTGGAACACCCGCGCCGTCTTGTCGGAGAGCCCGAGAGAGATCTGAGCCCCCTCGCCGCCCAGGTAGCTGATGGCCAGAACGATTCCCGCCAGCAGAACCCCGATCGGGTTCAGCCGGCCCAGGAATGCCACGATGATCGCGGTGAACCCGTAGCCGGGAGAGATCGTCGGCTGCAGTTGCCTGACCGTCCCCGCGATCTCGCCGATGCCGGCCAGCCCCGCCAGCCCCCCGGACAACAACAGGCAGAACCACACGGTGCGCGGCCGCCGGAAGCCGCCGAACCCGCCGGCGCGCGGCGCGTCGCCGGACACCTGAACCTCGAAACCCCTCAGGGTGCGCGACAGGAACACGAACAGCACCAGCACCGCCAGGAGGGCGAACGCACCGCCGAGATGGACGCGGCTGTAGCCGAGCGTGGGCAGGAGCTGGACGCCCTGCAACGCCACCGACTCCGGGAAGTTGTACCCCTCGGGGTCGCGCCACGGGCCGCGCACCAGCCAGTCCAGGATGAGCTGCGCCACGTAGACGAGCATCAGGCTGGTGAGGATCTCGTTCGCGCCGAACCGGTTGCGGAGCAGCGCCGGGATCGCCGCCCAGGCCATGCCGCCCGCGATGCCGAGCGCCATCATCAGCGGCAGCACCAGCGGCGACTGCCACTCCGTGGCCAGGACGGGAATGGCGGCGCCGACGATGGCGCCCATGGTGAGCTGCCCCTCGGCGCCGATGTTCCAGATGTTGGCACGGAAGCACACGGCCAGACCGGCGGCGATGAGCACCAGCGGCGTCGCCTTCACGACCAGCTCCTCGATCGACCACAGCGTGGTCACCGGCTCGACGAAGTAGACGTACAGCGCCGGCAGGGGCTCCAGACCGCGCGCGGTGAAGAGAATGCCGCCCACGATCACGGTGAGCAGGATCGCCAGAACCGGCGAGCCCACCACCATCAGCCGGCTGGGGTGCCGGCGCTTCTCGAACTGCAAGGTCACGCGGCGCTACCGTCTCCGTCCACGGATGTCTCCCCCACACCGGCCATGAGCAGGCCGACGCGCTCCCGGTCGACGCCACCGGCCGGATAGGTTGCCGACAGCTCGCCACGTGAGATCACCGCGATGCGGTCAGCGATCTCGAAGATCTCGTCCAGGTCCTGGCTGATGACCAGCACGGCGGCGCCGTCCTTGGCCATGTCGGCGAGCACCTGGCGGATCAGCGCCGCCGCGCCCGCGTCCACCCCCCACGTGGGCTGATCGATCACCAGGACCGCGGGCTCGCGATCCAGCTCCCGGCCGACCACGAACTTCTGCAGGTTGCCGCCGGACAGGTCGCCGGCCAGCGGATTCGCATCGCTGATGCGCACGTCGAAGC
>JAPOQV010000673.1 GCA_026710565.1 Spirochaetaceae bacterium | reverse complement strand
GCGGTGGGGGGGCCGGGGCCCCTGCCGAGACCGTCGGCCGCCGCGTCGACGTGGCCGCCCCGGTGGGGGACGCGATGGGCGGGCCGCCGCTGCCCGGATCGCCGGGGCGCAGCCTGCTCCCGTTGATCCGGGACGAGGACGCCGGGGCGGCGTCCGCCGAGGCGTGGACCGATGAAGCACTCGCAGAGTACTGCGCCGACCGCTACGTGCCGTCCGAGCCGGTGTTCCAGCGCATGGTGCGCAGCGGGCGCTGGAAGCTCCTGCACTACCACGGCGAGCGCCCGCAGCTCTTCGATCTCCACGAGGACCCACACGAGTTGCGCGACCGGGCCGGCGACCCGGCGTGCGCGGACATCCGCGCCACCCTGACGCAACGCGTCCTGGACGGCTGGGACCCCGACGCGATCGCCGGCCGGCTCCGGGACAAGGAGGCCGAGAACCGCCTCATCGAGGCGTGGGCGCGCTCGACGCGGCCCGCCGACATCCATCGCTGGCCGCTTCTGCCGTCGATGGCCAGACTCGACGAACCGAACCCAGGAGGCTGACCGTGCAAAGATTCACCGTTTCGCGCGACGACCGCTACCACGAGGCGTGGCCGAGCGTCTGCATCGCCGGCAACGGCACGCTGGTGTGCTCCTACGCCGAGGCAGACCGGCATGGCGGCGGCGCCGTGCCCAGCGCCGTGGTGCGCCAGAGCGAGGACGAGGGCGCCACCTGGTCCGAGCCGGTCGTGGTGGACACGCTGATGGACCGTCCGGAAGCCGGATACATGATGTGCCGGTCCGTCATCCGGCTGCAGGACGACTCGCTGCTGCTCGGCTGTGACTGGAACAAGACCGACACGCTGCGCGGCCCGTCCGAGCGGTGGTACGCGCACCGCGGCATGCCTTGGGACTGGAGCTTCGATCCGGCCAACGGCCTGCTCCGGGAGGCGTGGCTGTACCGGAGCACCGATCACGGGCTGACCTGGACGGGACCGGAGCGCACCGGCTGCATGACCGCCAGCCTCAACCTGAAGCAGGTGAGCGACGGCACCGTGTTTCTGTCGGGGACTCACTTCCACGTAGCCGGCCTGGAGGAGGTGCAGGTGCTCTACCGGTCGGAGGACGGCGGGCGCACGTGGTCGGACGCGATCCCGGTGATCGCCGACCGGCGATTCCTTGCCGCCGAGGGGGACATCGTCGAGATGCCCGGCGGCGAGCTGGTCATGTACATCCGCAGCGACGACAACCCCGCGCGCACCGGCATGAAGGCCCTCTCCCGCGACGGGGGCAGAAGCTGGGAGGGCCCGTACGCCGCCGGCTACTGGCCGATCGCCGGCCGCGTCAACGCCGGCGTGCTGTCGAGCGGCGAGGCGGTGGTCGTGCATCGCGTCGGAGGATTCGAGCCCCAGAACTGGTTCGGCTTCTTCGTCGAATCGCCCGCCACCGCTCTGGCTCCCGCCCCCAACCGCCCAGAGGCGCGGATGAATCCGCCCGCTGACCACTGGGGGATGATCGACAACGACACCAGTCCCCACGCCGACCATGGTTACGGCGACTGGGTGGAGCTGCCGGGGGGCGACGTCTACGCGGTCAACTACATCGTGGACACGGCGTCCGAGGATCGGCCGCAGGTTCGTGGCTACCGCCTGAGCCGTGACGAGCTGCTCTCCCCGTCGCGGAGTCTCACCATCGACTTCGCGCCGCCCGAGTACCGCCGCGGCAAGCTGGCGGGGCAGGCCGGCTGGGTGCGACAGATCCCGGAGCTGTGGCGCACCACCGAGTGGCTGGAGCGGATCGACTACGGGCCGCTCGGCAACAACGTCGTGATCGACGGAGAGCGCATGACCGGATCGCGCAACGTCGGCGGCCTGGAGGAGGTGGTGCGGCGCGACGTCGGGCCCTACGACCTGGAGCGCGAAGTCGTGGAGCTAACCGTCACGCACCGGGGCCGGCAGCGCGTTGGCATCCTGCGCCTGGACGATCAGGACGCCGACACGATCGTCGAGCTGCGCAGCGACTCCGTGTACGGGGAGCTCTGGGCGCGGGACAACCGCAGCGTGCCCTACCTGTCCGGAATCGAGGTCGGCGACGAGTGGTGGCGTACCACCATCCGCATGGCCGGGGGCCGCGTGGAGGTCGCGACACGCGCCCGGGACGCGGAAGCCGGCGACGGTGGCGAAGCTCCGTGGGCCACGGTCGTCCCCGACGAGACCTATGCCCGGCACTCCGCGCTGGCCGCGATCGTGGTGGCGCTCGGCGATGCCGGCGGCTTCCACGTCGACGACATCACGATCGATGTGGTCACGACAAAGGGGAATGCTCGGTGAGTCCATCAGGAGGGCACGCCGTGGAAGACCACACGGGATCGAAGGTCATCGTCACCGGCGCCTGCGGCGGCATCGGCGAGGCGATCGCGCGCGCTTTCGCCGGCGCCGGGGCGGCGGTCGCGCTGGCCGACGTCCGCGCCGCGGAGCTGGCCGACCTGGCCGCGGCCCTGGCGGGGGAGGGCGCGGCGGTCCATCACGAGGTCGTCGACGTGACCGACGACGCGGCGGTGCAGGCGTTCTGCGCGTCCGCCGCGGGTGCTCTCGGCGCGGTCAGTCAGCTCGTCAACACCGTGGGCAGCGTCGACAACATGGGCGACGTCGTGGAGCTGGCGCCGGCCGTATGGGAGCGGACGCTCAGCCTCAACCTCACGTCGGCCTTCCTGCTGGCACGGCACGCCGTGCCGTTCATGATCGACGCGGGTGGGGGCTCGATCGTCAACATCTCGTCCGTGTCCGGCATGGCCAACCAGGCGGGCTGCATGGCCTATTCGGTGACCAAGGCGGGCATGATCGCGCTCACCCGCAGCGAGGCCATCGACCTGGCCCGGCACGGCATCCGGGCGAACGCGATCTGTCCGGGCTCCGTCGAGACGCCCCTGGTGGAGCAGGCGATCGAGCTGATGGCCGCCGACACGGAACGCTCGTACGACGAGACCCGCCGCGACTGGGAGTCGCAGTATCCGACCGGCCGCTTCTCGCGGCCCGACGAGGTGGCCGAGCTCACGCTCTTCCTGTGCTCCGCCCGCGCCGCCAACATCACGGGCGCCAGCTACGTGATCGACGGCGGCCTGACGGCGCTCCTGCCGGAGCGCTGACCCGCACGGCGCGATGAGCGACGCCGGACGCCTCGGGGCAGAGCGGCGGGAGGCTGAGCGGCGCACGCTGCGGGGCCAGGTAGCGGTCGTTACCGGCGCCGCCGGCGCGATCGGGCGGGCCGTCGCTGAGCTGTTCGCCGCGGCCGGCGCCCGGGTGGTGCTGGGCGACCGGCGCGGCGAGGCGTTGCACGCGCTGGCCGGCGAGCTGGGAGCGCGCGCGGCAGCGGTCGAATGCGACGTCGCCCAGCCGGAGCAGGTGGCGCGGCTCGTGGGAGCGGCGCGCGAGCGGTGGCAGCGGTTGGACGTGCTGGTCAACGTGGCCGGCGTCACGCATCTGGACGACGTGCTCGACGTCTCCGTGGAGACGTGGCGGGAGGGCTTCGCCGTGAACGTCGAGGCGGTGCTCACGGCTTCGCAACAGGCCGCGGCGATCATGGCTGCGCAGGCCGTGCGCCCGGCAACCGGCCGGCGGGGCACGATCGTCAGCATCGGCTCACAGGGCGCGGAACTCCCCATTCGCTCCTCGCCTGCCTACGGGGCCAGCAAGGCTGCCCTCGACTACCTGTCCCGGACGCTGGCCGACGCCCTCGAGCGGCGGACGGTCTCCTCCACGGTGGTGGTTCCCGGAATGGTCTACGAGGGCATGTGGAAGGAGATCGTGTCCCGGCGGGCCGCGGCGGAGGGAAAGTCTCTGGAGGAGGAGGCCCCCGCGCATCTCGCGGAGACGCCGACCGGCCGTTTCCAGAGTCCCGAGGATCTGGCTAAGATCGTGCTCTACGTCGCCACCAGCGGGGGCATGGCGCTGAGCGGAAGGATCGTCTGGTCCGAGGCTCACCAGGAGTGGCGCTGACCCGGCACTACGCATCGCAGCCGCGACAGCAGGAGAGAGCCCATGCGCATCGAGTCCGTCGAGACGTTCCTCTTTCACCACTGGCTGGTGGTGCGGATCGACACCGACACCGGCATCACCGGCTACGGACCCAGCGCGTACTGGGGGTATCCGGACGCCGCCGAGCGCATCGTCAGCGCGTTCCGCCAGCAGTTGATCGGCACCGATCCTCTGCGGGTCGAGCAGCACTGGAACCGCCTGTTCCACTGGAAGCCGTTCCGCGACGGGGCGATCACCGGCGCCGTGGCGGCCGTCGACATCGCGCTCTGGGACATCGCCGGGCGCCACTTCGGCGTGCCGGCGTATCAGCTCCTGGGCGGCAGGCAGCGCGAGGCGGCCCGGCTGCACCTGCTCATCGACAGCCCGGACATCGACACGCTGGTCGCGGAGGCCACCAGCGCCGTCTCCGCCGGCTTCACCGCGGTGAAGTTCGACGCCCTGCCGGACGGCGCGGTGGAAGCGACGGAGACCTACACCGCGGCCATGCAGACGATCGTCGAGCGCGTGGCGGCCGCGCGCGACGCGGTGGGGTGGGAGATCGACCTGATCCTGGAGCTCCACCGCGACTTCAACCCGGGCGAGGTCATCGCCCTGGCCGGCGAGCTGGAGCGCTTCCGGCTGTACTTCATCGAGGATCCGATTCCCCCGCACAGCGCCGACGCGCACACCGACGTGCTGCGCCACAGCCGCATCCCGGTCGCCGTGGGGGAGCGTCAGACCACGATCTACGAGTTCCAGGAGATGCTTGCGCGGGGCGCGCGCTTCCTGCGCCCGGACGTCGGCATGTCCGGCGGACTGACCCACTGCAAGAAGATCGCCACGCTGGCCGAGGCGCACCACGCCCAGGTGGTCACGCACAACTTCTTCAATCCGCTGGTCACCGCGGCCACGCTGCAGCTCTACGGCGCGATCCCGAACGCCGGCACCCTGGAGTACCTGCTCTGGGAGGAGGAGCCCCCGCGCAGCGAGATGCTGAAGGCTCCGCTCCGGCGCGACGGCGGCTACCTGCCGATCCCGGACGGCCCGGGTCTGGGGGTCGACTTCGATCCCGCCATCGTCGACCGCTACCCCTATCAGCCGTGGGAGTACCCGCCGCAGGTCCGCATGCGCGGCGACGGCTCGGTATTCCTCAAGTAATCGGAAGGTCGAGGAGAGAGAGATTGTCCGAACTGAAGCATGTATCGATGGAATCGCTCACCGCCGGACTCGACGAGGTTCGCCGCTCGCCCGCGACGACCGGTGTGCTGGAGCTGATCGTCCGTCGTCCGCGGACGGACGTTCGCGAAGTCGTGGAGTCCGCCGAGCTCGACGTGGCCGAAGGCCTGGTCGGCGACGGCTGGAAGACCCGTGGCTCTGCCGAGCTCGAACGCCAGCTCACCCTGGCCAACGCCCGCCTGATGGCCCTCGTCGCCCGGGAGCAGCGGCACTGGCCGCCGGCCGGGGACCAGCTCTACGTCGACTTCGATCTGAGCGCGGACAACGCACCTCCGGGGACCCGGCTGTCGATCGGTGAAGCCGTGATCGAGGTTACGGAGACGCCTCACACCGGCTGCAGGAAATATGCGGCCCGCTATGGGCTGGATGCCCTGAAGTTCATCAGCACGCCTCTGGGCAAAGAGCTGCGGCTCCGTGGGATGTACGCCAAGGTCGTCCGTTCCGGCACGATCCGTGCCGGGGATGCCGTGAGGAAGCTGTAGCATCCACTCCGAGTTCCCGAGGTCGTTCGAGCCGGCACTGACCATCGTCGGCGGCGAGTCGGCCGGTCTGGCGGCACGTTCTCACGCCTCAGCGATGGCCGGACACCCACGCGCGTGCACGGCGTACGTGCTCGAGGGCACGGAACATGGATGAGAAGACGTCGCGGACGACGCCCTCCTCGTCGATCAGGTAGGTGACGCGACCCGTCCTGCCGAACAGCGGTGACGAACTCGCCCCGTAGAGACGGCGTACCGCCCCGTCCGGGTCGCTCACGATCGGGAATTGTAGTTCCCGCCTATCGGCGAATCTGCGGTGAGATTCCGCCGAGTCGCTGCTGACGCCGATCACCTCGGCTCCGGCGGTCGTCAGTTCCTCGTAGGCGTCGCGAAATGCGCACGCCTGCACGGTGCAAACCGGTGAATCGTCGCGGGGATAGAAGAACAACACCACCTTGCGTCCGCGGAGCGCGCTGAGTTGCAGAGGCGTGCCGTCGGCTGCCGGAAGGACGAAGTCAGGGGCAGGCTGGTTGACCGTGACGCTCATGGGCAGAGTCTATCCGTGCGGTCACCGTTCGGTAAGCAGCACGGTGTCCGGTCATTGGGCGTTCTCGACCCAAGCACGGGCGCGCCGCACGTGCTCGACGGGACGGAACACGGATGAGAACATGTCGCGCACGATGCCCTCCTCATCGATGAGGTACGTAACCCGGCCTGTCATACCGAGCAGCACTGCCGAGTTCGCCCCGTACAAGCGCCGCACCGAGCCGTCCCGGTCGCTCACGATCGGGAACGGAAGGCCCCGGCTCGCGGCGAACCTCCGGTGAGACTCCACCGAATCGCTGCTGATACCCACCACTTCGGCGCCGGCGGTCGCCAGCTCCTCGTACGCGTCGCGGAATGCGCACGCCTCCGCGGTGCAGCCCCGTGTGTTGTTACGCGGGTAGAAGAACAGCACCACCTTGCGGCCGCGCAGCGAGCTGAGTTGCAGAGGTGTGCCATCCGTCCCGGGCAGGACGAAATCAGGGGCAGCCTGGTTGACCGCGACGCCCATGGACCGAGTCTACCCGAGCATCCGTGCCACGACACGGCAATCGGCGCGGGCTATGCTCGGACCACCTGGTGGAGCACCACCGGGTGGAGGTATGCAGCGTGGCTGACGTCGCGATCGTAACCGGAGCCAGCCGCGGGATCGGCGCCGCGACCGCGCGCCTGCTGGGCGCGCGCGGCTACCGCGTGGGCGTGAACTATCGCACCGAGCCCGAGCCGGCTCGCGAGTTGTGCGCGGAGATCGAGGCGGCCG
>JAPOQV010000672.1 GCA_026710565.1 Spirochaetaceae bacterium | reverse complement strand
CGTGCGCCCACGTGCCCCGGCCCGTCCCCGCCCCCCGCCACGGAGCGCGGGCGATCAACTCCATCAACTGCACTGCCTGGACCTCATGACCCGTCGCGGCACTATACTGCGACGGGGAGGAACGGGACATGGAACGCGTGCAACTCGGGCAGAGCGGGCTGAAGGTCTCGCCGATCTCATTCGGCACCTGGCAGCTCAGCCCGCGATTCTGGGGCGAGCAGTCCAGCGAGGAGATCGCGCGGGCGATCCGGCGCGCCTTCGACGGCGGCATCAATCTGTTCGACACCGCCGACGCGTACGGCGACGGCCATGCGGAGACGGTGCTGGGCGCGACGATCGCCGACCTGCCGCGCGACGAGCTGGTGATCACCACCAAGGTGCTGAGCCGCTTCAAGCCCGACGGCTCGCGGATACCGGACCTGTCCGCCGAGAACATCGCCGCCCGCTGCGAGGTGTCGCTCAAGCGCTTGCAGCTCGACACGATCGACCTGTACCTGCTGCACGGCTTCGACCCGCTCACGCCCATGGAGGAGACTGCCGGACAGCTCGACCGCCTGCGGGCGCAGGGCAAGATCCGCGCCTACGGCGTGAGCAACCACGGCGTCGAGCAGCTCCGCGCGCAGCGCCGCTTCGGCGGCTACTCGGTCGTGCAGGCGCCCTACAGCCTGATCGATCCGGCGGGCGAGGACGACCTGCTGCCGTACTGCCAGGCCGAGGGCATCGGCGTGATGGCCTACTCGCCGCTCCACAAGGGCCTGCTCTCCGGCAAGTACCAGGGGACCGAGACCTTCACCGACTTCCGCGCCCACCACCCCGATTTTCAGGGCGACCGGTTCGCCGAGCTCTGCGAGAACGTGCAGAGCCTTGGCCCGATCGCGGAGCGGTACGGCATGTCGATCTACCAGCTCGCGCTGGCCGCGACCGTGCAGCATCCGTCGATCGACACCGCGATCTGCGGCATCAAGACCGTGGAACAGCTCGAGGAGGCGCTCGGCGCGGTCGGCACGGCCCTGTCGCGGGAGGATCTGAACGCGGTGCGCGCCGCCGTAGGCCCGGGCTCCCGCCGGACCGTCGACGCCGCCGGCGTCAGGAAGTAGCGCGGCGCCGGTCACTCCGGCACAGCGGCCGGGTGTTTCCAAGAGATGCCGCCTGATCTGGACGTCGCGATCGTGGGCGGCGGCCACAACGGTCTGACCGCCGCGTGGTACCTGTCCCGCGCCGGTCTGCGGGTCGGGATCTTCGAGCGGCGATCGTTCGTGGGCGGCGCGGCCATCACCGAAGAGCTCTGGCCGGGATACCGATTCTCGACCTGCGCCCACATGGTGCACGCGCTGGATCCAGGGATTCAGGCGGACCTGCGGCTCGCAGAGCGCGGCATGGTGGCGATTCCCCGCAGCGGATCGCTCGTGCCGATGGCGGACGGCGACTACTGGGGCCCGGCCGATCACGAGTCCCCGCGCAACCTTGCGCTGCACCTCACCCGGGAGGAGACCGAGGCGGAGCGCCGCTACGCGCACGTGAAGCGGCGGCTGTGCGAACTGTTCGCTCCGTATCGCTTGCGGCCGCCGCCGACCCTCAGCGAGATCCGCGCCGACGCGGCGTCCCGCGGCGATGGTCAACTTCTGGAAGACGCGCTGACCCTGACGGTAAGGCAGCTCCACCATCGCTACCTCCCGACCCGCCGACTGCGCGACCGGCATGCGGCGGAGGCGGCCGCCATCGGCCATGACCCGGGTGCGCTGGCTCTTGCCTACGGGTCGATCGACCTTGCCGCCACGGGTCCCGGGCGCACACCCCACAACGGATACATCGAAGGCGGGATCGGAACCGTCACATCGCTCATGCGCCAGTCGGTCGAGGAGGCCGGCGCCGTCGTGCACACCGACGCCGAGGCGACATCGCTGCTCCACGAGGACGGCGCCGCCACGGGCGTGCGGCTCGCGGACGGCACGGCGGTGACGGCGCGCTGCGTGGTCTCCAACCTGGACCCGAAGCGGACCTTCCTGCGGCTCGTCCCGCCGGAGTTGACGACAGCGCAGCTCCGGCGCCGCGTCAGCGCGCTGGTCACGGAGGTGAGCTGTTACAAGCTGCTGGCGGCAGTGGACGAGCTCCCGCACTGGCCTGCATGGGACGGGGATCCGGCGCTGCCGAGCGCCGGCGTGGTCGGGCTGGGCCGCAGCGAAGCGGGCGTCGATGCCGCCTACGCCGACTGCACCGCGGGCCGACCGCCGGCCGAGCCGATCGTCAACTTCTCGGTGCCGTCGGCACTCGATCCGACCTTGGCGCCGGAGGGCCGGCACACGGCCTCGGCGTGGATCTACCCGGCCCCCGCCAAGCTGCGCGACACCGATTGGGACACGGTGCGCGACCGGGTCGCCGAACGGCTCGTGGAGCAGATCACCCGCTTCGCGCCGAACTTCCGCCGGTCGATCCTCCACCTGAAGCTGCGGACGCCGGCCGACCTGGAGCGGGAGAACGGACTCACCGACGGGTGCATCTGGCACATCCAGCACGGCGGCGACCAGCTCTTCTGGAACCGCCCGCTGCCGGAGCTCTGCCGCTATCGCGCGCCGTTCCCCGGCCTCTATCTGTGCGGAGCCGGCCAGCACCCGGGAGGCGAGATCTCCGGGATCCCCGGACACAACGCCGCTCGGGAAGTCATCCGCGACCTGGCCTGACCAGTGCCGCGGCCAGCGCGCCGTGCATTTCCTCGGACACGCTGTTTCTGCCCCAATCGAGCGAGCCGTTGCTGCCGCCGGCGCACAACAGACCGGCGGAGAGTGCCGCCGACCGGAGCCGGTGTGTCCTCGCCATCTCGTATTCCGGGGAATAACACACGACGCCGCTCACCCCGCAGTCCTGCACGCTGGCCATCACGTCAGGCTGCAGGAACGCATCCTCGGTTCCGGGCAACAGCACCGGGACGGCTCCGATGTTCGTGGCGAGGGCGACGAGCGTGGCCAGCTCTCGAGGAAAACGAGAGGGCACGCGGAGTTCGGAGTATCTTCCGAGATACATGATGACACTGAGGTCGTCGTGCCCGGACATCGTCAGCCCTCGGATCAGGATGCCCGCGTACGGAACCGCTCCGAGACCGCGCAGCCATGCAGCGAGCCGGCTCGGCTGACTCATCGCCTGACTCTTGGTCACGACCGGGGCCAACCTGGGCGTCCCGTGATCCGCCGCTCTCCTTGTGAAGGTGTCGAAGCGGTCCGGCGTCACGAGGGCGATCTGATCGATGAAGACTCCATGTTCATCGACGCTCAGGTCGGGAAACAGCAGTCGGAACTGCTCGTCGTACTCGTTCCCCGGTTCCGTGGAATGGATGAGGTTTCTGTAACTGGTACAGTGGAACGCCTTCCGCAGTTCCGACTTCAGCCGCCGGCACTTCCAGGTTGCCTGACTTCCTCTGACGACGATCGCCCGTGAGGTACCCTCGCGCGGGTATGAGACGTACTCCTCGACGTCACCTTCCCGCCAGAACGTACGAGCCTGGGCTCTGCTCAGAATCACGTCCCGGGTCGCGACCTGGTGCAGCGCCAACTCCGCCAGACGCCTTTCGAGCACTCTCGGAAACTCGGGATGCCGCACACCGTCCGGCTTCACGATCAGCAGGGCGTGCTCGGATGCGCCGCGCATGCCCGAGGACCCTAACCGACACGGTGCCGGCCTTCGGTTAGGTGCTGCCATCCTGCTGACCACTTTCGCCAGCGCATGATGTCATGATGCGATGATGCTTCCATGCGTACGACTCTGACGATTGGCGACGACGTACTTGCTGTTGCCCGTGCGCTCGCGCAGCGACGCGGCGGCAGCGTGGGAAGCGCGCTGTCCGTCCTCGCGCGTCGTGGTTTCAGGCTCACGGAAGCCGACGACACGGGCGATGTCCCGACCTTTCGGGTCGCTGCGGATGCAACCCCCATCACCAGCGAGGATGTCCGACAGGGGCTTGCCGACTGGCCGTGATCGCCTTGCCCGACGTCAACGTCCGCTGATTGATGGCCGATGCGGTGAAATGACAAAGTGTAACCCGTCGCCCATGCGAGTCGAGTTTCAACGCACGCAGATGGAGTTCCCGAGCGCGGAGCTCGGCTATCTGCGCGACAGCACCGGCGCGCTGGCCGACATCGACGAGTTGCGCCGTCGTATCGCCACGGACGGCTACCTGTTCATCCGCGGGATGATCGACCGCGACGCCGTCCTGGAGGCGCGCCGCGTCGTGATGGAGCACCTGCAGGAGCAGGACGCCCTGGTCGAGGGCACGCCGCTCATGGAGGGCGTGATGCCGCGTGACGGCAGGAGCGTGGGCATGAAACGGGTCGCCTACCGGCCCGAAGTGCTGCGCGTGCTCGAAGCCCCGGAGCTATGGTCGTTCTATCGCCGTCTCTACGGCGAGGATCCTGCGACGTTCACCCACAAGTGGCTGCGGGCGGTGGGCAACGAGAAGTTCACCGGCTCGCACATGGACGTGGTGTACATGGGCCGCGGCAGCGAGCGCGTGAACACCGTCTGGATCCCGTTCGGGGACATCCCGATCGCGCAGGGCACGCTGGCCGTGTGCGAGGCATCGCACCGCCTGGACAGCTTCGCCAGGGTGCGGGAGACGTACGGCAGGAGCGACGTGGATCGCGACCGCACCAAGGGCTGGTTCAGCGAGGATCCGGACGAGATCCGCGACCGGTTCGGCGGCCGCTGGCTCACGGCGGACGTGCGCGCCGGCGACATCATCACCTTCGGGCTCTACACCCTGCACGGCTCCACGAACAACACCACCAACCGGTTCCGCATCAGTTGCGACGTCCGTTATCAGCCGGCCTCGGAGCCGATGGACGAGCGCTGGGGCGGAGACTCTCCCACCGGCCACTACGGGGCCCCGGCCGTTCCGATGGCCGAAGCCCGCACGCGGTGGGGCCTGTAGCGCTGTCAGTTGGGCCCGGAGTAGTCGTACGGCCTGTTTCCGGTCAGGTGGTCCTTCGGGACGGGCACCAGAGGGATCACGTTTTCGATCGGGCAGCCGGTGAACACCGGCGCACACTCCTGCGCCAGCTCGCACCGGGAGCCCCGCCGATACCACCAGACGGTGTGGATCATGGCGATCATGAACCGGGGTGCGGCGCTGCGGTTGGGCGTGCCGCGGTGCCACAGCCGCATGTCCCGAATCAGCACCGCGCCCTTGCCGGTACACCCCCGGAGCGGCCCGCGCACGGCTCGCCGCGCCTCAACATGCTCCTCCCGCACCCCGATGTTGTTGCCGATCACCATGCGCGTGTCGAGGTGGCTGCCGGGCCACAGCTCGATGGCGCCGTTCTCCTCCGTGGTCTCGCTCAACGGGACGTTCACCACCAGCCGCGCCGGCGGATGCGCCACGCTCAGGTTCGGCCAGAGCTGTCCATCGTCGACGTGCACGGGCTGCAACCCGCTGCCGGGGACGTTGGTGTTGCCGGTCAGGGTGTTGTTGAACGCGCCGCGGCCCAGCACCGCGCGGGTCACCTGGCACACGAACGGGTTGGCCACCACGTCGCGGAACACCAGGCCGGCATCAGGGGGCGGGTTCTGCTGAATGTTGCCCCACACGAAGTTGTGCGGCACCACCGGCATGGCGCGGATCTTCTCCAGGTCCTCGCTCATCCGCTCCCGCAGCCGGTCGAGATGAGCGTGATCGATCACGTCGTCGATCACCAGGTAGCCGTCCGCGTGCAGCGCCGTGACCGCCCGCGGCAGCGCGGCTGCACCGAACCGCTCCGCGGCGCGTTCCGCGGCTGTTGGAGTGAGCTGGTTCATCGCTGCAACTCGCTCAGCTTGCGGTCCAGCCATTCGATCATCGGCCCCGCGGCCGGGTCGGACACCTCCACCATGGTCCCGGGTAGCGGCTGGCCGATCAGCGCCTCAACCTCGGCGCGGCGCTCGGCCACCACCTGCGGATGGTCGGCCACGACGTTGTGGCGCTCTTCCGGGTCGACGCCGAGGTCGAACAGCTCGTCTCCACCCTCGTCCTCATGGCCGACCGCCGTGCAGTAGTTCCAGCAGTCGTCGCGGACACTGACCCGTGCCCGCGCGTTGCCGGGCGAGCTGTCCGCCCAGCCGGTGACGATCCGCTCGCGGATCGCCGCCTTCTCACCGGACACCAGCGGCCAGAGATCCTCGCCGTCGGTCCAGCCGCACGGGATCCCCAACCGCGAAAGGATGGTGGGCATCAGGTCGTGGTTCTGTACCAGCGCCGCGACGTCGCGGCCGGCCAGCCCTCCGGGATGGCGCAGGCACAGGTTCAACTGCGTGTTGAACGGGTGCAGCTCCCGGTCCGACTTGCCGAAGCGGCCCTGGTCGCGGAGTTGCGTTCCGTGGTCGGACAGGAAGACCACCAGCGTGTCGTCGAACAGCTTCAGCTCCTCCAGCTTGTCCAGCAGCACGCCAACCCACTTGTCCACGAACGTGACCTCGCCTAGGTAGAGCGCTTCGATGCGGCGCAGCTCATCCTCCGTGGCGCCGTCGTCCTGCGCGGCGCCCGGCATGATGAAGTCCTTGCCATCGTAGCCGGGATCGTAGAGGTCGGCGTACGCCTTCGGCGGATCCCACGGCTCGTGCGGATCGAAGCTGTCGATCCACAGGAAGAACGGCTTCATCGCGTGGTTGTCGTGCAGCCAGTCGGACGCCGCGCGGAACACGCGCGCGCAGCTATAGTCGTCCTCCGATTGGCGGTGGCGCTGGTTGAGCAGGTAGTTGACCAGGGTGGCGTGCCGAGGCCAGTCGATCGGCTCACGCACGTGGGTGCGGAGCTGCTCTTCGATCAGGCGCGGGTCGCCGCTCTTCCAGTTGTCCGATTCCTGCCCGCGGATGAAGTCGAGGTGGGCGAAGCCGCGGGAGTAGTTCATGGTCGGTTTGAACATGTGGTAGGTGTCCGCGATCAGGGCGGTGAGGTAGCCGCGCGCAAGCAGCACTTCGGCGATGGTGTCCTGGTCGGGCGGGATCTTGTGCCACCCCGGCGCGTGGTGCCAGTGGCCGCGGCGATCGAAACTGTAGCGGAACGGGAAGCTGCGCCGGCCGGTGAACAGCCCGCGCCGGATCTGCAGCGTCGGCTGGCACTCGCCGAAGGCGCGCGTGAAGCGGATGCTCTGCGCGGCGAGGGCATCAAGGTTGGGGGTCCGTACGTGGCTGTACTTCTTCCCTTCGCCCACGATGTCCGCCCGAAAGGTGTCCAGGCAGATGCACACGACGTTCATGTTCGACATGGAGGCGATGGTAGCGCCATGGTTCGCGGCGCGCATCGCCGCGGCGCCGCATCACCGGCTGGTATAGTCGGTCCCGGACTCACACCATGAAACCCGCGAATGAGCTCGAGGCGCGCTTCTTCGCCGCCACACCACGCTCCCTGGAGCACTTCACGGCCCACGCCGACGCCACGCCCGGCGGCGTCGCCAAGGGCGCCTACCTCTACCGCCCCTACCCGCTGACCATGGAGCGCGGCGACGGCCCGTACCTGTTCGACGTCGACGGCAACCGGTACGCCGACTTCGCCAACCACCACACCGGCCAGATCCTGGGCCACAACCACCCGGCCGTGATGGCGGCGGTGCAGGCGCAGTTGCAGCGCGGCATCGCCTTGGGCGCGCCGATGGGGCACGAGACCGAGATGTGCGCGGAGCTGTGCAGCCGCGTGGCCAGCCTGGAACGGGCGCGCTTCACCAACTCCGGGACCGAGGCGAGCCTGCACGCGGTGCGCCTGGCGCGCGCCTTTACCGGCAGGAACCGGATCGCCAAGTTCGAAGGCTGCTACCACGGCAGCCACGACTCGGTGGAGGTCTCGGTCGCGCCCCCGCTGGAGGAGGCCGGCCCGGCCGAGCGGCCGCTGCCCTACGCGCAGGCGATCGGCATGTCCGCCGGGGCGGTGGCCGACACGATGGTGCTGCCGCTGGGCAACCTGGAGGCGGCCGAGCGGTTGATCGCCGAGCATGCCGCCGATCTGGCGTGCGTCATGCTGGATCCGAAGAGCGGAGTCCTGGATCTGCCGGCGGATTTCATCCGCGGCGTGCGCGAGATCACCGCCCGGCACGGCGTGCTGATGGTCTTCGACGAGATCGTCGGCTTCCGGCTGGCGCGCGGCGGCGCCCAAGAGTACTACGGGATCACGCCCGATCTGACCACGTTCGGGAAGATCGTCGGCGGCGGCTTCCCGGTGGGCGCGTTCGGCGGGCGCGCCGACATCATGGACTGCTACGACCCGGCGGCGGGGCGGGGCATCGGCCAGAGCGGCACCTTCGCCAGCCACCCGGTTACCCTGGCCGCGGGGCTGGCGATGCTGCGCGAGCTGACGCCGGCGGCCTTCGAGCACTTGGCCGGCCTGGGCGACCGCCTGACGCGCGGGCTGCGCACGGCGCTGGCCGCGTGCCCTGTGCCGGCGTCGGCGCACAACAACGGGTCCGCGTTCGCCATCCACTTCCGAGCGGAGCCGCCGCGCGACTACCGCTCGTCGATCGACGCCGACAAGCGCTGGGTCTCGCCGCTGTTCCTGGCCCTGCTCGACCGCGGGGTCTTCCTGGGGCACACCCCGGGGATGTGCTCGATCTCCGTCCCGACCACCCCGCAGATGGTCGACGAGCTGGTCAAGGCGGTGGCCGATGCCCTGCGCGATCCCTTGGTCGAGGAGGCAGCGTCGGATGGATGAAGACAACATCGATCGAACTTCGGGCTCGAACGCCCCGGCCGGTGACATGACAGGCGACTCTGACGCCGCACTGCGAGCGTTCGTCGAACGTTGGCGGATCGCGGGCGCCCGGCTCGAGCACCTGCGGCGCGAGGAGCTCCGCGACGTCGACGTGGCTGCCGTGATCGAGTCCCTGGACAGCGCGTTCGAGGCGACGCTCGCCGGTCCGGTGCGGACGACGTCCGGACTGGTCGAACAGCAGGCGATATTCGCCAGACTGCGGCATGCGCGACCTGTTTCGGCTGGCGAGTGAGATCCACGGGTTCTGCCAAAGGAAGCGCACATCCTCCCAAGGCTGGCCGCCCTGCGTGCCCCGTCCTGAGACCGACTCGGTGAGGTCTTGGCCTGCAGCGCGCTATCTCAACGCGTACCCCAGTCGTAGTCCCGGATCCACCGCCAGAGCCCGGGGATGATGATCTCGTCCGGAAGGTCGGGCACCGCATCTGCGATCGCCTCCAGGAGCGGGCCGTCCAGCGGGCCGGCCAGGACGGCCGCAAGGTTACGCTCCATCTGCTCGTGCGTCTCCATGCCGACCACGACGCCGGTGACCCCTGAGAGCGAGGCGACGTAGCGCAGCGCCAGCTCCTCGATCGTGAGCCCACCCTCAAGCTCCCGCAGCCGGGTGAGCACCTTACCCGCCTCCGCGATCGGATCGGGCAGGTCCGTGACGGCCATGGTCACCACGCCCTGCAGGTAGACGCTGCGCGCGAAGATCGCGACCCCCGCCTCGGCCGCCCGCTCCAGCACCCCGGCGCGCAGGAACCGCTGGTCGAGCACGCTGACCGGGTGCTGGATGGCGTCGATGCCGGGCGTGGCGATCGCCCCGAGCGCCTCCTCCACCGAGTAGACGGAGACGCCGACCGCGCCGATGTCGCCCGCCTCGCGCTTGCGGTGGAGTGCCCCCACGTACGGCAGCGCGTGGTAGCCGTGCAGGAGGTACAGCCCGATCCGCTCCACCCCGAGCACGCGCAGCGACCGCTCCACGGCGGCGGTGATCTGTTCCTCGGGCGTCCCGGACGCCTCCTCGTGCGGGCGCGCCTTGCTGCAGATGAAGATGCGGTCGCGCACTCCCAAGTCGCCGAGGGCGCGGCCGAGCACGGTCTCGGCCTGGTTGTACATCGATGCGGTGTCCAGCGTGTTCACCCCCGCCTCGAACGCCGTGGCGAGCATGCGGTTCACGGTCGCCTGCGACGGCTTCCCGGTCGTGTTGGCCACGCCGTAGTCCAGGCCGAACTGCACGGTCCCGAGCACCAGGGCCGATATCTCGTGCTCGCCGAAGCGGCGGTAGTCCATGTCGCCGGTCACCTCCATTCGCTCGCAGGGATGCACCTGCCGGTGCAGAGTATCACCGTCGCCGCAATCTTCCCCACCGACCATCCCTACCGACGGCGAGCTACTCGAGGGTTGCCGGATGATGTTCAAAGGATTAGTGTCACCAAACGGTTGCAGGGAAGATCCCAAATGGACACTCGATCGACTGACGGACTGCCCAAGCCACGTCGCGGGATGAAGCCGGCGAACCCTGAGGTATCCGCGTCCAATGCCGACACGATCGCGGAGCCCGTAGCGCCGTACATCGTCGATCAGACCGGACCCCCGGCGCTCGGAGGCGACTTGTCTCGCCTTTCGAACGACGGCGGGGTGCTGGACCTGGTTCGCGAAGGGCTGCCGTACTCGATGCTGGAGGAGCTGACGGTCGCGATCGGAGGGTCACAAAAGGAGCTGGCACGGGTCGTGGGGATTCCCGCGACGACCCTGGGCCGCAGAAAACGCGCGGGCAGGCTGACGCCGGCCGAATCCGACCGACTCGTGCGCATCGTCCGCTTGACGGACATGGTCCTGGCGCTGATGCGCGGCGGCGCGGCAGCCGCGCGCCGGTGGCTGAACACTCCCCAGGACATCTTCGACGACGAGACGCCGCTGCATCGAGCCTCGACGGAAACGGGCGGCCGCGAAGTGGAGCAGCTCATCGGCAGACTGCGGCACGGCGTATTCAGTTGATCAGTTGATCGCCGCCTGGCGCCTCGCGGCGCCGGAGTTTGCACAGACGGCCGAGGAGTTGATGTCGGGGGAGGGTGCGCGTCGATACGGCGGGGGGCGGGGAAGCCCCCGCCGCGGCGCGGGCCACCCCCGCGGCAGCCCCGCGCCGGGGGGGGCGGGGAT
>JAPOQV010000671.1 GCA_026710565.1 Spirochaetaceae bacterium | reverse complement strand
GAGACGGCTCGCTGCTGGCTCTGCTGCGCACCTCGCTCGGCAAGCTGTACCGCGGCTGCTCCACCGATGGCGGCGAGACCTGGAGCACGCCCGAGGCGACCGAACTCGACTCACCGTCGGTGGCCACCTGCATGAAGCGCATGCCGGGCGGCGACCTGCTGCTGATCTGGAACGACACGCCGCCGTACGCGGCGTCGATACCCGGCTCGGGGTTGACGCATCAACCGCGCAACCCGCTGCGCAGCGCGGTCTCCGAGGACGACGGCGAGACCTGGAGCAACCGGCGCACCATCGAGGACCGGTTCGGCTACGACAACGCCTATCCGTCGGTCACGTTCGTCGGGGACGAAGCGGTGGTCGGCTACTACACGACGGTGAGGTCGGGCGTGGGAGGCATGCTGGGCGAGGTGCGGCTGAAGATCTATCCGCTCGCCTGGTTCTCCCAGCCGGAGCCCCACCCCGGACGGTGAGCGTTCTCGTCACCGGTGCAAGCGGGCGTATCGGGCGCCACGTCACCGAACGGCTGCTGGCCGATGGCCGTTCGGTGCGGGCGCTCGTCGTGCGCGATGACCCACGTCGGCCCCTGATCGAGCGGGCGGGTGTGGACTTCATCGAAGGTTCGCTGGCGGACGAGGCGTCGCTGCGCGAGGCGGTCGACGGAGCCGATGCGGTCATCCACCTCGCCGCCGCGCTCACGACCCGCAACCACGTCGACGACGAGTACTTCGACGTCAACGTTGCGGGGCCGTACCGGCTGCTGTCCGCGATCAGGGATGGCAGCGACCGGGTCGAACGCTTCGTATACATCAGCTCGGATGCCGTCTACTGGTGCGGTGGTGCTGCGCCGGCGGAATATCTGCCCGTGGACGAGGAACATCCGCGGCGGCCGGGGTCGGTCTACGGGGCTTCCAAGCTGGCTGCGGAGGAGCTCATCCTGTCGTTCTGGAGAGCGCATGGTCTGCCGGTCACGATCGTGCGACCGAGCGCGACCGCCGACGCCGCGGAGCTCGTCGACGAGGGCAGCGTGTTCGGAGCGCGGATGTTCGTGGCATCGGCGCTCCGCGCCATGGACGCCTCCCGGTCGGGCGTGGCTGACCCGGATCTGCTGGCGGCTCTTCGCGCGCACGACGACGGCAGGCCGCGGCTGTTCGTCACGGCCGATGGGGACGGCCGGACAGCCCGGATGAGCCTGAACGACGCGCGCGACGCCGCGGCGGGGATCGTGCTGGCGCTCGCAAGCGGCGACGCGGTCGGCACGGCGTTCAACGTCGGGCCGGCGGGCTCGCATGACGAGGCGGATCTGCTCGCCTACATCGGAGAGCGGCTGGAAGTTCCCGTCGTGACGGTGCGCACGCCCCGCGCACGGCCGAGCTGGGTGGTATCGAGCGAGCGGGCGGGCCGTGTATTCGGCTACCGTCCCACCCGGACCGTGTTCGACATGGTGGACGAAGCCCTGGAGGGCGAAGGAGCCTGATCATGAGCACACCGTCGGAGCCCGAGAACTGGTGGACGTCCGACGCATGCCTGGCGGCACTGACCCGAGCGCAGAGCCTGGGCACCGCGGACGACACCGAGCGGATGCGGCGGCTCCTCGCGGCGCGGCGGCGCGGGACCGACTGGCTGCTCGCACGCATGCGTCCCGACGGCGCGCTCGGAGATCCGGCGGCGGGGTTCGAATACTACCGGGCGCCGTGGACGTTCGGCCTGGTCGGCGCAGTGGAGGCTGCGCACGCGGTCTGCGGCTTCGTTCGGCGCAACCTGCTCACGGCCGACGGGCGGCTCGACGGGCCGCTGCGCGTCGTCCGGACCGACTGGGCCTACCGGGACGCCACCTTCATCCTGGGAGCTCACCAGATCGGCGAGTACGACCTCTCGTACGGTCTCACCGAGGAACTGCTGCGCTGGCAGGATCCGGCAAGCGGCGCCTTCTCGAACGACCGCCTGCCCGACGGATCGATGTCGGACGACATGGACATCCCGTATGCGTGCGGGCCCGGCTTCGCGGCCCTGGCGGTGGGCCGGCCGGACGCGGCGCGGCGGGTCGCCGGCTTCCTGCGCACGATCTGGGATGCCCAGACGCTGGATGCCGCAGATGGGCTCCCCAGCCGGTTCTACTCGTTCTGGTCGCGCTCCCGCCAGCGGCCCATCGTCCCGTCGGACCCCGACTTCAAGCCGGACATGGTCGTCGAGAACGCCGCCGACCGGATGCAGCGCTGGACGGTCGGCGGTATCGGCGCGGGCTTTCTTTGCCGTCTCTACCTGGCCGATCCCGACCCGGCGTACCTCGACCTGGCGCGGCGGTACCAGGCCTTCTCGATGGCCGCCACCGACGCCCAGTTCAAGTACCCCTCGGTCTGCAAGTCGAGTTGGGGCAGCGCGCTGCTGTACCAGGTGACCGGCGAGGAACGCTACCGCCGCTGGGCGATGCGGATGGGAGACTGGTACGTGGCGACTCAGGAAGAGCAGGGGTACTGGCACCCCTGGGTGGAGCGTATCGAACCCGACCGCATCTGGCTCACCCTCGAATACGTCATGCACCTCGACACCCTGATCGCGGCGCTGTCCTCACGGCCGACTGGGAAATGGCGGCCATCGAAATGCTGAGGAACCGTGCGAGCGGCTGTCGATCGACTAGTCGAAGGCGAGTTGGTCGGCCATCTTCGGAGCGGCGCGAGGCATGATCGCTTCACCCGGAGTGAGGTTCTGTTCGACCAACCGGCGGACTTCCTCGATATCGGCGGCCCTCTGCACGGTGGTTCCTTCGTCCCCGGGGTTGAGCAGGAATACCTCCTGCAGGTCGATTCCCTCGTCGTCGAGCAGGGCGGCCGAATGGGTAGTCATCAGCACCTGCCGGCCGGACTTGCGATGCATGCGCGCCATGATGCCCGCCAACCGCGAGACGAGATAGTCGTGGAGGCTCAGTTCGGGCTCTTCGAGGAGCAGGGGGCCACCTCCTTCGGAAAGAGCCCAGAACAGCCCCAGCAGGCGGAGCGTACCGTCGGAAAGAGCGGCTTCGCTCTGGCGAGCATCATGCGCGCGCCAGTGGTTGTAGGTCGCGTTCAGATGCCAGTCGCCTCTGGTGTCTCTCTCCAGATCGAATCGTTCGAAGTGAGGCACGGCAGCGCGCAGGGCCGCCTGGATCTTGCTTAGTCGCGCCTCTCGAGTGCGTCGATTCGTGTCCGCTATGTGCTCCAGCAGGTCGGATCCGTACGGGTCGTCCCGGTAATCACCGCTACGCCTGCGTTCGCGGACGATCTGCGGAACCAGATGCAGGTACCGGATGGATCCGAAGAACGCCGCGAGCGGACGGAATCTCTGGTTCTCGCTGACCTGTTCCAAATGAGTCTGCGTGAGTCGCTCCGGATCGGACTCGTCTTTCTCGTCGGGTCGTTCGAGTATAGGGGCGTCATTCAGGCGAATACGCTCCCGCTCCACGACCGGACGATGGCTCTGTGGATGGTTCCGGAAGTGAAGTTCGTACGACCACCGCGAACTCTGATCGCGCGGCCCCGCGTCGATGGCGATGCGAACGCCCCGAAACTGCCTGGCGTGCAGCGACCGCACCTCTCGCATGCCGCCGCGCAGGGACACGGCGTCGTCGAGACCCATCGCAGCGACGTCTCGCATGAAACGCAGAGCATCCAGGATGTTGGACTTCCCGGACGCGTTTGGCCCAACGAAGAACGCGCGCCCGCGGAGCGCCAGCGAGGTTTCCTGGCTGAAGTTGCGCCATGCGGTCATCGACAGGCGGGAGATGTTCCAGCGGCGGTAGTCAGCGCGCTCGGCCACGGCACAACGCTACGCGTATGTGGCGCCGCGGGCAAGCTCCGGTTACCATGCGATGACCGACAACCCGGAGGCAGCCACATGCTCGACCGTTCCGCGTACCAGAACGAGATCTACTCCGTCGCGGCGGCCCCGTGGAGCCATGCGCACCCGCGCAACGACCATCAGCTCATCTTTCCGCTGTCGGGCGACCGGCTGCTGTTCGTCTGGTGCGCCTACTACGTGCGGCGGCCGAGTGTGATCGGCCAGACGGTGTTCGAGGAGGGTGCCACCGTGCAGGACGAGGCGCCGTGCCAGATCTCGGCGCGCGTCTCCGCCGACCGGGGGCGCACCTGGAGCGACATGATGACCCTGCAGGAAAACCACGGAGTGGACAACGTGAAGCATCCCAACCTGGTGCGGCTGGCGAGCGGCCGGATCCTGTTCACCTATACCGAACGCGACCGCGCGGCGCAGCGGCTGCGCGTGTTCCTGCGCGTATCCGACGACGAGTGCGAGACGTTCGGCCCGCCGCGCGACATCACGACCGGCTCCGGCTGGTATTTCACCAACGCCGACCACATCCTCCGGCACAGCTCGGGGCGCATCATCCTGCCGTGCTTCTCGAGCCCGGTATTCGGGCGCGGCGATCACTTCCGGGCGTTCTGTATGTACTCCGATGACGAGGGAGAGACGTGGCAGGAGAGCCGCACCAAGCTGGATGCGCCGGCGCGCGGCGCCGAGGAGCCGGCGGTGATCGAACGGCGCGACGGTTCGCTGTTGGCGATATTGCGGACCACGGTGGGCAAGCTGTACCGCGGCTGGTCGACCGATGCGGGCGAGACGTGGAGCGAGACCGAGCCGACCGAGCTCGACTCGCCGGCGGTCGCGACCTGCATGAAGCGCATGCCGGGCGGCGACCTGCTGCTGATCTGGAACGACACAGCCCCGTATGACCTGAGCAATCCACGCAGGGAGTGGGCGCACAAGCCGCGCAATCCGCTGCGCAGCGTGATCTCCGGGGACGACGGGGAGAGCTGGGAGAACCGCCGCACGATCGAGGACCGGCACGGCTACGGCAACGCCTATCCCTCGGTGACGTTCGTGGGCGACGAGGCGCTGGTGACCTACTACGCGACCATGCGGTCCGGCCTCGGCACCATGAACGGCCAGGTGCGGCTGAAGATCTATCCGGTAAGCTGGTTCTCGCAGCCGGAGCCTCCTCCGGCAGACGGATCATGGACAGCCTGATACGCGTCGACGCCGCGCGGCCGAGCGGGCGCATCCATCCGCACGTCTACGGGGTGACGTTCGAGAACTCGGGGCGGACCATCTACGACGGCCTCTGGGTAGGCGAGGATTCTCAGATCCCCAACTGGCGCGGATTCCGCAGCGACGTGCTCGCGCGTCTGCGCGAGATCGGGACGAAGATCGGCCGCTTCTCGTAGAGCAGCACGAAGTGAGCACCAGCTAGGTAGAGAGCTCGCAGAGCTTCTTCACGAGGGTTGCCGGCGCAGCAGGGATTCCGTACAGTGGCAGCAGGGATTCCGTACAGTGTTGGCGTTGGGCATCTGCTCTGCCCTCCCATGAGCCCGCAGCCGTTCCTACCGGCTGGCGGGCTCGTTTTCTGTGAATCCCTCGCCGTCTACCTTAGTGCACTCACCCTTACCGGTGCAAATGCGCCCCCTCGGCTTGCCGAATATCGTTTGACAGACACATGAGCCGTATGGACATTGCCCCCGCGAAGGAGGGATTCACATGCTCATACCGCTTACGACCGAGAAAGAGCGCAAGCTGCTCATCAACCCGGATCACATCGTCAGCATCGAGGCTAGCAGGGGCGTCTCGGTCCTGACGCTGGCGGTGCCCGCTCAGTACGACGCGGCTCCTCGCAGGGGACAGTACTGACAAGCCACCGTCCAGCCGGTGCAGATCAGCGTCCTCGAAGACTTGGACAGGATAGCGGCTCTCGTGAATGAGAGATAAGGACCGCCGACAGCCCTATGGCCGACAATCAACCTGAACTCGAAATACAAATCGATCTCATCCGCGATGCTGTCGCGATGTGTCGCAGATCCTTGATCCGATTCGGCTACAAACGGGAGTCTGTGAACGGCGCCGCTAAAGATCCAGTTAGATTGCTTACCTACTACTACGGCGTGACTAGGCGCTTGGTCACGCCGCGTTGCCGAAAGGTTCACAAGGCACGCGACTTCACATGCCCAGCGAAGCACCACAAGGCACTAACTGCGCTTGAGCTCCTGATCACGAATGGCGGCGATCTGTCAAGGCACTTGAGCACTTCCCCGTTCCGTGACTTGAAGGACTCTGACACGCTGCTAAAGGGCTGGGGCGTACATCATCTCCACCTCGGCGACAAGGTCGTTAGCAAGAAAGGCAAGAACGAGGGCTTCGTAAACAGAACCAACCACGTACTACTATGCCATTTCACTGAAACAGGTGCCTACTTCCTTGAAGTTATTGATCACGACTCATTTGAGGAGCCCCGTGTACTTGATATTATTCGCGCAAACTGGCCTTCCCTTCTATCTGCCCATCGCCTTTCCGGCGTTACGCTATACCCTGCTAATTTGTCAAACGAAGATACGTTCAACTTGACGAAAGCAGGATACATGACACCCGTGGCGGCTAAGGACGGAAGCGTCTACATGCCCCCTGGCGGAGGCGTGTCGGCATCTCGGGATAACCGCCACGACGTTACTGCCGCCACCAGGCTGTTGACGTACCTGAGCGACATGGAAAAGACCATAGTTCGCCACTTACAGGCAGACCGCGAGGCAGACCGCGATTCCTTGGCGAACGAGCCGCCAATACGGATGCTGCTATGCGTCGATCGCGGTAAATATTGTGTCAGGGACTTGGACACCGACGACCTTTATGAAGTCCCTGCGCCGGGCGTGGTGTCAAAGATGGAAGGCGCGTTGGCGTGGTGAAATACCGCTTGACGCCCCTGCGCCCCTCGTAGCCGCAGTCGCTTCTAGTGCGCCCTGTGCGGCCGAGGGAGTAGCTACCCCCCGCCTGCCGGGCGAGTAACGCACGCGGAGCCGTCCCCTCCTACGGGGGTGTATAGGTCGCGCCAGTCGCGGCTGCAAGACACGCGGGCCCTGGCCGGCGAGATTGCAGGAGGTCCGGTATCGCAGACCGAATCGTTATTCGGGAATCCTGCCTTCGGCGTACGCGCTTGCGATTGCCGCCGTTTCTTCGCCCAGGTCACGGAACAACAGAGCGAGCTTTTGGGCTCCAAGTTGCATTGCGTGCTCGGGTCCGAAGAGAGGGACCGGGAACGCTTCTATGGTGAAGTCGGCACTCAAGGCCTCCGGGTCGCTTCCCGGCAACGTAAGGAGAAAGCGAACACTCAGCGCCAAGACTCCGTCATCGTTTTTGCGTATGGACGTTTCGTAAATGTCGATCATTGAGGACTGCATAGAGACACTATCACTCCCGTTCATCAGCGCCCGGTTCCGGGATATCGTACCCTTCTTCCCGCAGCCGTTCCCTCTCTTGCGCCCGCCCTTGCGCCCGCCCTTGCCGACGTCCAGTCTCGATCAGCCTCGCCTTTTCCGCTTCTTCCTTCGCCTTGCGTTCCCTTCTCGCGGCGCTCAGTTCCTTCAATGCCTGGGCCAGCATCTCAACAACCTCGGCTACGACGAAGCTGCCCATCGCCGCTATGACGCAAATGTCCGCGATCCGCTCGAAGGGATCGGGTCTGCCGCGAGTGAAGAACATGAGCCCAATGGCCAAGAACGCCATGAGCGAGGACGAGGACACCGCTCGGAATCGCGGCGTGAAAAGATGGTCGCTTGGTTGCGGCGGTTCGGTCGGTGTCGGCACGGGCTCTCCCCGGTGCCGGATTCGCTCTCGTCGAGCAGCTCATCCGCTGCCCTCGGCTATCTCAAGGAGGCGATCAGCCTTTCGGCGTGGCGACTCCGGCGAGTTGATGTATGTAGGGATTTTGATTGCATGGTGATGGTTCCGCATCCAGCGTCCTGCCTCTCAGCACCGCGCGTCAAGGGTCGCCCCCTGGCGCATCGTTGCGTTTACGGTGGCGGATTCCAGCTACGCCCCTACATCTGTGTAGTAGAAGCCTCCCGGACGCGGACCCGGATCATCACCAGCCCTGCGCCGCCCGCTTACCACTCCGCATCCGTGCGGACCGTAGTATCCTCGCGCGCCCGAAGCTCGGGGGGAGCGGACTCCCGTAGGAGGGCGAGCGCCGGAACGTGCGCTCCATGTGCCGTGCATCCGGATGCTCGGCGCTCCTACGGGGGCCGCTACCCCCCCCTCGCCCAGCTCGCTCGGACGGGTCCAGGGCGCCGAGCTACCACTCGGTATACCAAGCGGGGGGACAAAGAGACTTTGCCGCACCCACCGCGCCCTTGGCCCAGCCCTCGCCAGCCTCGCGCCGCCGTTCACACGGCGGCGCCTCCCAGCCAGCCCTGCGCGGGCTTTTGACGTGCGCCCCCTCCACTCGCAGGCGCGATTTCAAAAAACCCCACTGCCACTCGACGCAGGGTCTTGACTTAGAGGTCCGCGTACGAGTCGTCCTCGGCCAGGCGGTGCATGGGCCGGTCCAACGGCTCCGGATCGACGGTGCGCGCGGCCACGGCGTCCGGGTCGATCTCGAATCCAAGCCCGGGCCCTTGCGGCAGCTCAAGGAAGCCGCCAGCAAGGCGCAGTGGCTCCCGGAACAGCCCCTCGCCGCGCTGCATTCCGCCCTCCATGACCAGGAAGTTCGGGATCGCGGCGCACACGTGCAGGGACGCGGCGATGCCGACCGGTCCGCCGGCGGCGCCTGAGTGCGGGGCCAGCGCCAGGTAGTGGCTCTCGGCCAGCGCGGCGATCTTGCGCATCTCCAGGATGCCGCCGCAGGCGCGGATGTCCGGCTGCAGCACGGCCGCCGCCTCGCGCTCGACCACCTCGCGGAAGCCCCAGCGGGTAATCTGTCGCTCGCCCACCGCGATCGGCACCGGCGTCGCCCGCGCCACGCCCGCCAGCGCCTCCACGTTCTCCCAGTGGCAGGGCTCCTCGGCGAACAGCAGCCGGTACGGCTCGAGCTCGCGCAGCAGCACCCGCGACATCGCCGGACTCAGCCGGCGGTGCAGGTCGATGGCGATGTCCACGCGGTCGCCGACTTCCTCCCGCACGGCGGCGACCGCGCGCACCGTCGGCTCCATGCCGGCCGGCGGCTCCAGGAACCGCCACGGCTTGCGCTCGGTGACCATCTTCAGCGCCGTGAAGCCCTGATCGACCAGCTCGCGCGCCCGTCGCGGTTCGCGGCATCCGGCGTAGACGCGCACGCGATCGCGCACGGGTCCGCCGAGCAGCCGCCACACCGGCTCGCCGAGCGCTTTGCCGGCGATGTCCCACATCGCCATCTCCAGGCCGCTCAGCGCGCCGACCAGGATCGGCATCGCCCGCGCGTAGCTGGTGCGGTACAGCACCTGCCAGTGGTCCTCGATCCGGAACGGGTCGCGCCCGACCAGGTAGCCGGCGAGCTCCTCGACCGCGGCCATCACCAGCCGCCGGTGGCCGTAGCTGAGCGGCTGCCCGTAGCCGACGATGCCGGCGTCGGTGGTCATCTCCAGCAGCAGCGATCCGTCATCGAGCGGGAAGGTACGCGTGCCGGAGATCTTCAGAGTTCGCATGGTTCGCCCCCCAGGCCGGCTATACTACCCGGCCGGATGGAGTACCGGCGGCTCGGCCGTACCGAACTGCGCGTGTCGGCGATCGCGCTGGGCTCGGGCGGGCCGAACCGCTTCGGCCAGCGCAACGGGGTTCCGGAGGCGGACATCCACCGGCTGGTGCGGCACGCGCTCGACCTCGGCATCAATCTGTTCGACACCTCGCCCGGCTACAGCGACAGCGAGCTGATCCTGGGCAGGGCGCTCGCGGGCGTCCCGCGCGACCGCTACCACCTCAGCACCAAGGTCGTGATCGACGACGCCGTCTCCGGTGAGCACCCGGCTCCCGTCGAGCAGGTGGTCGCGAGCGTGGAGGCCAGCCTGCGCCGCCTGCGCGTCGATCACGTCGACGTCCTGCTGCTGGCCGGCTGGCCGCAGCCGAACGCCTATCGGCGGATCGTCGATGAGACCATTCCCGCGCTCAGACGGATGCAGGAGCAGGGCAAGTTCCGCTATCTTTCGTCGAGTGAGGTCTCCGCGTACGACGGAGCACACGCCTACCTCACACGCGGGCTCCGTGACGACCTGTTCGACTCGGTGATGGTGGCGTACAACATGATCAACCAGTCCGCCGAGCGCGAGGTGTTCCCGCTTTGCCGTGAGCTTGACGTGGGAACGCAGGTGATGTTCGCCGTGCGCCGCCTGTTTCCCGACCCGGTGCGCGTGGGCGAGACGCTGGCGGAGCTCGAGCGCAAGCGGATCGTCGCCGCCGATGCGCTGCCGGCCGGCGATCCGTTCGGCTGGCTGCTCGACGATGACACGCCGGACCTGATCAGCGCCGCGTACAAGTTCTGCGCCGCCCACCCGGCGGTGAGCACTGTGATGACCGGGACCAACGACATCCGCCACCTGGAGCGGAACGTCGCGGCCGTCACCGGTCCCGCGTTCCCCGACGAGGTCATGCAGCGGCTGCGGGCCATCTTCTTCGGCGTGACCGAGGTGATCGGCAATTGAGTGCCGCCTCGCGGCCCAACGTGCTGCTCATCACCACCGACCAGCAGGCCGCGCTGGCCGTGGGCGCCGCCGGCAACCCGGACCTGGCTACGCCCGCGATGGACGCCCTCGGCGAACGCGGCGTGCGCTTCGAGCGCGCCTACTGCCCCTTCCCGCTGTGCACGCCGTCGCGGGCCAGCCTGTACACCGGGCGAATGCCGCACGAGGTGGGCGCGGACTACAACAACAAGCCGATCGGGCGCGAGTTCCGCTCCGGCGAGCTGGGCAACCTGATGGCAGCCGCCGGCTACGACTGCGCTTACGGGGGCAAGTGGCACGTGCCGGAGATCGCGATCGGCGAGGGGCACGGCTTCACCCGAATCTGCGGCTTCGACGACTGGGCGCTGGCCGACCGGTCCATCGACTTCCTGCGCACGCCGCGCAGCGCGCCGTTCTTCCTGGTCGCGTCGTTCGACAATCCGCACAACATCTGCGAGCACTCCCGCCGGCAGCGGCTGCCGTGGGGGCCGGTGCCGCAGGTGCCGGTCGGCGAGTGCCCGAACCTGCCGGCCAACTTCGAAATTCCCGCCTACGAGCCGTCCCTGATCAAGCAGGAGCGCGCCCTCAAGCCGGCCTCGGAGCTCACCGAGGACGAGTGGCGCGTCTACCGCCACACCTACTACCGCCTGGTCGAGAAGGTCGACGCCGGGGTGGCGCGCATCATGGCCGCCCTCGAAGAAGCCGGACACGGCCACGACACGCTGGTGATCTTCACCAGCGATCACGGCGACGGCATGGGCGCGCATCGCTGGAACCAGAAGTGGGTGCTCTACGACGAGTCGACCCGCATACCGCTCATCGTCAGGCCGCCGGCCGGCTGCCCGGCCCGCGTGGACGACGAGCACCTGGTCTCCAACGGGCTCGACCTGCTGCCGACGATCTGCGACTACGCGGGCGTGCAGCCGCCGCCCGGCCTGCGGGGACGGTCGCTGCGGCCGCTGACCGACGGCGGGGCCGGCGCCGGCGGGGCGGGGTGGCGCGATCACGTGGTCGCGGAGACCTGCTTCGGTCCGGACGCCGGGGCCGCGCAGCAGGCGCGGATGGTGCGTACCGCCCGCTACAAGTACTGCCTGTACGGCAGCGGCAGGAACCGCGAGCAGTTCTTCGACCTGGAGCGGGACCCCGGCGAGATGGTCAACCTGGCCGTGGAAGCGCGCCACGCCGGCGAGCTCGGCCGCCACCGCGCGCTGCTCAAGGACTGGATCGAGGAGACCGGCGACCGCGCCTGCATGACCGGCCCGCACCAAGGGTACCAGGCGCTGGTCCCCGGCTACGAGAACGAGCCGCCGGAGGTGTAGCCGCCGTCAGTGCCCCCGAGGGCTCTACTGCCGGCGAGGTCATGCCTCCGGCGTAGGATCCGGAACGGAACATCCTCCAATATTTTTCTCATACTCTCTCCAATTTCTTCCCTCTTGCCAACTTTGATTATTTTGCTTCCAGTGGCGGAAGTCGAGGGTGCTCAACTGATCCTCAAAATACCACTCCATATCATAGTAGTGTTTAACAAGCAGAGTATCGGTAATCCAACTGTCTACATAATTACTAACCTTATTGTCATTCTGCTCACGAACCTTAGCACAATCACTTGACAAACAGCTATAGAACCTATAAGCAAAGTGAGCAGCAATAATGGCAACATATTCTTCAAATTGCCTATCTTTACTTGGTTCTCTAATCCACTGACGACGAACGATTTCCCAACAGGAGGTTTGAGCAATAAGGTTAGTAGACGTAAGAATCATTGCGACTATCAATATAATCTTCTTCATTTATCTTTGCCTCCATCGCCATCAATCCCGAAAGATAAGTCTGAGCGATACCCGTGACTTCGAAGTCGCCGAAATTGCGCGTCGCCACGCTCATCGTGTGCGTCCTGGCGATGGCCGCGATCTTGCCCGTCGGCGATGTCGATCGGCTTGCCAACTCGCTCGGATTCGGACGCCAGGTCGCCGTAGGTTGCCGCGGCACGTTCGTCGAACGAGAAAATCCGACCCAGGAAATGGTCGCGGGCCTTGCTCCAGAATTCGATCAAGCTCGATCGCCTGCGGCCGGTCGGTAGCCGTACGATTCCGAAGCGAAGCTCTGCGAGGGCCGTCGTCGGCACCGCGAGTAGCGGCTCGTGCTGCTCGTACCACGAGGTGACCTGAGGCGCCGGCCGGTTCCGGGTCAGTTCGGAAAGGACGTTGGTATCGAGCAGGATCACAGATCGACCGGCCTCTGCTTCTGTTTGTGTTCCCGAATGTATCGGTCTATGTCTTCACCGGGCTCTATGACGCTCATCAGGTTATACGGAAACCGCTCGGGCTCTGGAGTATCGTGTGCTGCTTGATCGAGGATCGATCGGGCCAGCGCCTCGAGGCTGCACCCGCTTCGCTCTGCGCGAATGCGGAGCCGTTCCTTCGACTCGTCCGACAGTCTGCGAATAGTGATGCTTGCCATGGAACCTCCTGCGAGCGCGCGAATGATTGCATGCAATCACTTGGTTCGAAAGTACTCGTTCCCCCACGAAGCTACCAGCCGGCCACGTGCATCCGCGCGAGCTGGAGCAATCACTTGGAACGTGGTCGCGGCAGCGGCTGTCTGTATGATCTGTCGATGGACTCGAATCCGGCATGTCGCGCGGGATGACCGGCGACAATGACCCGCTCGCCGGGGTGCGCGAGGGCTACGATCGGTGGTCGGCGGTCTACGACCACGATGCCAACCCGCTGCAAGCCCTGGAGGAGCCGCGCGTCCGCGAAGCGCTCGGCGACCCGAGGGGGCGGGAAGTGCTGGACCTCGGATGCGGAACCGGCCGGCACACCGCGTGGCTCGTCGAGGCGGGCGCCCGGACCACGGCGGTCGACTTCTCGGCGGGGATGCTGGAGCAGGCCCGGAAGAGGGTCGCCTCCGGCGACGTCCGCTTCGTCCCCCACGACCTGCACGAGCCGTTGCCCTTCGAGGACACAAGCTTCGATGCGGTGGTGAGCGGACTCGTCCTCGAGCACCTCCGGGATCTCCACGCATTCTTCGCCGAGACCCATCGTGTCCTGCGCCCGGCCGGCCGCGCCGTCGTATCCGCGATGCACCCGGCCATGTTCCTGCGCGGGAGCCAGGCGCGCTTTACCGACCCCGTCTCCGGCGAGGTGGTCATGCCGGGGAGCCTTCCCCATCGGATCGGAGAGATCGTCATGGCGGCAGTCGGCGCGGGATTCACCCTGTGCGGTGTGGAGGAAAACGCCCCGGATGCCGACTTCGCCGCGCGCTACCCGCGCGCCGAACGCTACGTCGGCTGGCCAATGCTGGTGGTGCTCGACCTGCGGGCGGCAGCGATCACGATCCCTGAGACGCAATCGGGTAAGGCAGCCGCGCGACACGACATCGCACGAGATCCCGTTCAGCGGCTTTGACGGGGCTGCCGGACCTCCGATGCCTCGCGGCAGGCCAGGATCCGCAGCAGTTCCAACGCCGTGCGGCCGTCTTCCATAGCCCAATGATGCGTAACGGGCGCGGCCAAGCGTTCGCGCGTGCGGGCGGCGGCGAGCTCGATCCACGGTGCGTCGGGACCGGCGGTCATCTGCGTGTACGTGCGCATCAGGCACGCCCAGTCGGTCACCGGCAACCTCTTCAGTCCGTGGCGTTCGGCAGTCTGCGTCAGCATGCGGCGGTGCAGGCCGGCGTTGTACCCCAACACCAGGGTGGCGGTGGCAAGCAAGTCCACCAGCTCCGCATATACGACGGGCCAGGGGTCGGCATGCACCTCGCGGAGGCGGTCGCGGGTCAGCCCGTGGGTATCGCTCGCTTCGCGCGGGATGCGATTCACGGCCAGGCTCAGGCGGTTCATGCGCAGTTCTCCGGTCGTATCGAGCACCGCCACGTCGACGACCTCCGCGCGCGGGTCGATTCCGGTGGTCACCGTGTTGATGACCAGCACGTCACGCCGCTCGAGCAGGTCGGGGAGGTTCCGCAGAGCAACCAGGACGTCCGCCGGAGTCCGTGCAGGAACCTCCCGGAGCACCGGCATCGCGCTGCTTGAGCCCCCTGCGGCGGACGCCCTCCGTCCGAGCGCCCATCCGACCGCACCGGCCGCGTACAGTGCCAGCGCCGCCGCGACGGCGACGATGATCCAGAGGGCCGCGCTCATCCGTGGGCGGCGCTCAGTGGCCGCGGCGCGGTTGCTCGTCCTCAGCCGCTTCGCGGCGTGCCAGGATACGCAGAATCTGCAGGGCGGTGCGGGCGTCTTCCAGGGCCCCGGGCGTGGCCGGTGCAGCGATGTCCTCGCGCGTGCGCGCGGCATCCAGCTCGACCCACCGGGCACCGGCGCCGGCCGTAGCCTCCGTGTAGCGCCGCATCAGGCAACCCCAATCCGTCCCCGGCAGCTTCTTCACCCCGTGGCGTTCGGCGGTCTGCGCGAGCATGCGCAGATGGAGGGCGGCGCCGTAGCTCACCACCACGGTAGCGGCGGTCAGGAGCTCGACCAGATCGCCGTAGATGTCCGGCCACGGCCGCGCACGTCCCGAGCTCGACGCGTCGCCGGCCGGCAGGCTCGAGTGATCGAGCCGCACGACGCCGGTCGTATCGAGTACCGCCGTCTCCACGACCTCCTCGCGCACCCCGCTCCCCGCGGTGACGGTGCTGACGATCAGCACGTCACGGCGGTCGAGCAACTCGCCAAGCTCGCCCAGATCCACTAGGCGATCCGCGCGGGTGCGTACCGGGACCTCCCGCTGGACGGGCTTCGCCTCGATGCCGTGCTCCCGGAGCGCCGACCGCCGGCCGAGCCTCCAGCCGACCACGCCGGCTCCGTACAGCGCAACCGACAGCACGACGGCGACGACTACCCAGACACCCGGACTCATTGTCGTCCCGACCTCAGGCTGCAAGCCCGGCCAGCAGCGCCTTGATGTAGCCGATCGAGTAGGCCAGCGCCTGGTGGGCGCTGGCGCCGTCGCCTTCGATCGGCTGCAGGTGGTCGGGATTCAGGCAGCCGTCGAATCCCACCCGGTCGAGCTCGCGCACGATCCGGGCCATGTTCATGTCGCCGTCGTCGAGCAGCACCTCCTCGAATCCGCCGGCTGTCGCCAGGTTGCCCCGCACATTGCGCAGGTGCAGGGTGAAGATCCGTCCCTTGCGGCCGTACAGGTTGAGCTCGTCCATCACCAGCGGCGGGCCGCCCGCCTCGGCACGGGTGCCGCAGCAGTAGAGGTAGCCCACGTTGGGGCTGGGAAAGGCGTCGATCACCCGGTGGAAGCCCAGGGTGCCGAGCGGCGTGTCGGGCAGCGGCGTGTCCGAGGGGTGGATGGCCAGGCGGATGCCGTACTCGTCGGCGATCGGCACCAGCTTCTCGTAGACCGCGCAGAAGCGGTCCCACCACGCCTCCAGCCGTTCGTGGGTGGCCGGATCGGGGTCGCCCGGCCCCAGGTCGCGGCTCTCGCCGCGCGAGCGGTAGCCGCCGCGGTGCACGGACTCGTACTTCAGCAGCCGGTGGTTGAAGGTGTCGCCGGCGAATCGCTGGCGGGCGATCGGGACGCCGGCGTCCGCGAACACGCGCAGCGCTTGGCAGGTGTTTTCCAGCTCGCGGGCGGCGCCGTCGCGGCCCAGCATGAACTCGTCGGTGATGTCCGGCAGGGTCACGCGATTGAAGCTCAGGCCGTACGGCCGCAGCTTGCGCACCAGCGCGGTGAGCGCGTCCGCGTCCGGATAGCCCTGCTCCGCTACGCCGGGAAAGAAGGCCCCGCGGCCCATGTCGATCGCTTCCGCGCCAAGCTGCGTCACGGTACGCAGATACCCGTCGGAGAGGTCGTTGCCCCAGACTGCCACCCGCATCATGGCGGTATCGTAACAGTGTCGGGAGCCCAGCGCAGTACAGGCTTGTCGATCCTGCGAGCCAGACGGCCAAGCGCCGGAGGTTGCCCGGCCGCGTCGGAGACAGGCTGCGGGCAGCCCTGTGCGGGATCGGGGCTGACCGCATGTCTCCAAGTGTGTGTTGCGGCGGGGAGAAGTGGCAGACGGGTCCGTGCGGATCGCGAGGGCCGTCATGAAGCGCACGTCCGAGAGCTATCGAGAAAAGAACAAGCGCTTCAACCAGGAAACAAGGACGTCGACCTCCGCCACGCTTGCATCGAGAAAGTGGGCTGTGATGGCCATTCCCGGTGGCATGCCTGGTTCTCTCTGCCAAGCGAGCCAGGTATGGATGATCGCCTTGGGTTCCCTTGCGGGCCTGAATCTCCTTTCGGAGGCGGGAATGTTCGCCACGCTGTTCTGCACGTAATCGAAAAGCGCGTTCGGCTGAGGAATCAGAAGTCTAAGGAAAGTCTCCAGGATTCCCTCGATCTGGTTGTCCGGCATGATCCAGATGCCTGCTCGAGGCAGCAGGGTTCCGTCGGGAGGGTCGAGAATAGTCCCGTCCGGACGAGGCTGGTCAGGCACGTTCCTGTACCCGCTATTGACCAGCACGGTTCGGATCGAATGCCAACGGTCAGGCAGATCTTCGTCCGCGTCAATGACCACCCCTACGACGTCATCTTCTTCGTCTAAAGCCTTGAGCTGCACAGGTATGCTCTCAAGAAGCCTCTGTACACCGCCATGGTGTCGCACTTTGTCAAGATGAGGAACGCCACGACTCCCACAGATGTGCTTCAGAACATGCTCGTCAGTGGGGCCTTCCACGAGGAGGATCTTGGAACCCACGTCAGCGTACCTCAATGCGGTCGCGAGTCGCGATGGCCACCTCGTCTTCCGTGAACACCGTGGGAACGATTGCCTCATCTCTGCGGGTCATGCGTATCAGCACACCCGTGCCAGGGGTTTCCTGCGCGGCCTTTTGGAACGTCTCGATCGTGTCCCAACTGTGGGTCGTGGCGAATACCTGTGTGTTGAGCGCATGAGCAAGGCGGAATATGATACGCCAAGCGTCCAACTGTATGGAGTGATGCAGTCCATTCTCGAACTCGTCTACCAGAAGGGTCTTTTCTCGGGAATTGACCAGGTTCAGAACGATGCTGAACAAGCGATTCATGCCATCGCCGAACGAGCGTAGAGGAACAGGATGCAGGACTTGATCGGTGCGTACGATCGCGGTGCGCCGTCCGCGTGTGCCGTCTCCGCCCACCATCGTGACTTTGGACACGTGAGGATCGATGATGCGCAACGCGTCGACAACGACTCCCTCATCGTCGGTGAGGGCGATGTCATCCCATAGCTTGCCGAGCTCCGTGGTTCGCATCCCGCTGTAAGGGCCAACAAAGCAACAGTGACTGCTGGAGCCGCGAGCGTTGCTGAGGCGGCGGTCCCGCAAGTCATCGAGCTCATATCTCCGAATGGCGTCTGAGGTGCTGACAATCAGGGAAGCTGAGCCCTCAGGGTCGTCTGGTGAATGCTCCACGAACCGAAGATTCCCTTCTTTGTCGGTCTCTCGAGACAACCAGTTCACATACAGAGATACGCTCGTGTCGTAGTCCTTGCCATTGGCCGATATGACCAGTGGCTCAGTCTTGCCTGAGAAATCGGGAAACCCATAAAAGAGGTTGGAAACCAATAGGCGCTGACGTGAGGCGCCATCGTCAGGTGTAGAGTACTCTTCGCGGTATGTGAGCATGTCTCGAAGGGTCTCGATTGCTGCATCTGTTTCGACGACGCGCAATCCTTCGAGCAACGAGGATTTTCCGGTGTTGTTCTTCCCGGTAATCAGGTTTACGCGGCCCAGTCCATCAAGGCTCAAGCCCCGGAATGCGCGGAATCGTTCAAGACTTATGCTTTCGATTCTATGTGTCATTGCTGGTTTCCTCCCCGCGACAGATCCATGATCTCCACGGACTATTTCCAGGATAGAGAACCACGTCGTTCTTCGCATCCGTGGTGGTGCTCCTGCGAGTGGTCACCAGCCATGGAGACGTGAGTCGTGCCATAGGATACCTTACAATACCCAACAGGTGATTGCATTCTGTCACCCAGGACAGAGCGTCGCCGGGGCGTTCGCCATGAACGGTTTGATGCCACGTTACTGCTGTCCCGCGGGATTCCTGTTTCCGAACCTGCCGTTGGAGCAACGTCTGGATGCGGTCGCTGCGGCCGGTATCGGCGGCGTCGAGCTGTGGGCGAGGGCGGACCGGTACCGCGACCTGGATGTCACTTCGGTCAGTGCCGAGCACGTGAACCGGCTGTGCCGGGATCGCGGGCTGTCGGTCGTATCGCTCGGGGCGCATCCGCCGACCGACACGGCCCACGTCCGGTCGGTGGTGGCCCTGGCCGCCGAGCTGGGTGCGGGGACGGTGGTCATCGGCTGCAGGGGGGAGAGCGTCGGGGAGGCACTGTGCGAACTGCGTCCGGCGTTCGCGCATGCGGCCCGTGCCGGCGTGCGCATCGCGGTGCACAACCACGTGAACGGGCTTATCCTCGACGCGGACGACATGGCGCGGCTCTGCGCAACGGTCGATCCCCAGGCCGGCGGTCTCGCGTTCGCGCCCACGCACGCGGTGATGGCGGGGCAGGATCCGATGGATCTGATCGACCGATTCGGAGATCGCATGCTGCAGCTCTGGCTGTGGGACCTCTGGCCGGGGGCAGGCGAGGCTCCGAGTTGGCTGGCCGAGGTGTACGGCCACGGCCGGGAGCAGTTTCCCGGCAGCGGAACTCTGCCGTTCCGGCGCTATCTGACGGCGCCGGGCGGTCGGGAACCGGGTCCGCTGCTCAACTTCATGCCGCACGGCGTGCAGGAGTGGCCCGCCGAACGCACGGTACGGGCGCTGCGCGACAGCCTTCGGTGGCTGTCGGCGCGGGAGGCGCGCGCGCACGATGTCGAGGACGGATGCGATAGACTGCGGTAGTGCGCACGACGCTCGACATCGATGACGACCTGCTGATGGCCGCAAAGGAAATCGCGAAACGGGAGCGCCGCTCGGCGGGATCGGTCGTGTCCGACTTCGTAAGGCTCGGCATGTCCGCGGCCAACCACGACGAACGGGACGAGGAAGGCGCCGCGGAGTTCGGGTTCCACCCCTTCCCGTCACGGGGCGGCGTGGTGACCAATGAACTCATCGACCGGTTGCGCGAGCAGACAGGTGACTGATGCGCGCATCTCGTCCGCGTCCGTCGTTGGGGCGGACCACCGGCACCTGTGCGCGATCCACAATGGCTGACCTCCGTACGCCACGCCTTGTCGTGTCCGTAGCGCTCGCCGCGATCCTGGTTGGTGTTGCCGGCGCACAGGATGCGCCGAAGGTGGACGACCTGATTTCCGCCGTCGAACGTGGCGACGCCGACGCCCAGTGGCAGCTCGGGGATGCCTACCACCACGGCCGGGGCGTGCCGCGGGACGATGCCGAGGCGCTCCGGCTGTACCGGGCCGCGGCCGAGCAGGGCAGCCCCGCGGGGCAGTGGCGGCTCGGCAATGCGTACTACTACGGCTGGGGGGTGACCCAGGACGACGCGGAAGCTGTGCGTTGGTACCGGGCCGCGGCCGAGCAGGGGAACGCCGAAGGCCAATGGCGGCTTGGCAACGCGTACTATTTCGGCCTGGGGGTGACGCGTGACCGCGCGGAGGCGGCACGGTGGCTGCGTGCGTCGGCCGAACAGGGTTCGCCGGAGGGGCAGTGGCGGCTGGGCAACGCCTATCTGCTGGGCCGCGGAGTCGCGCAGGACGACGCCGAAGCGGTGCGGTGGTACCGGGCGGCGGCGGAGCAGGGCAACGCCGAGAGTCAGTGGCGTCTCGGCAGCGCGTACTACTTCGGCACGGGAGTCGCGCAGGACTTCGCGGAGGCAATGAGGTGGCTCGGCGCCTCAGCCGGGCAGGGCAGCGCCGAGGGCCAATGGCGCTTGGGGAACGCATACCACTTCGGCCGTGGCGTGGAGCAGGATCGTGCGCAGGCAGCGCGGTGGTACCGGGCGGCGGCCGAGCAGGGGAGTGCCGAGGGGCAATGGCGGCTCGGCAGCGCGTATCACTTCGGCGCCGGAGTCCCGCAGGACCACGCGGAGGCGGTGCGGTGGTACCGGGCGGCGGCCGAGCAGGGTAACGCCGAGGGGCAGTGGCGGCTCGGCACGCGGTACGCCACGGGCCGGGGAGTGCCGCTGGACCACGTGGCCGCCTATGCGTGGCTCAACCTTGCCGCCGCGCAGGGCCACGAGGAGGCCGCCGGCAGCCGTGACCGGCTGGCCGGGTCGATGACCGCCGAGCAGGTCGCGGAGGCCCAGCGCATGGCGCGGGAGCTGTGGGGCAGAATCGCGGGAGACGCACCGGCGGCTCCATGACGGTGTGCGGTACGATTCCGGGATGAGGACGCGATGGCGGTAAGTCTCTGTTATCCGGCCGGCCGGCCGGCGTCGACCGGAGCGGGTCAGCGCGGCGTGGTCGACCGGGCCGCCGAAGACTTGGGATTGAACTCGCTGCGCACCCGTTTCGAGTTGCCCTCGGAGTTCCTCTACGAACTCAGCACCGACCCGAAGACCATCCGCTATCGCCAGGAGGTGCTGGCCGATGCGGTCGCCTCCGACGAGTTGCGCAAGCTCTTCGCGCAACTCCAGCCGATGCTGCACGAGCTGGCCTACTTCACGAAGACCCGCACGGAGCAGAGCTCGCCCCTGCAGCAGGCCGTGTGGCGGCTGGGCGAGCTGGAGACGTACGTGGCGTGCCTGACGGCGCTGGAAGAGGCGGCGGCGCTGCCGGGCGTGCGCTCCGCGGGCATGCGGGCGCTGGCCGAGTTCGTCCGCGAACGGCGGCAGGACGAGGTGTACCGGCGCCTGGAAGCCGAGCTGCCGGCGCTGCGCGGCGGTCTCAAGCGGCGCGCCAGCATCACGATCGGCATCAACCTGGACTCGCAGCTCCGGCCGTCGGAGGCGACGCTGCTGCGCGTCCATGACCGCAAGTTCGAGGACACGCCCCTGCTCACGCGCCTGTTCGGCGTCTCCAATCCGTTCCGGCCGCTGACCAAGGTGCACCGGACGTCGGCGATGGCGCCGCTGCTCGGCGAGCTGGACCGGGTCATCGGCGCGGTGGCGCGTCCGCTCGCCAAGGCGCTGGGGCAGTTCGTGCAGCTCCAGGTGCGGGACGTGCTGCCGCTGGAGCAGGAGATTCGCTTCTACCTGGGCGGGGCGCGCATGGTGCTGGCGCTGCAGGAGCGCGGCATGCCTACCTGCATGCCGGAGCTGGCGCCGGCCGGCGATCGGCGGTCGCAGGCGCGCGATCTGTACGACATCTCCCTTGCGCTGAACGGCGCTCAGGAAGAGCCCGCCCGCACCATCGTCCGCAACGACCTGGACGCGGACGAGCGGGGACGCATCGCCATCCTGACCGGGCCGAACCAGGGAGGGAAGACGACCTTCGTGCGCGCGGTGGGCGTGATGCACGTGCTGGCACAGGCCGGGCTGCACGTGGCCGCGCGCGAAGCGGTGATCAGCCCGGCCGACCGGGTGATCACCCATTTCCCGGCGGAAGAGGGCAACGGCATCGAGGGAGGCAGGTTGGCGGAGGAGGCGCGGCGCCTCGGCGCGATCTTCGGCGACGCCTCCGAGCAGAGCATCGTGCTGTGCAACGAGTCGCTGTCCAGCACCAGCCCGAGCGAGAGCCTGTACCTGGCCGAGGACGTGGTGCGCGCGCTGCGGCTGCTGGGCGCGCGGGCGATCTTCGCCACGCACCTGCACGAGCTGGGCGAGCGGCTGGAGCGGATCAACGCGGAGGTGGACGGCGGCAGCCTGGCGGTGAGCCTGGTCGCCGGCATCGCCGCGGACGGTGACGGCGCCGACGGCGCACAGGCCCGGATGCGCCGCACCTACCGCCTCGCCCACCGGCCGCCGGGGGGGG
>JAPOQV010000670.1 GCA_026710565.1 Spirochaetaceae bacterium | reverse complement strand
GCTCGCGATCCTGCTCCTCGACGGTGGCGAACAGCTCCGGCCTGCTGGCCGGATCGTCCACCATCTGCGCAAAGAGCACCGCCCGCGCTGCCGCCAGCGGGCGCCGTGCCCACCACAGGTGCAGGGTGCTCGGATGACCGTGGCGTATCGACTTCTCCCGCGCCGCCGCGGCGTTGATGGCATCCAGCGGCAGTGCCACCTCAATCAGTTTCTTGCGTACAGGCGGAGTATTCATGGGCGAGCGCCGATTCTATAGGAAACAGCATCACAGGCTCTCGACCGATCGACCGGCATTCGCCCGGCGCGATCGAACCGATCAAGCGTTGGCTGGCGTCGCGTCGACGGCAGGGGGCGTAGGGGGAACACTCGTGACCGACACATCGCAAGCATCCGAGACGAACGTGCGACCTCGGCAAGGCCCAAGCGCCCCTGCGTGCGAAGTCCGCGCGCACCGCGCCGCCCTCAAGCCGACCATCGGCGAACCTAAGCGATTCGAGGATGTCGCCGAGGAGGTCTTTCGGCGATACGGTCGCACCTGGAAGCCGCGGACCGTCGCCGTGAACCGTTCCTATCTGCGGAACCAGATCATGCCCTGGTTCCGCGAGCGTCCCATCGACGAGATCACTCGCGCGGAGGTGCAGCGTTGGCTGGCCTCACTGCACGCGACACCCGCCGCGGCGACTCGTTCGCTCCCTATCCTGTCCGTGATCCTGCGCCAAGCGGAGGTCTATGGCCATCGGCGGGAAAACACCAACCCGTGTACGGGCGTCCGACGCTACCGACAGCGGGCACGCGAACGACTCGTCACGGCGGAAGAGGCCCGCCGTCTGGGCGTTGCCCTCGCTGCCCACAACGGCACGTCTCCGGTGCCAGCTTCAGCAATCCGCCTACTGTTACTGACAGGGTGTCGACAGGGCGAGGTCCGAGGTGTTCGCTGGCAGGACTATCGCGAGGGCCATCTGTTTCTCCGTGACAGCAAGAGCGGACCGCGAACGGTGTGGCTGTCGTCGCCCGCCCGCGCAGTCCTCGACCGCCTGCCCCGGATGGGCCCGTGGATGTTCCCCGCGTCGACAGGCACCGGCCCACTGTCCGCCGGGACGCTGGACCGCTTTTGGCGCGCCCTCCGAGAGGAGGCAGGCTTGCAGGATCTCCGGCTGCATGACCTGCGCCACAGTTATGCAAGCTTCGCGCTGCGACAGGGTGAGACGGTGCTCACCATTGGGCGTCTGCTTGGACACCGCGATCCGGCCAGTACCCTCAGATATACCCACTTCGCCGACGCGCTGGTTCGCGATGCCGTCGAGGCCGTCGGCGAATCGCTCGCGAGTTGAGCCATGGCCGCGCCCACTCTGCAAGAGTTCGTTGTAGGAGAATGGAAGACCGCCACCTACGAACGCTGCAAGCCGTCGACCCGCAAACGAATGGACAGCGCGCTCCGGACGCAACTGATTCCGATCTTCGGATGCCGGCGCCTCGATCGGATCGATCGCAGTGCCGTGCACTCATGGTTCGATCGCTACAGCATGGTTGCCCCCGGAGGGGCGAATCGCACGCTCGACGTGCTGCGGCAGATCTTGAACAGCGCCGTGACCTACGGTTACGTGCCGACCAATCCGACGCAGGGAGTCGCGCGCAACCAACGCCCAAAGCCAACGCGCTTCCTGTCGCGAACGGAGGTGGACCGCCTGCACGCAGCACTGGATGCCCATCGTGGGCGCGAGTCGGGCCGCCAGCAAGCCGAGATCATCCGCTTGCTGCTGTTGACAGGCTGCCGGAAAGGCGAGCTCATGCACCTGCGGTGGACGGAGATCGATGGGGACACTCTACGCTTGGCGGACACCAAAACCGGCCCTCGAACAGTCTTTCTCAGCGCGCCAGCTCGCGCGATCCTCACGCGCCAGCCGCGGACACCGAGTCCGTATGTCTTCCCCTCGGCGGCTGATCCATCGCACGCACGGTCTTCCGAGTTGTCGCTCTGGCGCAAGGTGCGTCGCCAAGCGGGTATCGAAGATGCACGGCTGCACGATCTCCGCCATACGTTCGCCAGCCATGCCGTGATGTGAAGCGTCCCGCTTCCGGTGGTCTCACGTCTGCTCGGGCATAGCCGTACCCGGATGACCCTGCGCTATGCGCACGTCAGCGACCGGGAGATCGAAGCGGCGTCTGAACGGGTCGGGGTCGGCATCGCCGCCATTCTCGCCGAGTCGGCTTCTGCGCCGCCCGGGCATGAATCATAGGACTTTGCCGACATGCACGATCGGCTACACGTCCGCCCGTGTGATGTGGGACAGTACGCACGCCGGTACGGTGGACGCCTTGGAGAAGTGACGCGGTGAGAAAGAAGCTGATCGAGGTGGCGCTGCCGCTGGATGCCATCAACGCCGCGGCGGCGCGGGAGAAGTCGATCCGTCACGGTCATCCGAGTACCCTGCACCTGTGGTGGGCACGGCGCCCGCTGGCGGCGGCGCGGGCGGTGCTCTTTGCGCAGATGGTGGACGATCCGGCCAGCCGGCCGGAGCTGTTCGCCACCGTCGAGGAGCAGGATCGCGAGCGCGAGCGCCTGTTCCGCCTGATCGAAGAGCTGGTGAAGTGGGAGAACACGACCAACGAGACGGTGTTGCAGGCGGCTCGCGACGAGATCCGGGAGAGCTGGCGGCGGACGTGTGCTGACAACACGGACCATCCACGCGCCGCCGAGCTGTTCGATCTGGAGCGGCTGCCGGCGTTCCATGACCCGTTTGCCGGGGGTGGGGCGCTGCCGCTGGAGGCGCAACGTCTGGGGCTGGAGGCGCATGCGAGCGACCTGAACCCGGTGGCAGTGCTGATCAACAAGGCGATGATCGAGATCCCGCCGAAGTTCGCCGGGCGTCCTCCGGTGAACGCGAATGCGCGGGCGGACTCCAGACTCCTGTCCCGAGAGTGGCGAGGGGCGCAAGGACTGGCCGAGGACGTGCGGTACTACGGGCGGTGGATGCGGGACGAGGCGGAGAAGCGGATCGGGCACCTGTACCCGAAGATTGAGATCACGGCGGAGATGGTGCGGTGGCGCCCGGATCTGAAGCCGTACGAGGGGCGGAAGCTGACGGTGATCGCGTGGCTGTGGGCGCGGACGGTGAAGAGTCCCAACCCAGCGTTCGCGGATGTGGACGTGCCGCTGGCGTCGACGTTCATGCTGTCGACGAAGAAGGGGAAGGAGGCGTATGTCGAGCCGGTGATCGAGGGGCGCGGGTACCGGTTCGAGGTGAAGGCGGGGACGCCGCCGGATGCGGAGG
>JAPOQV010000669.1 GCA_026710565.1 Spirochaetaceae bacterium | reverse complement strand
GGCGAAGATCACCGCACGCGCCGCCGCCAGCGGGCGGCGCGCCCACCACAGGTGCAGCGTCGATGGATGCCCGTGGCGAATAGCCTTCTCACGCGCCGCCGCAGCGTTGATCGCGTCAAGCGGCAACGCCACCTCGATCAGCTTTTTCCTCATCGCAGGGCGCTACCGTTCGCAGGCCCGGAACGCGGGCCGAGGGAGCCGTCGCCGCCGGCGTCTCGCCCCGCGGGAACATGATCAACTCCGTAGCGCTGCCGGACCGCGACCGCCCGGGCCGCGAACCAGCAGCGGTTCTGTGCCGGCAGCCACTCGGCCGCGTCACGGTCGACCTTCTCGTAGCGATTCACGCGCGACCGCCAGACTGGTCGACCTGCAGCGCAAGCTCGGCCTGACACGGTAGGCGTTGAGAAACCTCGCCCGTCGGGCCGGCGCTGCTGCGCTACGCGAACATCGGCGTCCGGGGTGTCTGGCTCCCTGCCCGCCGAAAAAGCATCACCTCGTAACCTCAGTGTCGCGAGCACCGTCTGAGAGCAGGCTCTCGGGATCGACCGTATAGTAGCGAATCCAGAGAGCGAACCCGCGGTGCTGTAGACGGTATATCCCGGTCTGACCCTCCTTTGACCGAATGATCTTTCGATCTCGGAGGGCTTTGATCGCATTGTTCAGAACCGAATCGCTCCCATTGAACTTATTTCTGATGTCCTGCTTCGGAACCCATTCGGTTCTGTATTCAGCCATAATCCGAAGCACCTTACGATAGCTCTCCTTCTGAATCTTGTTGTAAAAGTCGTTCCGATAGTAGTTATCGCCGATCTGCGCGAGCGCTCCTCTCTCTCCGAAGGCCCCCACCAGAACGTCTTTGCTATCGATCAAGTCGTCAGTGTCAGCAGCGAAAGAGCTGTATCCAAATTGCTGTATAAAATGCGGGTAACCTTCCGACAACGAAACGAGCAAGTTGCGCCCATCCTCAGCAATAGCTGTGGGTTTAGGGTTCTGTGTATTAGCCTCTTCAAGACAGATGTCGACGACAGTATTTATCTCACTCTCCTGGAGACGATTTAAGGCGATTTCATCAAACATTCTCAGAGACGATGGATGGCTATCGTGCAGGACCTTGCGAAGTTCCGGGAGCCCGGCTAGGCCAAACATGACGCGGGCACACCCTCTGCGCTGAAGCCGCTCACCGAGGAGCTTAAAGAAGGACCCTAATTGGAGTGACTTCCCCCCATTGTCGGCCTCATCGATCAGGACCAGGACGCCATCGGTCTTGGTGTTCCAAAGCGTAGTGTCCCCGGAGTCGGAGCAAATCCTGGCGGTGGTTGCGGCCAAAGAGTAGGCGAATTCATCGAGTAGAAGTTCGTCCGATGTCTTTTGGGCATTACCGATCTTGATTCCGCCGGCTTCAACGCGCTGAAGAAAGCTCCATGCCTTCTTGAGTAAGTCACGACCAGCCTCATGCTGGCCGAGCGCATTTTCGAGACCGAGCTGAATCTTAGAAATCAGTCCAAGTGGTGTCGTGTGTTCATTTATGTCAGTGTCGATAACGACAAAGGACAGCTTCTCGCCGTCAATCGGAATATGCCCCTCTGCAGCGTACTTGAGGTAGTTCAGAAGAGAGGTTTTTCCTATCCCTCGCTCGCCAGTGATCATGAAGTTGACTGGCTTACCGGCGCTTGTTTGGATGAGTGCTGCCTTTAGCCTGCGTAGATCGACAAGCCTGCCCACGAATGAACCAGGGTTGACTGGTGCGAAAGGCTCAAACGGGTTGATCTTCATATCGTTGGTCGATAGCGAGTTCAAGCCTCACTGAGCAGGCCGCCAAGGCACCGGGCATCGCATGTTATCACACGAGCGCGGTCCTCGCCCGCGGGCACTACAGGCGGCGATATTGGGAGGCTTCCCGGTGTGCAATGGGTAGCCAGCCCGTGGCGGAACACGGCGGGACGATTCGAGGTTGCTTGATGGTCGAGACACACGGCACCGACGGTCGGCGCATGGCCGGGAACGTCGCCCGGATCGGGGAGCGGATGGTCATCGAGAGCAAGGTGACCGGGGGCGAGGATCTGGTCATTTGACGGCGAGGTTGCCGGGACGATCGAACTGCGGCAGCATGTTGTGACGGTGGGCCGGCCCGGGCGGGTCCAAGCGGAAGGTGTCGGCGAGGTCGGT
>JAPOQV010000668.1 GCA_026710565.1 Spirochaetaceae bacterium | reverse complement strand
CGCGAGATCGTTTCCACCGGGTTGCCGTCCATGGCGAGCGCGATGTCGTTGGGGCCGAGTTGACGGGGCCGTGAGCGCTCGGTGGGTGGTGGTGACTCGGACACATCGGAGATCTGATTGGCACGGATCACGAAGAAGTACCCGAAGACAAGGGCCGGGTACCGGATGTGCAGATTCGTGCATTCGCCGATGGTTTCCTCCATACGGTTGGTGAGGTTCCGAAAGGCGCCGGTCATCCCCTTGCACGACACCGCGAGGACGGGGCCGACTCCGGGCTTGTCCACAACGATGTCGACGTTCTTGGTCTTCAGTCCGCCCAGGATCGTGGCCTCGGCCCCGGTCGCCGTCTCCGGCGTGTAATGGAGGACTTGGCGACTGCGCCGGACACGGACGGTGAACGGAGGCCGGGGTGTCAGCTCGTCAGGATGGAACCCGCCTTCAAGGACGAGGCGGCAGGTAACGTACCAGTGGAGTGGCTTGATGTGCTGTTGGCTCTGCGTCGGACCGTCGTAGGTCGCGAAGTGGCGGAGCGCATCGCGCAGGGTGATCCACTCGCACGTTCGTCTTCGATGGGTGGCACCATCATTTCCCGGTGGCATAGTGCCTCCACGTGCGTAGCGTCGCCAAAGATTCGTCGATTTCCGAACCCGACAAACTGGGCAGCAGCGAAGCATCGGGAAGCAGGACCCGAGCCGCTTCCCGTGGCTCCAGTTTGAGCATGCCGCCGCCGAGCGGGTGGCCCTCTATTTCACAGCTCAGCCGGACGAATGAGGTCTCCCAAGTCCGCGTCAGCCATCGCACCAGCTTCTTCTCGTGTACGCGAACGGCGTGCACGGTGTTGGTGCATGACGCCGCGGATGAGTTGCGCACGAGGTGCGGCGTCCGACCTGACATGTACGTGAGAAAGAAGTCAGGAGTCCTTACGTCGGGCACGGAATACCACGGATGTCTAGTGCGGCACTTGTATGTGGTCCGAGCCTGCCGTCCCGCTTCGGTATCGAGGTAGCGCTGGACGCTCTGCGGCACTATGTCGTTTTTCCCGATCCGAAGCAGCAGCATGGGCTCGTCGAGACGGTGCCAACGATCTATGGACTTTCTGGTGAGACGCCGCGGAGGCAACATGCGGCTCTTGCGGACGCTGGGATGGAGAAAGTCGGCGGGAATCTGCCAACGAGCTGCTTCCGAAGGGCGCAAGTGGAAGAAGTCGTTTGCCCCGCTGACGTATCCGATCCCGACGGAAGCCATCATCCCGAGCCTTTTCGACCCGGGATGTCCGAGGGCATGCTGGTACAGGGACCGGACGTCGCTGGACAGCAGGAAGGGTCTCAAGCGGCAGTTCCAGCCACTTCGCCATTCGTTCAAGGCAACCCGTATGCCGTTGCCGGGTGGTCGGGGCGAAGGAATGAACTGGTCCACAAAGGTGAATCGCACCTGGGACGTCGCGCCGCCGAACCCGTCAGCGTAGAGGAGCCAGCAGTCTTCGGACAGCTTCGGGAACAGTTTGTCTCGGATGGCGATGATCTGCACTGCGTCAAAATGGGACGCGAGAAACTCCAGAAGCGGAGCCGCGTAGGGGGCATGACCGATCTCCGCGGGCACGACAAATGCCAAGCGACCGCCACGTCTCAGAAGGCTTGCCGTCGCGACCAGGAACGGAGCCCACGACGAAGTCAGTCCTGAGAATGGAGCGCCCAGAGACCTGCAGAGACGCAAGGCACGGGCGCGTATCGGCCCGTTGAACGTCTGATATCGAATGAACGGGGGATTGCCGGCCGCACACTCGAAGCGCTCGTCAGTATCGGATGCCCACGCGAAGAAATCGCTTCGGTAGATCCGTGCAAGCGGCGCACGACGCTTGGCGGTCGCTACAGCCCGTACATCCCGCTCGATTCCAACGCTGTTCGGATGGCAGGCGACGAAACGGCCGTCCCCACAGGACGGGTCCAGAAGACGGTCGGTATTGGCGCGCACCACCCAGCGAACCAGTGTCGAAACAACGGCTTCCGGGGTGTAGTACGCGCCGGTGTTCTTTTGAGAAGAGCTCGCCGAGAGTTCGGGACCATCACCCACGATGTCAGGTGGCGCGAGGGGTTCCAATCCGTCGAGCAACGGCTGCAGCACAGCAGAGGCCGCCATGTCAGTTCGAGGTTTCACCGAGGTCAATAATCGTCCTCAACCTCTCGAATAGCCTGCGCGAAGGCAGCTTTGTCCCTGTAATACAGCTTTGCCGTGTCGATTGACCGGTTGAGCAGCGCCCGGTTGTCAGGCGAAAGATCTTCAACGGAAAACAACGTACGTACGTGTTCTTCCTCGAAGCGTCCGTAGAGCTGACCGATCGCAGCACTCAGAAAAGCCGGCGTCAAGGTATTCACGCCACGGAACGACAGCACCGTCCGCCGCCCGGAGTCGAGCGCGCGAGCAAGGCGTCTGTACAAGGCATGCCCGTCATCGGAAGCGACACAAAGAGAGGTTCCTGTCTCATCAGGAACAGAGAGTCGCATGGTTTCTTGTTCCGCCATGGAACATCCTTGGTTTCGCACCCCGTTGGCCTCTGCTGACTACTATGCTCCGTGCCGCGCCTACGCTTCAATGCGCAGGGGTGTTGGCGGTGGTGAGAGCGATGAGGCGCCGGGTGCCCTCGAAAAGGAGGTCCGGGCTGGTGGCCAGCGAGATGCGCACGCGGCCCCGGCCGCCGGCACCGAAAGTCTGGCCCGGCGCGACGGCGACGTCGGCTTCCTCGACCAGGCGGCGCGCGTAGGCGTAGGTGTCGGCGACCTGACCCGGCAGGTCGACCAGCAGGTAGAAGGCGCCGTCCGGCCGATAGCGGCAGAGCCCGGCCTCCATCAGGAGTTCGCAGGCCAGGTCGCGGCGCTCGCGGTACGCGCCGATCATGGCGGCGACGCAGTCCTGCGGCCCTGAGAGCGCGGCCAGCGCCGCGTGCTGGGAGAGCACCGGAGCGCACGACACGGTCGCTTCCTGGAGCTTCACCAGCAGCGGCGCGAACGGCCTTGGGCAGGCGACGTAGCCGATCCGCCAGCCGGTCATGGCGTAGCTCTTGGAGAAGCTGCCGACCGTGAAGCAGCGGTCGCCGGCGCCCAGGCTGGCCGGGCTCACGTGCGCGCCGTCGAAGACGATCCGCTCGTAGCACTCGTCGCTGACGAGGTAGAGGTCGTGGCGTTCGGCAAGCTCGACGATCGCGGCCAGCCGGTCGCGGTGAATGACGGTGCCGGTCGGATTCGACGGGCTGCCGATCACGATCGCCTTGGTGCGCGGCGAGATGGCGGCGGCCAGCGCATCGAGGTCTGGTTGATAGCCGTCCGCCGCCGGCAAGGGGTAGGGGACCCACTCGGCGCCGCACAGCTCGGCTGTCATCCGGTAATTGGGATAGCCGGGATCGGGGACCAGGAGCTGGTCGCCGGGCTCCAGGACGCTCAACAGGCTGCCGTACAGGGCTCCCATGGCGCCGATGGTGACGATGATCTGCTCGCTCTCGACATGGACGCCGTTATCCCGGTGCAGTTTGCCGGCAAGTGCTTCGCACAGCTCCGGCAGGCCGGCGTTGGCGGTGTAGCCGGTATGGCCGTGCTCGGCCGCGTCGTTCGCTGCCGCCACGATGTGCGGCGGGGTGGGGAAGTTCGGCTGGCCGATCTCCAGGTGGATCACGCCGGGGCGCTGCGCGAGGTCCATGATCTCGCGAATGCCCGAGCGCGGCACGGCCGCGACGCGGGGATTGATCGGTCGCAGGGGGAGGCTCCCGGGCGCTCAGGCAGCCGTTCGCTCAGACAACGCTGCGGGCGGCTTCGACGGCGCGTCCGGGCGTCACGGACACGCCGTATCGGGGCAGCACCTGCTCCATGGCGGTCAGGATCGCGCACACCGAGTCGAGGTTGGCAACGAAGCCCATCAGGCCGATGCGGCTGCCGGCGTAGCCCATCTCGCCCACCGCCTGCGAGCCGCCGGCGGTGGCGATGCCGTACTCGCGCCAGACGGTCCGCATGTAGTCCTGCGTCGGGAACGTGTCGCCGGG
>JAPOQV010000667.1 GCA_026710565.1 Spirochaetaceae bacterium | reverse complement strand
TCGCGCATGGCTGATCAACCTGTGGGCGCGCTTGGAGGCAGCCCAGCAGGCTCACGATCACCTCGTCCTGCTGCTGAAGACGTCGACACTGGACAACCTGTTCGACAACCACCCGCCGTTCCAGATCGACGGCAACTTCGGCGGCACGGCGGGTATCGCGGAAATGCTCCTGCAGTCGCACGATGGGGAACTCCATCTGCTGCCTGCCCTGCCGGCCGCCTGGAGCGCCGGCTCGGTGGAGGGCCTGAAGGCTCGCGGCGGGTTCGAAGTCTCGATGTGGTGGTCGGACGGCGCGCTGGCGAGAGTGTCGATCGGTTCCCAATTCGGCAACGAGTGCCGGGTGCGGGTCAGCGGGGCTGATACAGTCCGCACGCTTTCGATCGGTGCCGGCGAGACCGATTGGTTTGACGGGCAACTCGCGCCCATCTCGGTGACGAGGGTTCCCGCGGCGCCGGCCGCACCGACGGTGGCGGATCCCACGACCACCAGCCTAAAGCTGGCTTGGGACAAGCCGGCCAGCGAGGGGCGGTCAGTCATCGACTACGATGTGCAATTCCGAAAAAGCGGTGCGGACGACTACACGGAGTGGAAGCACGCAGGGAGGGCGCGGGAGGCGACGATCAAGGCCCTGGAACCCGGCGTCACGTACGACACGCGCGTGCGGGCTAGGAACGCGGAAGGGACGGGAGCCTGGTCTCCGCCAAGACCGGCGACGACGGTCCCGGAGACCCCCCTGACGGCGGAGTTGGTGGGTGTGCCGGAAAGCCACGACGGTCAGACGGCGTTCAGTTTCGAGCTGAGGTTCAGCGAAGCACCGACATTCAGCGATCAGACGCTGAGGGACACGGCTTTGAGAGTGGTTGGGGGAAGGGTGACAGGGGTGCAGAAGGCGCCGCCACCGTCGAACCTGTCTTGGCGGGTTACGGTGGTCCCGGACGGAGGCGGCAGCATCTCGATCGCCCTGCCGCCGACTCTGGCGTGCGACGCGGACGGGGCGGTCTGCACGGCGGCTGGCAAGCGGCTGGCTTCAGCGATCGAGCAGACGGTTCCTGGCCCGGTGCCGATCGCAACGATCGCGGCACAAAGCCCCTCGGTTGCAGAAGGCACGGCCGCGGTGTTCACGCTCAGCCTGGACAAGGCGGCAGCAGGGGCGCTGACGCTGGCGGTCCGTGTAACAGAGAGCGGCTCGATGCTGGAGGGCACCCCACTCACGTCGGTGGTGGTCGCGGAAGGGTCCACGACCGCGACACTGAGCGTGCCCACCGCGGCGGACCGGGTGGCGGAGGCCGACAGCACGGTCACGGCGACATTGACGGCCGGAACCGGCTACACCGTCGGTTCAGCTTCCTCGGCGGCGGTGACGGTGGCGGACGACGACAGCGCGACCTTCAGCGTCTCGGCAGATCCGGCAACGATCAGCGAGGGCACGAACTCGACGCTGACCGTGGCGATTGCCAATGGAGTGACCTTCGCGGAGGACCAGACGATCACGCTGGCCACCTCCGGCACGGCGTCCGCGTCCGACTACACGGGCGTGCCGCCGACGCTGACGCTGACCGCGGGGACCTCCTCGACGACGGCCACGTTCACGGCGGCGGCGGACCAAGAGGAAGAGGAAGGCGAGACCGTCACGGTCACAGCCTCCCACGGCGATGCTGAGATCGGCGCGGTGACGGTGACGATCACCTCGGTCT
>JAPOQV010000666.1 GCA_026710565.1 Spirochaetaceae bacterium | reverse complement strand
GGCGGCGGCGCCGCTCACGAACAGCACGTTGAGCACGTCGGCGCCGAGCACGTTGCCGATGGCGAGCTCGCCATGTCCCCTGCGCACGGCCGTCACCGCGGTCACCAGCTCCGGCAGCGAGGTCCCGAACGCCACCAGGGTGGCGGCGATGATCGCGTCGGGGATGCGCAGGCGCAGCGCCGTCTCCTTGACGGCGGCGATCAGCACGTTCGAAGCCAGCACGACCATCACCACGCCCAGCGCCAGCCACGCCAGCGTGACCAGGGGTGCGCTCGCTTCGCCCTCGGCTTCCTCGGCGGCCTCTTCCGAACCCCCACCGGGCGCCGTGCGCGACCAGGACACCGTGCGCCACAGGTACAGGCCGAGCAGCACCAGGAAGAGGATGCCGACGGACTGCGGCAGGCGGCCGCCGTCGGTGAACATGCCGCGCAGCGCCAGGTACGGCACGCACACCAGCACCAGGAGCAGCGCGCTCGACACCTGGATCCAGCTCTGGCGGCTCACGAGCTGCCGCTCGGTCGGCACGCGGCCGATCAGGATCGCCAGACCCAGGATCAGGCCCGTGTCGGCGATGATCGAGCCGACGGCGTTGCCAAGCGCCAGCCCGGGCGCTCCCTGCACGGCGGCCAGCACGCTGACCGCGGCCTCCGGCAACGTGGTGCCGATGCTGACCACGGTCGCCCCGATGAGCAGTTTCGGCACGCCGAGGCGGTTCGACAGCGAAACGGCCTGGTCGACCAGGATGTCTGCGCCCTTCGCGAGCACCGCCAGCGATACGACGATGGCGACGAGCAGGCCGATGAGCGGAGCGTCGGCGGCGATCCCGGACAGCAGGGCTTCCAGGGTGTTCGCGTCAGCGGGGAGCTGTTCGTTGATGTGCGTACCTTACTATCAGCCCATGGGAAAGGCGAAACCGCCAGGAAAAGGCGTGCGAACCGGTGCGCACACCTGCAGTCAGCACCTGGAAAGAGATGAAACAGTTGTTCTTGGTAAAACTGGTCTCGAAGGCCGGGAGAGGCCTCTGGGCTCTCGTTCCCCTGTCACGCACGGTCGAGATCGGCAACTGAACCACTACGCGGCGACCGGCGCCGCTCGCCCGGGGTCCCGATGCGCGAGCCGGTCATCCGCGGGCAGCCTGTGGCTGATGGGAGCGGGCGGTGTGGTGTACCCTGCCGGCGACGCTCGGATGGGTTGGGAACATGGGTAGGCTGATCGGCGGCTGTTGTCTGATCGCGGTGGGGCTGTTCGTCCTGCTCGGATTCACGCAGGCGGACGTGGCCGGCGGCCCGGCAACGGTCGTGGCGCTGCTCATCGGCGCGGGTCTTCCCGTGGCGGGCGGAGCCTGGCTGATCGCCGGGCACCTCGGCGCCGGGCGGGTCCACGGGGAGCGGCGGGAGGCGTTGCGGCGCGAGACGCTGGAATCGGAGGTCCTGCGCCTGGCGGGACGGCACACCGGGCGGCTCACCGCCGTGGAGGTGGCCGGAGAGCTGGCGGTGTCCCCGGCAGCGGCCGAAGAGGCGCTGCATGCGCTCGCGCTGAAGAAGGTGGCGGATCTCGAGATCACCGACTCGGGCGTGCTGGTGTACGTGTTCCACGAGGTCCTGCACGCGTCGGAGAAGGATCAGGCGAGGAGGTTGCTGGACTCATGAGCGAGCCCCGCTGGCCCTGCCCGGTCTGTCTCGGGGTCAAGATGGACAAGGTGCGGATGGACGGAGCCGGCGCGCACGGAACACCTGCCGGCCAGCCGCTCACCCTCGACCACTGCAGCCGCTGCGGCGGCATGTGGTTCGAGCTGGGCGAGGTCCAGTGCCTTCGCAGCCACCGCCCGGAGACGCTGCGGGCGCGCGTGCCTGCGCGTGGCCACAAGCATCGGGCGCAGTGCCACTCCTGCCGCGCCTTCCTGGACCGCGACAGCCCGGTCTGCGGAGCGTGCGGCGCCAAGACTCAACTGGCCTGTCCGGCCTGCGAGCGCCCCATGCTGCAGGTGCCGCGCGCCGGCGTCACGCTCGACATCTGTACGAAGTGCAAGGGGGTGTGGTTCGACCACCACGAGCTCGATGCGATCTGGCAGATGGAACGCAGCCGCGTTGCGGCTCGAAGTGACGAACAAGGCTCGGATCTGGTCGCTGAAGCCCTGCTCTGGGCGGGTCCGGACGTGGCGTTCGTCGGTGCGGTCGGCGCGGCACCCGTCGCGGGCGCCGCGGCCGAAGCCGCTCCCGGGTTCCTGGAGGGGGTGGCCGAGGCGGCCGGCAACGTGTTCGAGTCCCTGGTGGAGATCGTGACCGGCCTCTTCGAGTGAACTGAACGAAAACCAAAGCGGCCGCAACTCCTATAAGTTGTTCCAACCCATAGAGTTGCGGCCTTTGTCGGCATAGCCCCTAGGGGAATCGAACCCCTCTTTCGAGAATGAGAGTCTCGCGTCCTAGCCGATAGACGAAGGGGCCGCAGTCTCTGATCCGAAGTATGAACATCCCGGCCGAAAAGATCAAACCGCCGACCTCAGTACCGGAGGTTGAGGTCGATGCTGACCGTGTGCTCGGGGCGGGCGGCCCCGGGGCGGGGCCACGTGCGCGCGCGGCTGCCCCCCCCCCGGAGCCCGCCCTGGGCGAACGGCGTGAGCAGCCCGCCCCCTCCGGGCGGGGTTGCCCCGCCGCCTCGGCGCCCGCCGCCGC
>JAPOQV010000665.1 GCA_026710565.1 Spirochaetaceae bacterium | reverse complement strand
GCATGCCTCCCGCGACGTGCCGGTCGACGACTTGGCGTCGGACATCGAGCGGGCCTACAACCGTTTGCACGACGCCGGCTTCACGCGCGGCCAGCAGCTCCAGCTCGTCTCCCAGCTCCTCGCCGTCGCCCCGCGCGGAACCGACGCCGGGGTGGACCGATTCCGCGACGTTGCCGAAGGGCTGAGGAGCGGGGAGGAAGGGGGGGGACCGAGCCGCTACGACGAGGTGGCCCTGCTGGCGCTGACCCAAGGCTCCGCGGCGGACGTCGTAGACGGCGTGCTCGGGAACCGTGACCGGCTCCGGGAGGTCAGGCCCCGGCCGGACAAGTCGGTGGCCTTCACGCTGGCCGCCGGCATCGAGTTGTCGGCCGATACCGAGCGGGCCGGCGAAGACAGCGCCGGCGATCTGGCGGCCCTGCAGTCCATCCGCGCGATTCTCGATGCCCAGCAGGCGGCGATCATCGCAGGCGCCTCGGCCGGCGCCGCAGCGGGCGCAGCGGCCGGTGCCCACTGAGGAGCCCTCCTCTCGCCGGCCCTTTCTGACGAGACCGTATCAGCCGAACGTGTTACCTGCCGCTTGCCGCGTTCCGTCCCATGTCCCTACATTCGAGCCTTGAAGAATACGAGCGGTACGACCAACGATCGGTTTCCGATTCCAGCAGCACTTGGACGCCCAGCTTTGGTCGCGCGGGCGGCAGATGTCCCGGCTGGCGCGTCACCTACCGAGTCCGGATAGCCAATCCGGACTCGGACAATCGAGTGCTGCTATCGGTTGATCGATGAGAGACCACCATCCCGTTCCAATCCGAGCGTACGCGTTCATCGCGTTCCTGATCGTGGTTGCTCTTCTCTCAACTTTCAATCTCGACAATCGATCCGACGTTTCTCTGGGCGTCTACACCTTCGTCAGCGTTCCGATATACATCTCTGCCCTTGTGTCGTTCACGCTCGGGGCGCTGTTGGTGTTGCCGTTTACGCGGAGGCGCCGTCGCGCTGCAGACCACGACGCACGGTCCGATTCAAAGACGCGAGAACCCATGCGCGGCAGATTGTCTCGGCATGAGCGCGAGGCAACCGCGGCACCCCAACGCGCTCTCGATACCAGCACTGACACAGTTGCCGATGGCCCCTCGGCGTCTACCCGGAAGCGCCAACGGTGGCGCCCAGGGACTCGGCGGCGGACCACTCTGGGGGATCGTCAAGGAGTCACTCAGTCTGTCTCCGTCGCCTCGGCCTCGCCGGAAGAGCGACCGGGGCGATTCGGCAAGAGGCAGTTGTTAACCCGCCGCCGGCCTGATCCCAAGCGTCAGGACAGCACGCTTCAGGGTAAGGCCGCCGCAACGGGCGGCTTCCGCAGGCCAGCGGTCGTTAGGCGACGATCGTCTCCAACTGGTCGTCCCCGGAGGTGCAGGCAACGGCGCTCGGCCGCATGACGCGGTTGCCTGACCTCAACATTCGAAGCTATCGACACTCCCGCCATTCCACAACGGTGCGGAAAAACTCATGACCGGCACTCGCGATGAGAGTAGCCTCACGCCCCGGCAACTGCGTGCTGCGCAACGCAATTTCACGTGGTTCTCCCTGCTCAACATCGTCTCCTGGCAGTTGCTGACCGGGAACATCATCACGCTGTATGCCCTGCGCATGGGCGCCGGCGATCTGCTGGTCGGAACCCTCTACTCGCTCATACCGCTCGGTCAACTCCTGCCGTTGTTGGGCCGCGCGATCGTACGTCGTCTGGGAACCGTGCGCACGATGGGACTCTTCTGGATCGCCCGCAACGTGCTGATGGCGCCCATCCTGTTCGCCCCTCTGTTCGCCAACGGCCCACGGCCCGAGATCGGCATCGTGCTGATCGTCGTCAGCGTCGTCGGCTTCAACGTCGCACGCGGCATCGCCATCACCGGCAACAGCACCATCGTCGGCGCCATCACGACTGACGCGGACCGCGGTTCCTTCCTGTCGCGCCAGCAGGTCGTGGTGAGTCTGGGATCCATCGCCACCGGGGCCTTGATGGGGGCGTTGCTGCAGGAACGGACGCCCCTGATCCTGTACTCGCTCCTGTTCGCCACCGGTATCGCGACCGGCATGGCGACCTTGTACGTAATCTTCCGGCTCCCCGAGCCGCCGGCTGCCGAACGCACCGGCGGCTTCCTGCAGTCGGTGGCCCGCGCGCTGCGCGTCGGCAACACGCGGCGCTTCATGCTGCTGCTGGCCGCGAACAGCTTCGTCTCGTCGATGGCGCTGCCGTTTCTGATCGTGTACGTGAAGCGCGCCTATGGACAGAGCGACAGCGTCGCGATGCTGCTGACCGTTATCGGTTCCTGCGGCGCGATCGTCGTGGCGCTCATGAGCGGCTTCGTCATCGACCGCGTCGGCCCCAAGCCGCTGATGTCGGTGTTCACGGCGACCATGGCGATCGCCATCGTGCTTGTCGTCGTGGCGCCACCGCTCGGCGGGCCGCTCGCCGTGTGGCTGTATCTCGGCGCGATCTTTTTCTTCACGACCTTCGCAGCCAACGGAATGGCCAGCGCTAACGGCGTCTACTACTACAGCCTGATCCCGCCATCCGAGCGTCTCAATCTTGGGGTCTTCAACTTTCTCATCACCGGCATTCCAGCGTCGTTGGGCTCACTGTCCGGCGGGGCGATCCTGAACGCTCTGGCCGCTATCGAGACACTGGATACGTTCAGCATGTACCGGGCGTACTACGGAGCCATCGTGGCCGCCTACTTCGGGATCTCGATGCTTACATCCGTCATCGACCGGCGGGGCGCGTACGCCGTGCACGACGTATTGAGTATACTTGTCTCGCCGCGAGAGATAGGGGCGATGGCGTTGCTCAATCGGCTGAAGGAGAGCCGAACCGCCGAAGCGGAAGAATCCCTCGTGCAGCGTCTGGCGTCGGTCGACCTGCGATTGGCGGTGCCGGACATGCTCCGCATGCTCAAGTCGCCTCGATTCGCCGTTCGTGCCGAGACGCTCGATACGCTCACGGGCACGGAGCTTACGGTCGACCTGAAGGAGGCGCTGATCGCCGAGGTGGACACGCAGGCATTCACGACCGCCTACCTGGCGGCGGAGATTGTCGGCCGCAAGCAGATGGCCGAAGGGATTCCGGCGCTTCGGCGCGGTTTGAGCTCCGACGACTTCTTTCTGTCGGGCAAGTGCATGGTGGCGCTTGCCCGTCTGGGCGATCGAGACAGCCGCGAGACCGTAGAGAACCTGTTCCGAGACACCACCAATCCCTACCTGCTGGTCCACGGCGCAGCCGCACTGGAGCTGTTCGGCATCCCGCAGTCGCTGCCGATCCTGCTGACCCCGCTGCAGAAGGAGCCCATAGCACCGGTCCGTGACGAAGTGATTCTATCGGCTGCCGGCATTCTCGACATGGCGGACAGTTTCTATGCGCTCTACGGGGAGTTCCTGGTCGACCGCAGGCAGGGCCTGGCGCTCTTGTCCGACTATGTTTCCGAACGGCAGGAACAGCATCCGTTGAGCGACCCGGTCCTTGAAACGCTCACGTCGCTGCCGCGACTGGTGGATGACGGGCCGCGGTTTCAGGAGGCAGCAACGCTTGCCCTCGATCGGATCCCGGTCGTCGTGGAACACGTGGACGTGACTCCGGTGCTCCGCATGGCGGTCCGTCATCCCACGACCGGTGCCTCGGAGCCGTTCCGCTTCTTCGTGGCCGCCACCGCGGCAGTGCATGCGTGGCGGCTGCGCATTCCGGCCCGATCGCTGCCGCGCCCTGATCACGGATCACTCCGGGCCGGCATCAACGTGTCGACCCGACGCTCGGGTGACTGCTAACGTCGGTCGCCATGTTTCAGCAACTTCTTTCCGAACTGTCCGGACTGATTCGCGACTCGGCACTGACGCTGTCGGTGATCATCCCACGGCTGTTGGTCGCGTTGGCGCTGATGGCCGCGGGCATCGCGCTGGCGTACGTGGTTCGCGCGTTGAGCCGAAGACTTGTCCGCCGGCTCGTCGGCCTCATTCCGGCGCGCGAAGCGCAGCGCGGGCGGAGCGCAGACCTGCGGCGCTACGCGGACTTGACCGTCAGCCGTGCGCTGTTCTGGACGGTGCTGCTGCTGTTCACGTTCGCGGCCAGTGAGAGCCTGGGCCTCCCGGTCGTCGCGGCATGGTTCGGCGGCGTCGCGGACTACCTGCCACGGCTCTTCGCCGCCGCCCTCATCGTGTTCGCGGGACTGGTCGGCGGCCGTCTGCTCGGCGATCTGATCACGCGCGCCGCTCCTGCCGCGGGAATCGTGCACGCGAAGGCCCTTGGACGTCTGGCGGAGATAGCCACTCTGACCGTCAGCGGACTGATCGCCGTGGAGCAGGCGGGGCTGTCGGTCAACTTTCTCACCAACGTGCTCCTGCTGCTGCTTGCCGGCGGCCTGCTCGGTGGCGCGCTCACGTTCGGGCTGGGTGCGCGGGCGACCGTGGCCAACATCCTCGCCTCCTCCCAACTGCAGAAGGCATACCAGGTCGGACAGCGCGTGCGGATCGGCGACTATCAGGGAGAGATCGTCCAGACCACCGCCACGGCCGTGGTGCTGGACTCCACCGAGGGGCGCGTGTCGGTGCCGGCCTCGATCTTCGAACGGGAGATTTCGATTCGGCTCATGGAGCGCACGTGACCGACCACATGGTCGGCTTCATCGGCGGGTTCGTCCGCGCACACCCCGAGGAGGCGTCGCGGGTGCTGGAACGGCGTCCGCGTGAAGAGACGGTCACGTTCGTGGCGGGCCTCCCTGCGGACCTCGCGGGCGTGCTGCTCGGGTGCATGGAGGCAGGCACGGCTGCGCTCGCCCTGGAAGCCATGGAGCCACCACGAGCGGCCGCTGCCCTGAGCCTGGTACCCGAGGCGCGCGCCGTGGCACTGGCCCGAGCACTGAGCACCGAAGTACGAGTGACCGTCATCGGGTTGCTGCCACCCGACCGCAAGAGACACGTGGAGCGTCTGCTCTCCTTCCGTGAAGACACCGTCGGCTCGCTGATGGACCCGCGGGCGCCGGTCCTCTTGCCGGAAACCCCCGCCGCGGAGGCGATAGCGCACGTCCGGGCGGACGCTTCACGCCTGTCCCGCTACCTGTATGTCGTGGATCGTCCGGGTATCTTGATCGGAGTCGTCAGCATCAAGGATCTGCTTGCCGGCGCCGATGACGCTCCGGTTTCGGAGCTCATGAACCGGAACGTGGTCTTCCTTCGGACCGGTGATTCCCTCTCGTCGGCGGCGGTGCACCCCGCATGGGCGGCGTACCGAATGCTGCCGGTGGTCGACGAGCAGGGGCTGTTCGCCGGTGTCCTGCACCGCTCGCCGGGCAGCGCGGGCGACGACTCCGCAAGGCGGGGCAGTCCGACGGATCAGGCTGCGTGGGCGCTGGGAGAGCTGTACGGCATCGGCTTGTCCGCGCTGATGAACGGTGCCATCGGCGGCAGCGCGTCCGAGCCTTCCCGGACGCGGAGTCATGGCTCAGCCATCGACGAGGAAACATCAAATGACGGCGAGTAGGCGAGAACCGGAGGAGCGATGCGCATGAGCCCACTTGATGGTACGTCACAGGCGCTGGTTCAGGAGTACTTCGACGCGCACCCGGCCGAAGCGGCCGCCGCGTTGGCGGCGGTCCCCGCGACAGACGCTCTGCAACTGATCGAGGACGCCACCGATGCCGGAGCTGCGGTCGTATTCGAGCGGCTCGATCCGGATCGGGCGATCGAGATCGTCGAAGCGATGGAACCTACGCTGTTCCGGCGGCTGTGGTCGGTCATGGACGTCGGCGCCGCCGCCGCGCTGCTGGCCCGGTTGAATCCCGGCGAGCGGAAGACGCGGCTGGCAGCGCCGTCCCCGGAGTTGGCCGCCGAGATGCAGGAACTGATCAGCTACCCGGCCGGGTCGGCGGGCAGCCTCATGGATCCGGCGGTCACCGTATTCAGCGAGGACGAGACGGCGCAGGCGTCGCTGGATCGCATACGCTCGTCTCCGGACCGGCGCGTACACGATCTGTGCGTCGTCGACTCCGACGGCCGACTGACGGCGGTCGTCTCGTTGCAGCAGGTCGCCGTCGCACAACCGGAGGTGCCGCTTCGCCGCCTGGCCGCCCATCCGCCGGTGCAGGTGCAGGCGATGTCCTCACAGGCGGAAGTCGTCGACCTTCTGGAGGCGCACAAGCTCGCCTCCCTGCCGGTGGTCAGCTTCGACGGACGGCTGCGGGGCGTCATCCGCCACGACGCGCTGGTGGACGCCGCCCAGCGCGAGGTCGGCGACGACATGCAGACGCTGGTCGGCGCGGGAAAGGACGAACATGCCCTGTCGAAACTGTCGCTGGCAGTGCGCAAGCGATTGCCGTGGCTGCAGATCAATCTGGGGACCGCCTTCCTGGCCGCTGCCGTGGTGGCCGTGTTCGAGGACACCATCGCCCGCTTCACCGCGCTGGCCGTCCTGTTGCCGGTCGTGGCCGGCCAGTCGGGGAACACCGGCGCGCAGGCGATGGCGGTGACGATGCGCGGGCTGGCACTGCGCGAGTTCCGCCCCCGCGGCTGGTTTCCCGTCGCGCGCAAGGAGCTGCTCGCGGGCCTCATCAACGGAATCGCGGTTGCGGTCGTGGCATGTGCCGCGGCGTACCTTTGGTACGGCACGATGACGCTGCCGCTGATCCTGGGTCCGGCCATGGTCTTTTCCATGACCAGGGCCGGCCTCACCGGTGCCCTGATCCCCATCGTCCTGACGTCGCTGGGAAAGGACCCGGCGCAGTCCTCTTCCATCGTGCTAACCACGGTCACCGACGTGCTCGGCTTCCTGAGCTTTCT
>JAPOQV010000664.1 GCA_026710565.1 Spirochaetaceae bacterium | reverse complement strand
CGGCGCGACGCCTTGGCGCCGGGGGAGCCGCCGTTCGCGTTCGTCGTCTCGGCGGTGCCCGTGGTCCACACCCGCACGGCCCTGGTCAACGCCGACGACTTCGACCCGTTGCGCGCCGCAGGCCTCGACGACGACCTGCGCGACTCGTGGGAGCACGAGCTGCACGACGACGAGCGGCGCGCCCTCATGGCGGCGCTGTTCGCCGCGGCCGCCCGCGGCATCCGCGTGGCCATCCTGAGCGGCGACGTGCATGTCTCCGCCGTGTTCGCGCTCGAGGACGAGTCCGGCAACCGCATCCACCAGCTGACGTCGAGCGCCATCACGTACCACCTCTCCCGGGTCCAGTCGTGGGTGCTGCACGCCGGGGCCGCCGACGACGGCGTCACCGACGACGGCTACTCGTTCCGCCGCCTGGCGCTGTTCGCCGAGAGTTCGTACGCGCTCGTCAGCGTGGATCCGGCCAGCGGCGAATCGTGGTTCAAGCTCTACGGCCGACAGCGCATGACGCCGCCCCGGGGCGCCGGCTCGGACCCCGTTCCCGTGAGCAACTCGCTGGCGAAGATCCAACTGTCCTAGTGTGTCGTCCTGAACAAAATAACGATTAAGGAGCATTGGCCAGTGCGGTCCGGCCGCGTTCGACCTTCAGCATGATCTCGCCGAGCGATTTGGTCCACACCAGCGGCTGCGGATTCTCGTTGTGACGCTGCAGATACTCGCGCAGGCATTTCTCAAGATGCGGCAGCGAGGTGAAGACGCCGCGCCGGATCTGCTTGTCAGTCAGCGTCGCGAAGAACCGCTCGACCAGATTGGCCCACGAGGCGCTGGTCGGTGTGAAGTGCAGGAAGATGCGCTGCTTGCGCTCGATCCAGTCCAACACCTTCTCGTGCTTGTGGGTCGCGTAGTTGTCGAGCACGATGTGGATCTCCTGGTCCGCGGGCACCGCCTTGTCGACCTCGCGCAGGAACCTCAGCACTTCCTGGTGGCGGTGCTTGCGGTAGGTCCTGCCGATCACCTTGCCGCTGGCTACCTCCAGCGCGGCGAACAGCGTGGTCGTGCCGTGGCGCTTGTAGTCGTGCGTCATCGTCGTGCCGCGGCCCTTCTTCATGGGCAGGCCCGGCTGCGTTCGGTCCAGCGCCTGGATCTGACTCTTCTCGTCGAAGCTGAACACCACCGCGTTCTCCGGCGGATCGAGGTACAGCCCCACCACGTCCTGCAGCTTCTCCTCGAAGTGCGGGTCGTTGCTCAGCTTGAAGGTTCGGATCAGGTGCGGCTTGAGGCCGTGCGACCGCCACACCCGGTTGACGAAGCTGTGCGTCGTGCCCAGGTGGCGCGCCATCGACCGGCACGACCAGTGCGTGGCGTCCGCCGGCACTGTCTGCGTTGTCGCCTCGATCACCCGGGCGCGCAACGCCGCCTGCGCCCCCGAGTCCTTCCCGCCATGATTGGCGCCGCGCGGCCGTTCCTTCGCGATCGCCTGCGGCCCCTCCTGCGCGTAGCGCGTCCGCCAACGTCCCACCTTGTTCGCGTCGATGCCCAGGTCGGCGGCGATCTCCTTGTTCGTCATCCCCTCGGCCGCCATCAGCACTATCCGCGCGCGCTCTCGCAGGCGTACCGGCGTGCTGCGCGACGAGGCCCATCTGTCCAGCTTCCGCCGCTCCTCGCTCGACAGTGCGATCCGTGTCGCAACCCGCATCCAACCACTCCGAGACCCGATGCGTGGACCATAGCCCAGCGGCGACCGATAAACAATATTTTATTCAGGACACTACACTAGCCGCCTGCCGCCGCCTGCCGACCTGTAAGCCGCCCAGGGGGCTCGTGGGGCGACGCGACTAGCGGCCGGGCCGCTCCGGAACCCGCGTCGCCTCTGCTGGCGACGGCCCCCGACACGGAGGCGAAGCGGGCCCGCGATCCACGGCGCCGCCTCGCCGTCCGATCACCGCGAGCGCGGTGGATTGTTGCCGCGCCCGCCTCCCGACGGGTTGCCGGTCCTGCTGGGGGCATTCGGCGGACTCCCGCCCCGGCTTCCGGCGCCCGGCCTTCCACCGCCGGACCCGCCTCCGCCGGGCCTGCCTCCGCCGCCCCCGCTTCCTCCTCGTCTGCTCATGTCGTGCTCCTTCCGTAGTCGATCAACCGGTTTGCTCCGATCTCGGCGTCCCCGGTCGCCGGGACGATGCAACGACGCACCTGAACGCGGCATGAACGACGGGCACGCCGTGCCACCGTGCGAAGTGGCCGCGGCGTAGCGTCTCATCCGTTTCACGAGCCCTCCCCTGCCGCAGCAAGGGGCGGAATGGGGCGTTCACGTCGATCACGCGCAGATGCCCGAATCCGCCCCGCGCCGCCTGCCAGCCCTGCCTTCCGCCCGCCCAACCGACCCGCCAGCCTCACCGAAACCGCACCTCACAGCCCCGCGCCGGAGCCGCACGCGGCGCTTCGGCAGAACCGGTGGGAACCCGACGGGCATCCAAGCCGCCGCGCGGAGGCGCGCGCCGGATCGTTGCGCGGACGCCCGCCGTCCCGCAAGGCCGGAGCCCTGGCGGGAGGCGCTAACGCGCCTGCCCTGCGGTCCGCCGGTCGCCGCGCGGTTTTGGCGCAACGCCACCGCTGTGGTGATGAACACCGAGGAGCCCATGACCCCGCAAGACCCCGCGCCGTCCCTGTTCGACCTGATCGACGATCCCGCCACCGAGCCCGTCCCGCAACCCAGGGCCGAGCCCGGGAGCGCTGTGGCCGAGGCCGCCCGCAATCTCGTCGCCGTCCTCGAGGCCGGCCGCCGCCTCGCCGCGTCCGTCGTCACCACCGCCGTGCACGACGCCTGGCGCAGGATCGACCCGGCGGGGCGCTCCTGGAACTCGAAGCTCTGCTACGACGCCGCCGAAGCCGCCACGGTCCTGTTCCTCGGCCGCTGGGGGCCCTCCATGCGCGAGCAGGCGGGTACGCCCGAGGCGTTCCTGGCCATGGTCGAGCGCATCGCGGCGCTGGAGCCGACGCACTCGCACCGCTCCGAGCACCAGGTCGCCTTCGACCAGTTCTCGACGCCCCTCCCGCTCGCCTGCGCGGCGTTTCTCGCGGCCGATGTCCACCCCACCGACACGGTGCTGGAACCCTCGGCCGGGACCGGCGTCCTCGCGGCGCTGCCCGCCGCGGTGCTCGACGATCCCGCTCGGCTGTTCCTCAACGAGCTCTCGCCGGTGCGCCACGCTCTGCTGGCGGAGATCTACCCGGACGCCTCGGTGACGAAGCACAACGCCGAGCACATCCGCGACCGGCTGCCGCGGGTGCGTCCCGACGTCGTGCTCATGAACCCGCCGTTCGCGGCGCGGCCCACGGTCGGCAAGCGGCGCAAGCACGTCGACCTCAAGCACCTCAAGTCCGCGTACGCGGCCCTCGCGCCGTGCGGCCGCCTGGTCGCCGTCACCGGCGCCAACTGCATCCCGGAGTCCACCGCCTGGCGCGAGACGTTCGGCAGCGGCGCGGGCGCCCCGCGCATCCTGTTCGCCGTCCGCGTTCCGCGCAGCCTCTACCAGCGCCGCGGCACCGGCGTCGAGACGCGCCTGTTCGTCCTGGAGCGCGCCCCGGCGGCGCCCGCCGACCGCTATCCCGCCATCGTCCCGTTCGCGATGGTCGAGGACGCGGCGGACCTGGTGCGCCGCCTCGCCGACCTGCCGCCGCGCCTGACCCTCGATCCCGAGCCGAAGGAGCTCGACATCGAAGCGGTGCCCCGCGAAGCCGGGCAGGACCGCGGCGACGGCGCCACCTGGTCGCCGTGGTCACCGG
>JAPOQV010000663.1 GCA_026710565.1 Spirochaetaceae bacterium | reverse complement strand
GAACACGACGTCAAGGGATACGTAGCCCTGCACTACGACGTTCAGACCCTGGCTGACCGGGTCGCCATTCTGCGTCGGAGGATCGACGATCTGAACCTGAGCACGAGCCTGCACATCCAGAGACTTCCGGAGGGAGTCGGCTTGTTCGGTCCGGTCGGCAAGGCCGAGGAGCTCGCCCGAATCGTGAAGATGGTCGACGGCTTCAATGACGAGTTCGACTCCAGACCCGCTCTCACGCTTTCGGGATCGGATACCTTTCTCGGCGAATCGACCATTGATCTGGACGTCCGCGCGGTGGTGCTCGGTGACAGCGTTCACGTCGTGCTTCACGATGGCGAGAGCTACCGGGCGGGATCGAGGGTCGGAGACCACTATGTCGTGAAGACCATCACCGAACGTTACATGGCGCTCGAGAAAGCCAGGCACATTTCGGGCGACGCAGACCATCCCGGACCGGACATCGCCTACTTCATCTTCGACGACGAGTAGAACGGCTGCATTCAGCCGCTGGCCGACGTCAGAGGTCCCGGACCAGCCTCAATACCTCGGCGACAGGCCCGATCAGCTCGTTCGGAATGAAACGGTTGATCTCTGCATCGGTCGTCAGCGAATGTGCCAGCGAAACATCGACCATCACCGGCACATCCTCCCGTTTGGCGATTGCCACCACACGTCGGGCGTTCAGACCCTGTTCCTTCAAAGTGACAACCGGCAAGGGCGTCCTGTCCTTTTCGTAGACCAGCCCCACCGCGAGGTGTACCGGGTTGGCGACGATGACACTCGAGCGCCGGACGTTGGAGGTCTCCTGGGAACTGATTATTTCCTGGAACAGGCTGCGTCGACGTGACTTGATCTCCGGGTTTCCCTCGGACTCCTTGTACTCGCGCTTCACCTCGTCCTTGGACATTTTCAGGCCCTGGATATAGGAGTACTTCTGATAGGCGAAGTCCGCCGCTGCCACGACGATGAATGCCAGGGATACGTAGATCACCAGCTCGGTGAACAGCGCTCCAAGCACCGGCATGAGGCAGCCCAGGCCGCAGTGCACGACTCCGATGAGGCTCGGAATCCCGTTCCACACGACGTGTGCAACGGCCGTTCCCAGAACGGCAATCTTGACCAGGGACTTCAGCAGCTCGACCAGGTTCTTCTTCGAGAAGATGTTCTTCAGGTTGTTGGCGGGATTGACCTTCTTCAGGTCGGGCTTGATGGGTTCGAAGGTGACCAGAGCGCCAATCTGAAAGAAGTTGGCGAAGACGCCCATGGCGAGGGCGATGCCTACCGGTGGGGCGATGAGCGAAATCGCCAGGGTGAACGCCTTTCGCACCGTGTCGTCGAACGCCTCCGCGAATGTCACCTGCTGCAGCCAGATCGGGGAATCGAACAGGTCTCGAAAGAGGCCCAGGTAGTAGTCGTGCGACACACTGAAGAAGAACAGCAGGGACACGAGGATTGCCGCGCTGACAACCTCCTTGCTCTTCGCCACCTGGCCCTTGTTGCGTGCATCGCGCAGCCGTTTGGGTGTCGGTGGTTCGGTCTTGTCGGAGGAGGACCCATTCATGAGAACAGCCGCTCCAGCACGTACCTGATGTTCAGGTCCCGCAGGTCGTCCGCGAAGAAGACGATGAGAGTCCCCCAGGCCAGGATCAGCATCAGGAGAGCCACAGCGCTCTTCACGGGCATCGAAAGGAAGAACACGTTGAGCTGGGGCGCGAACCGGCTGACGAATCCGAGCCCGAGCTCCGACAGGAACATGGCGATCACGACCGGCCCGCCCACGACGAGCGCGACCTGGGATATCAGCACGAACTGAGCGACGAACCAGGTCACGAGGTCGGCATTCATGGAGGGCCAGAAGGACGTGGCCGGCCACAATTCGTAGCTGTAGTAGACACCGCTCAGGAGTCCGTTGAAGAGTCCCGTCACGAAGAACACGGCGACCATGCTCTGGGTCATGAACAGCCCGAGCGGCGAGGATTGCTCGCCGATCAGGGGATCCATCGAGCTCGCCATGGTGGCGCCGCGCTGGTTGTCGATGAAGTTGCCGACGGCCTGAACGGACCAAAAGATGACCATGACGATCGAACCGCAAAGCATGCCGATCAGGAATTCCTTGGCGGCGGCGCCGGCAAACTCGATTGTGGACAGCTGCGCTTCGGCGATCTGCGCGGAAACGATCGGGTACACGAAGAGCGACATCGCGGCCGCGATTCCGTTGCGAGTCAATGCTCCACCCAGCATGCTCGGACCCAGAATCGACAACGCCGTCATCGTTCCGACCATGCGCGGCATCGCCAGCGCCATGGTATAGAGGAACTCCTCAATTAGCGCGGCAAGCGGTTCCAAGGGGCTCAGCTCTGTCGGCTACCGGGGAGGACGTCGGCCTTGCGGACCGGAGTACTGCCAGGGTCCCGCGGGCAGTGGAGTCGCAGGCCGCAGCCACACACCCCTTGCGACGCCATGCTGCCGACTTGCCGGACGGCCATCATCGGCGCACGATCGAACGTG
>JAPOQV010000662.1 GCA_026710565.1 Spirochaetaceae bacterium | reverse complement strand
GGCTGGGCCGCACCGTGCGCTTCGAGATGCTGAAGCGCACCGGCCATTTCGTCACCGAAAGCTCCGAGCACCAGGCCGAGTACACGCCGTACTTCATCCACCACGGCGGCGGGATGATCGACCGCTACCGCGTGCCGCTGGACGAGCTGATCCGCCGCCGCACCATCCAGGTGGCCGAGTGGGAGCAGCAGCAGCGCGAGTTCTCCGATCCCGAACACGAGGTGGACACCAGGCCGCTCAGCCACGAGTACGGGTCGGCCATCATCGAGGCGATCGAGACCGGCGTGCCGGCCACCATCCACGGCAACGTGCTGAACCACGGCCTGATCGACAACCTGCCGGCGGACGCCTGCGTGGAGGTGGCCTGCCACGTGGACGGCGCCGGCCTGGCGCCGGTGGCGTTCGGCCGCCTGCCGACCGTGCTGGCCGGCATCGTCGGCAGCAACGTGGCCGTGCAGCTCGCCACCGTGGAGGCGGCCGAGTCACGCCGTCGCGAGGCGGTCTACCATGCCGCCATGCTCGATCCGCACACGGCGGCCAGCCTCACGCTGGACCAGATCTGGCAGGTCTGCGACGACATGTTCGAGGCGCAGGCGCCGCTGCTGCCGGCCTTCGATTGAGGCGTAGTGGACCGGCAGGCGTTCGAACGCCGGCTGCACGCGCTGGCGGGCCGCTATCGCGCGCAGTGCCTGTGGGATCTCAGGCCCGACCTCGATCTGCAGCAACGGGACGTCGCGACCATGGTGCTGCGCCGGATCGCGTCGTGCGCTGACACCAGCGGTTTTATCGAGGCCAGAGGACTGCTCGATTGGCTCTCACGGACTTCCAACGCGGGATCTGCCGTCTCGTAGCCGAGCAGCGCAAGGAGGCCGGCGTCAGCTACGTGGCCGGCGGGGTGGCGCTGAACCTGCTCCTGGGCAGCGGGCGCGTCTCCCGCGACATCGACGTGTTTCACGATGCCGAGGCGGCGGTCCACGTCTCGTTCGCTGCCGACCGGCGGCTCCTGGAGCTGCATGGCTACACGATCGAGACGGTGCGCGAGCTGCCGGGCTTCATCGAGGCGGTCATACGCAAGTCGCGCGACGAGGTGCGCATGGAATGGGCTCGCGACAGCGCGTTCCGGTTCTTTCCGCTCATGGAGCACGAGGAGCTGGGACTCACGCTGCATCCGTTCGACCTGGCGTCGAACAAGGTGCTGGCCCTGGTCGGCAGGCTCGAGGTCCGCGACTGGGTCGACGCGATCAGCTCTCAGGAGCGGCTGCAGCCGCTGGGGTACCTGCTGTGGGCGGCATGCGGCAAGGACCCGGGGTTCGGTCCCGGCTCCCTTCTGGAGCATGCGCGCCGGACGACGCACTATTCGGCGCCGGAGATCGCGCAGTTGGCGTTCGAGGGCAGTCGGCCCGACGCCCGCGCGCTGGCGGTGACGTGGCGGACGGCGCTGGATCAGGCGGCGGCCATCATCGACAGGCTGCCATACGAGCAGGCCGGGACCTGCGTCCTGGATGCCAGCGCCCGTCTGTTTCGTGGCGATCCGCCGGCGCTCGAGCGCGCTCTTGCGGAGGACGGCATCCGCTTCCATGAAGGATCGCTCGGCGGCGCATATCCGCGGCTGCTGAACTGAGCAGCCGGGACGCTACGTGCCGGGGACGCTTCCGTCCGCCGCCGGACGGAGCCCGAGGCGCCGCACCTCCTCCCACCGGCCGGGCACCAGGCCGTCGGCGAACGCAGTGCCGCATGGGCCGCCGCCGCTCGCGTCGGCGAAGTCGTACTCGCGCCCGTCGAAGCGCAGGGTCGGGCTGTAGTACCGGGACAGCTCATGGGAGCTCGCCGGCAGGTAATGGCAGATGAAGCTGCGCCGCCACTCGTGGTCGGAGGCGTTCGACCGCGAGCCGTGCACGATGCTGCCGCCGAAGAACAGCACGTCGCCCGGGTCCAGCTCGACCGGTACCGGCGACACCCCGCCGGGGGGCCGTACGAAGTGGGTGGTGAAGCTCTGCTCCGGATCGGCCACCTCCGGACACGCCACCTCCATCGTGTGCGTGCCCGGGCAGACGTACAGGCCGCCGTTCTCGGGGACCGAGCGGTCCACCGCCGTCCACGCCGCGATGCAGGTATGCGGGCGCACGCGCAGGTAGTAGTTGTCCTGGTGCAGCGCCTGTCCCTTGGAGCCGGGCGGCTTGAAGTAGAACATCGACTGGGCGGCGATCGGCTCCTCGTCCATCAGCGCTGTCAGCACCGCCTCGATCCGCGGGTCGAGCAGCATGCGCAGCGCCAGCTCGTCGAAACGGTGCGGGTGCATGATGCGCGGGCAGCGCAGGAGCGGATCGTCGCTGTCCGGGTCGGGGTCCCAGTGCCCGGGGATCGGTTGCCGGTCCGCGGTGACGGCCGCGAACCGCTCGATGCAGGCGGCGATCTCATCCCGCTCCCACAGCCCGCGCACCACCAGAAAACCGTCGGCCCGCCACCGGTCCAGATCATGCGCGCCGACCGGCAACGTCGTGGTCATGTTCGGCTAATCCTCGCCTGCGCCAGCCCGTGCCACAACCAGGATGCCCTCCGGGCCGACCGGCACGCCGTCGTTCTGACCCGCGAGCAGCGCCCGCAGCTCGGGCGGCGCGGTACGGACCACCTCGTCCGGCCACTCCTCGACCGGCGAGAGCGGGGCGGCCCAGCCGGGTCGGTACGAGAAAAACGCGCTCGGCCGTGGCCGCCGGGAGCCCATGACGCCGCCCGCGTGGATGGTCCGGCAGTGGAACAACACCGCGTCGCCGGCCTTGGCCAGCACCATGCGCGCCTCGGGGGCGTGCTCCTCCAGGGTGTTGCGGTTGTGCAGGTCGGCGAAGCGGTGGCTGCCGGGAACGACCCACAGCGGGCCTTCGCCGACTTCAAGGTCGATGAAGTAGAAGCCCACGTTGCACCACGACGCCTGCGTGTTGCGCGGGTCCTCCGGCGGCGCGAAGCCGGTGTAGTCGCGGTGCAGGATCTGCCGCCCGCGCGCCAGGCTGTCGTCGCTCTGCTGCCTCCAGGTCGCGAACACGCCCTTGAAGAAGCGGATGTCGGCGCCGTAGCAGGCACGTAGCGCGCCGAGCACCGCCGGGCAGGGAATGATCTGGGCGAGGGTGCCCGCCGGCCAGTGCTCGTCGAACTCCAGCCGGCTGGGCGCCTCATCGCCGCCCATCTCCTCGACGATGCACGCCACCTGCTCGGGCGTCACGGCGTCCGGGATCCACAGGAAGCCGTTGTCGGCGAAGAACGCGTGCTGCTCGCGGACGGTCAGGCCGGCGAAGTCCTCGCGCCGGCCGGCAAGCAGGGAGTCGGTGCCGGTAGCGGTCACGGTCCGAGCAGCGTAGCGCGTGCGGCCGGCCGGATCACCCGGGCACGTCCACGGTGCGCCCCTCGGCGGCCGATTGGTAGGCGGCGTGGATGATGCGCAGCGCGGCCAGCCCGTCGCGCGCGGTGACCGGCGGCTCCGCCTCGCCCATGCATGCCGCAAGCGCGGCCTTCACCCAGGGCGTGTAGCCTCCGCCCCGGCCCGCGTAGCTCACCACGCGGGTGGGCTGGCCGGTGGCCGTCCACTCCAGCCGCCCCTGCTCGGCGACGTTGATGCGCAGCCAGCCGGCGTCGCCGTACACGGTGATGGTGGCGTGCCCTGCCTTCTGCTCCATCAGGTAGCCGGAGAACAGCGATCCGTGAGCGCCGCCGGCGAAGCGGAGGTTGACCAGGGCCAGGTCCTCCACGTCGATCGGCTGGCCGCCGACCACGGGCGCCATCGCCTGCACCGCCTCGATCTCCCCGCCGGTGAGCCAGCGGATCAGGTCCAGGGCGTGGATGCCGAGCCACGTGAGGTGGCCGCCGCCGGCCAACGCCTTGCGGAAAGTCCAGTCGTCCGTGGCCACCTTGCCCGGGATGCGCGCCTGGTCGCTCACCTGCGACGCCTGCACCGCGTACAGCGATCCGATGCCGCCCTCCGCGATGATCCGCTGGGCGTCGACCTTGACCGGGTCGCGGCGCTGCGCGAACGCCATCATCAGGTGCACGCCGCGCCGCTCAGCGACCTGCACCAGGCCCTCGAACTGGTCGGGATGCACGCAGGAGGGCTTCTCCGCCATCACGTGCACGCCCGCGTCCAGCAGCGGCTCGATCACGGCCGGCGCGTGGGCGCCGATCATGGTCACGATCGCCATGTCCGGGACGCCGTGGGCGAGCAGCGCCTCCACCGACGTCTCGGCCGCCTGCACCTTGGCCCCGCACGCGCGCCGGGACTCATCGAGCGTCGTGCCTGCCGGATCCATGAGCAGCGCCCGGTCGATTGCGGCGATGCTGTCGATCGCCTCGCGATACGGCGCCTGGTGTGCGGCGCCCTCCTCGGTCACGAACGCGACGGTTGCCATGTCTCTGCCGTTCTCCTTGTGATGCGGTACTATAGCCGAGCGATCTCATGTTGAAGTTCATCGTCCGGCGCGTGCTTCTCATGATCCCGACGCTGATCGCCGTGTCGATCCTGTCGTTCCTGATTATCCAGGCTCCGGCAGGGGACTTCGTCGATACCTATGTGGCGGGCCTCAGACAATTCGGTCAGATCGTGGAGCAGGGCATGATCGACGCCCTGCGCGAACGCTACGGGCTGAATCAACCGGTGTACGTGCAGTACTGGAAGTGGGTGTCCAGCCTGATCCGCGGCGATCTGGGACGATCGTTCGCGTGGAACCAGTCGGTGAAGAGCCTCCTGTACGAGCGGCTGCCATGGACCATTTTGATCGCCTTCAGCTCGCTTCTGGTGGTGTACATCATCGCCATTCCGATCGGCAACACGTCGGCAATCAACCAGTACTCCGTGCGTGACTACCTGTTCACGAGCGTCGGATTCGTCGGCCTTGCGGTGCCCAATTTCCTGTTCGCCCTGATCTTTCTGTGGCTGTTCTTTCTGTGGACGGGCAAGGCGGCGGTGGGGCTGTTTTCCAAGGAATATCTCACCGCTTCGTGGAGCCTGGGCAAGTTCGTCGACTTGCTCTCGCACCTGTGGATCCCGGCGCTGATCGTCGGCACCGCCGGGACCGCAAGCCTGATCCGCATCATGCGCGCCAACATGCTCGACGAGCTGCACCGGCCGTACGTGATGGTGGCGCGCGCCAAGGGGCTGACCGAGCGCCGGCTGCTCTACAAGTACCCGTTTCGCGCCGCGCTCAACCCGGTAGTCAGCACCATCGGCTACACGCTGCCGGAGATGGTCAACGGCGCTCTGCTGACCTCGATCGTGCTGGGCCTGCCGACCATAGCGCCGGTGCTGCTGTCGGCGCTGCTCACCCAGGACATGTTCCTGGCAGGAAGCATCATCTTCGTGCTCAGCGTCCTGACGGTGATCGGGACGCTCCTGTCCGACGTCCTGCTGGCGTGGCTCGATCCACGTATTCGCGAGGCAGTCTGATGGGAGGTGTCTGACGTGGCGCAACCGGCGGTTCCGGCCGCCACCACGGCTCCGTCCGAAGAGCGGCTCTTCGTCGCCTCGCAGTGGCAGCTCATCCGCTGGAAGTTCCTGCGCCACCGCGTCGCCGTGGCCGCTCTGGGCGTGCTGGGACTCTTCTATATGGGCGCCTTTTTCGCCGAGTTCGTCGCCCCCTACGCCCCCCGGCTGGTTGATCAGGACCGCATTCTGCAGCCGCCGCAGCGGCTGCGGTTCGTGGACGTGGAGGGGCGGTTTCACCTGCGCCCGTTCGTGTACGGCCTCACG
>JAPOQV010000661.1 GCA_026710565.1 Spirochaetaceae bacterium | reverse complement strand
CGACCAGGCGGTCGATTTCGTCGTCGTTGGCTTTCGGGCCGTAGACCGGGCCGAGCATCGCCCGCATCGAGCGCCGCCGGTGGTCGCGGTCGCTTTCGCCCGGCTGCTGCTCGGAGCCTGGCGGCCGCGGATCGTGGACGGAGGTGTGCACGGTCTCGTCGACGATTACCACGCCGCGCAGCCGCTGCGCTCCGAACAACTCCAGGTAGGAGTAGCAGGTGCGGGCGCCGATCGACCAGCCGACGAGCGTCACGTCGTGCAGCCCCAGGGCGTGGATGATCTCGCGCACGTCGGCCGCGTAGCGGGCGGTGCGGTGGCCCCAGGGGGTACGCTGTGAGCGGCCGCAGCCGCGCGTGTCGGGCGCGATCACGTGGAACCGGCGGCTGAGCTCCGGCAGGTTCCGCTCCCACCAGATGTTGCTCAGGCCGCCGCCGTGGATGAGCACCACGGCCTTGCCCGTGCCGGCCTCGTCGTAGTGCAGGCGCACGTCGTCGCAGGCGATCACGAGTCCGCGTGTCGGTGTCATTCGGCACCTCTCAGCCGGTACCGTGGTAGGCTCCGCGGCGACATGAACATCGGCATCGTCGGCGCCGGCGGCATCGGTACCCGCCACGCGCAAGCATACGCCAACCATCCGAAGAGCGACGTGGTCGCAGTCTGCGACATCGACGAGGCGCGCGCCTCTCAACTGGCGGAAGCACACCGCGCGCGGACGTTCTCATCCATCGCCGACATGCTTGCCAGCGGCATCGACCTGGCGGCCTGCAGCGTCTGCACCAAGGGCGAGGAGAACGGCGGCGACCACTTCGCACCCACCATCGAGCTGCTGGAGGCCGGCATCCCGGTGCTGGGCGAGAAGCCGATCTCCAACCGGGTCGACGAGGGCCGCAAGATGGTGGAGCTGGCCGCGGCGAAGAACCTGCCCTACGCGATCAACCTCAACCACCGCTTCACGCCGGCCGCCGAGCGCGCCAGGGAGTGGGTGGACGCGGGCCGGATCGGGACCCTGCACATGATCGGCATGACCATGTGGATCAACAACCCGGTGGAGACCTCGCCCTGGTTCCACATCCGCGCGCTGCATCCCCATTCGATCGACGTCATGCGCTACTTCGGCGGCGACATCCGGCGCGTGGCGGCGTTCTTCATGAAGGGGGAGGGCCGCGCGATCTGGTCCAACGCCAAGATCATCTTCGAGTTCGCAGGCGGCACGATCGGATCGCTCACCGGCAGCTACGACGCCGGTGGCGGCTTCGGACTGGAGACCTGCGACGTGACCGGCTCCAAGGGACGCTTTCTGCTGGAGGAGGCGTGTCAGCGGCTGACCTTCTTCACGCGCGAGAGCCAGGAGGCGGAGACCCTCCACTACCTGGGCGGGATGCTCGGCTTCAACGAAACCTTCGACAGCCGGATCGCCCGCTGGGTCGACCAGCTCGACGAGGGCGTGCCGCCGGAGCAGATCGACGCCTCAGGTGTGGACGCGTTGCAGGCCCAACTCGTCATCGAGGCGTGCGTCCGCTCGTTCCAGCGCTCGGAGGTGGTCGAGGTCGAGTCGGTCGCCTGAGCGATGTTGGTCTACAAGGCGATGTACCGATACCTGGATGACGGAGTCCACGCGGAAGTTCTGGACTTCCCCGGTGTCATTAGCTGGGCCGAGGATCTGGAGGAGGCCCGTCGACTGCTGGCGAGCGCCCTCGTCGACATGGCCGAGGTCAGCCTCGAAAGGGGCGAGTCTCTGCCTCTCGCCGATCCCACAGCCACCGATCCGGATGCCGACCTGGAGGAGCCGATCTTCCTCCTGCTTCAAGCAACCTCACGGGTTGCCGTGGTCCCGCAGAACACGTCGGCTTGAAGCGCCGCGACCTCCTGAGACATCTGCGGCGCCACGATTGCCAATTCGTCCGGGAAGGCAGCGAACATTCCATCTGGGAGAGTCCCAACAACCGAAAGCGGTCGTCGATTCCGCGCCACCGCGAAATACCTGACTACACCGCGGAACGAATCTGCAAGCAGCTCGGGATTCCGTCGCCACGCTCATAGCCTGACGGGTCATCTCTCCAAGAGCCGGGCTGCCGCGCGCTTGGCCTCGTCCAGATCGACCGCGAAACTCTCCTGCGGCAGGCGGGCGAAGATGCCGAGCGCGGTGAGCCTCTTCTGCAGGTCGCGGGAGAGCCCCGCCACGATGCAGCCCTTGTCCTGGCCGAGGACGCTGCCGTTGATCAGCTCCTCCAGCGCCATGGCGGCGCTGTCATCCATGCCTTCGGTCTCGCTGAAGTCGAAGATCACGACCTCGTGGTCGGCCAGGTCAGGGCTGATGACGCGTACGATCTCTCGCGCGGAGGCGATCGAGTAGCGACCGCGCAGCGACAGCAGCCCGACGCGCGCGCGGAACGGATCGGCGTCGGGCGGCAGCTCGCCCTCCGGAAAGAGCACCATGTCGAGCAGCGGTGTGGAGACGGTCTGATTGAGCTCCTGCCGCTCCGAGCGCAGCGCGTTGGCCATGCCGGCGATGAAGAACCCCACGGCGATCGCCGAGATCACGTCGACGAAGATCGACAGCGCGGCGGTCAGCAGCGTGACGATGCCGATGTCGGCGGACAGCCTGGGGATGCGCCGCAGGAAGCGGATGTCCATCATCTCCCAGCCGACCTTGATCAGGATGCCGGCGAAGGCGGCGT
>JAPOQV010000660.1 GCA_026710565.1 Spirochaetaceae bacterium | reverse complement strand
CCGGCGGCGGTGCGCACCGCGCATCCCTGGCAGGCGCCGAACCCGCACGCCATGTGCTCCTCCACGGCGACCTGGCACGGGGTGCCGTTCCGCCGGCACAGGCCGGCCACCGCCGACAGCATCGGCGCAGGGCCGCAGGCGTAGACCCGGCACGGGCCGCCGGCCGCCCTCAGCAACTCGCGCAAACGGTCAGCGGCCGTGCCCCTGCCGCCGGCGCTGCCGTCGTCGGTCATCACGTGCACCTCGGCTCCGAGCGCCGTGAGCTCCTCGTGCAGCAGCACCTGGTCGGCCGTACGCGCGCCGACGATCACGCGGGCTGGCGGCCCCTGCTCTGCCAGCCGCTCGGCCAGCGCATACATCGGCGGCAGGCCCACCCCACCGCCCACCAGAACCGCAGGCGCGGAGCCGTCGGAGCGGAAACCACGTCCCAGCGGCCCCAGCACCCACACCCGATGCCCCGGCGTGCAGGCGAACAGCGCCCGCGTGCCCAGCCCCACCGCCTTGGACAGGACCGCCAGGTGGCGGCCGTCGGCACGGAGGATGCTGAACGGCCGCGGCAGGTACGCCGGCTCCAGGCCGAGTTGCACGAATTGCCCGGGCTCGAAGCCGGCGCCGAGGCCGCATGCCAGGGTCAGCACGTGGTGCTGCGGCGCAACCACCCGGTTGGCGACCACCTCGCAGAGCTGCCGGGTCACCGTTGGCGCGACGCTGCGCCCTGCAGGAGGCAGCGTCACCCCCGCGGCCCGCCTCCGCCGGCGGCGGCTTCCGCGTACTGCTCCTGCAGCGACATCACCTGCAACTGGCCGGATGCCATGGCGCGCATGCCGGAGATGGACGCGAAGGCGCCGGGCACGGTGGTGATGCACGGCACCCCCCGCGCCACCGCCAGCGAGCGGATGATCACCCCGTCGCTGCGCGGCTTCTTGCCGCCGGGCGTATTGATGACCAGCGCCACCTCGCCCCGTTCCAGCATCTCCACGACGTTCGGGCTGCCTTCGCTGACCCGTGACAGGGCGGATACCGCGACTCCGGCCCGCTCCAGCTCAACGGCGGTGCCACGCGTGGCGAAGAGTCGGAACCCCAGTTCCTGGAGCGCGCGGCCGATACCGGCGGCGTGGCGCTTGTCCTCGTCGCGCACGCTCAGGAAGACGTTGCCGCCGACCGGCAGCGGCGATCCGGCACCCATCTGCGCCTTCGCGAACGCCTTGCCGAAGCGGTCGTCGGAGCCCATCACCTCGCCGGTCGACTTCATCTCCGGCCCCAGCACCACGTCGATGCCGTGGAAGCGGCTGAACGGCAGCACCGCCTCCTTGACCGCGTAGCGCTCGGGCCGTTCGGGGATCCGCACGTCCATGTCCGCCAGCGGGACCCCGACCATGACCTTCGCGGCGATCCGCGCCAGAGGCACTCCGATCGCCTTGGACACGAACGGGACCGTGCGCGAGGCGCGCGGATTCACCTCCAGCACGAATACCTGACCGTCCTTGACCGCGAACTGCACGTTCATCAGCCCGACGATGTGCAACTCGCGCGCGATCGCCACGGTCTGCCGCTTGATGTCCTGCACGACGGCGTCCGGCAACGAGTGCGGGGGCAGGCAGCAGGCGCTGTCCCCGGAGTGCACGCCGGCCTCCTCGATGTGCTCCATCACGCCGCCTACCAGGAAGGTGGTGCCGTCGCCGATCAGGTCGACGTCCACCTCGGTGGCGCCCTCCAGGAAGCTGTCGATGAGCACCGGCCGGTCGCCGGACACCTCCACCGCGCGCGCCATGTAGTCGCGCAGCGACTCGGCGTCGTAGACGATCTCCATGGCGCGCCCGCCCAGCACGTACGACGGCCGCAGCAGCACCGGGTAGCCGATCCGATCCGCCTCGCGCGCGGCTTCCGCGACGGAGACGGCCGTGCCGTTCGGAGGCTGCACCAGCCCCAGCCCGGACAGCAGCTCCGCGAACCGGGAGCGGTCCTCGGCGCGGTCGATCGCGTCGCAGGCGGTGCCGGCGATCGGCACGCCGGCCGCCTCCAGGGCGCCCGCCAGGTTCAGCGGCGTCTGCCCGCCGTACTGGACGATGACCCCGTCGGGCCGCTCCTTGTCGACGATGTTGAGCACGTCCTCCAGGGTGAGCGGCTCGAAGTAGAGGCGGGGGGGGGGGGGGGAGTCGGGGGGGGGGGGGGCCGGGGGGGGGGTGGTGCTGAACACTCCGATGCCGGGCGGGTGACCGCCGTCTGCGTCCTCGGAGGTGGAGTAGTAGTAGGGGGTGTAGGCCTCGAACTCTGCCGCGCAGGTGTCCACCGGCTTGTAGGTGGGAAGCACCGCGTGCGCCTTGCGGCGGGCGCGCACCTCGCCTTCCCT
>JAPOQV010000659.1 GCA_026710565.1 Spirochaetaceae bacterium | reverse complement strand
CCGGCAGCGCCGCGGACTCCCCCACGCCCGCCCGGCCCTCGGCGCCGTGCGGGGCCTGCAGTTCGGCCAGGGCGTCGCCCCAGGCCGCATGCCACACGGCGCCGGCCGGAAAGTAGGTGCGCACGTCGTGCCGGTTCAGACCGGGCGAGCAGACGATCAGCCGCCGGCCCCGCATGGCTTCCGCGCCGGGCCGGACGTATCCCTCCATGCCTTCGCCGCCCAGGTAGTGAATGGCCCCGCCGTCGACGGCCGGCGTGGTCACCACTACCGTGCCGCCTTCCGCTGCCAGCGTCTCGTTGCCGAAGAAGGCGACGTTCAGCGCCATCAGCGACTGCACCCAGTCGACGTCCTTGGGGTAGGCGTTCAGCACGGCCACGTCATAGCCCCCCCTGGTTGGCGTGGCATACCGCTCGCGCGCCGACGCGCAGGCGCCGCGGAACACGGCATCCGGGTTTCCCGCGTACAGGTCGGCGACTCCGCGGCGTGAGGTCATCACCGCGTTGATCGCGAAGTCGATGCCCACCTTCTCACCGATCTCCTGCACGTACTCCTGGAAGCGGTTTCCCTCGATGCGGGCGACGCCGGCGTCGAACTCGGCGATCCGCTCGATGTGGGTCTCCTGCAGAGCGCCGATGCCGCTCAGGCCGACCGTCACCGTCTTGTAGCCGCCGCCGAAGCCGGCGAAGTCGTGCGGGGTGATCCCGCCGATGCTGATGCGGAAGTCGCAGGCCAGGTAGCTGCGGTTGATCGTGATCGGCACGCCGTTGCTGGTCCGGCCCAGGTCGGCGAGGTTGTCGTACGGGTTGTGATAGACGATCTTCAGCCGCTCGGCGAGCGGCGCGCCGATCTTGCGGACCACGTCGCCGCGCACCGGCGTACGATGCGCGCCGGACGCCACGAACACCTGGATGCCGTCTTCCGGCACGCCGGCGGCCAGCAGCTCGTCGACCACCTGCGGCAGGAACTCGTGGACGGGCGTCGGCCGGGCGATGTCGTCCACGGCGATCCCCACCCGCCGCTTGCCGCGCGCCAGCGTGCCCAGCGGCTCGCTCTCCAGAGGCGCGGCGATCCGCTCGGCGATCGTCGCCGGAGATGCCGGCGGCGCGCTCATGCGCAGCACGTCCACCTGCCACCCGTCCGGGAACGACAGCGCCATCTCGCCGTCCTCGAACCAGGCGTTCCACGGAACCCGAACTGTCATGCCGCTTTCTCAGACCGTCGGGACCGCCCCGTCGCGCTTCATCTCCACCAGGGCGTCCTCCATCACGTTCAGCGCCTCGTCCAGGTCCTCCATTGTGTGCTGGACGGAGAAGCCGTGGTGGAGCGGGCCGCCGCCGTAGTCGTGCAGGTAGACGCCGCGGTCGTAGCACCCCTTGATGAACCGCAGCATCACGCGGTTGTCGTGGCAGAGGCAGTCCTCGTAGCGGGACGGCGGCGTGGTGCGCCCGAAGATGACGGCGAACCGCCCGCCGGACACGGGCGCGATCATGTTCAGCCCATGGCCGGCGATGATGCGCTTCAAGCCGCGATCGAAACGGTCCTCCAGCGCCTCCAGCGTCTCGTAGAAGTACGGCTTGCCCGTCTCCCGCACGAACGCCAGCGACGCCAGGATCGGCACCGGGTGAGCGTTGAAGGTGCCGGAGTGCTGCACCCGGCCCACCGGCTGGAAGAGGTCCATGATACCCGCGATGCCGGAGAACGCCGACACCGGCAGGCCCCCGCCCAGCGACTTGCCGATCGTGGTGACGTCGGGGATGACGCCGTACTCGGCCTGCGCGGTCAGATGGCGCGTCTTGAACGCGGACTGGATCTCGTCGAAGAACAGCACGATGCCGGCCTCGGCAGTGAGCTCCCGCATGCGCCGCAGGTAGGCGGGCTCCGGCCGGATCGCCCCCCAGTTCCAGTTCACGGGCTCCAGCATGAGGGCTGCCGTCTCCTCGCCGTGGCGCTCGACCGCCTGCTCCAGGGCGTCCACGTCGTTGTGCGGAATGGGGACGACCAGGCGCGCGAACTCGCGCGGGATCCCCGGCGATTCCAGGTACGGTTCCGTGCGGTTTCGCGCCAACTGGTCGGCCGGCGGATGGCCGCCGATGTAGATCAGCTCGTGGTACCCGTGGAAGTGGCCCTCGATGCGGATGATCTTGTCGCGGCCGGTGTGCGCCCGGCAGGCGCGGATGAGGTGCAGCGTGGCTTCCGATCCGGACGAGCAGAACCGCACCCGGTCCGCGGACGGCACCGCGTCGCACACCAGCCGCGCCAACTCCTCGTGGTACGGCGTCTCGTAAATGGAGGGAAAGCCGATCCTGGCCGCGGTCGCCAGCGCATCCGCGATCGCAGGATGGCCGTGGCCGAGCAGCGCCGCGCCGTGGCCGCAGCACAGGTCGATGAAGGTGCGGCCCTCGATGTCGGTGATGCGGCTGCCATCCGCGTGCGCCACGTACATGGGCGTGCCCAACGCCTTGTTGACGCGCGTGGAGGAGTTGACCCCGCCGGGCAGCACCTGGGAGGCACGGTGGAAATGCTCGGCGATCAGGGAGCGATCGGCGATCGAGGAACGATCGGCGGTCAGACCGGATCGGGTTGGGACGTTCATGTATGGTAACGATGCCGCGCAACCTGATGGTCATCGCGGAGGATGCAGCGTAGCATCGACTCCCCCGAGCATTCCACGGCATGCCACGCATCGAGCACTACTACCCCCAGGAGCTGGACCGCGCGCTGTGCACGATCGCCGAGGCGACGTTCCGGCCTGTCGCGCCGTTGCGGATCGAGGCGTGGACCACCCCCGAGCCCGCACCGTTCGCGGAGCGCCGCTCCGGCCGGCGCGTG
>JAPOQV010000658.1 GCA_026710565.1 Spirochaetaceae bacterium | reverse complement strand
GGAGGCGAACGACCGATGAAACGAATCCTGATGACCCTCTCCATCGTCGCCCTGGCCGTGTTCGCGGCCCAGTGGCAGACCCGCGGCGCCGCCCTGCAGAGCCCCGACGGCAGCCCCAGCCACCGCTTCGAGGAGCTCGCCGACGGGGTGTGGTTCGCCATCGGCACCGGGTCGATGACGGTCATGAGCAACTCGCTCGTCATCATCAACGACGACCACGTCATGGTGGTCGACACCTCGGTGACCCCCGCCGCCGCGCGCGGGCTCCTCGAGGGCATCGCGACCCTGACCGACAAGCCCGTCCGCTACGTCTTCAACAGCCACTACCACTTCGACCACGCGCACGGGAACCAGATCTTCGGCGACGACGTGGAGGTAATCGGCCACGACTTCGTGCGCACGATGCTGTCTTCGGATGTGCTCAGCCAGCGCACCAACCGCTCGTTCACGCAGGTCATCCCCGACCAGATCGAGCAGCGCAAGGCGCAGATCGCGGCGACCGAGGACGCCTCGGCGAGGGCGCAGCTCGAGACCCAGCTCCGCATCCAGGAGGCGCACTGGGAGGCCCTGCAGGAGACGGTGCCGACCCCGCCGAACCTGACCTACAGCGACACCATGACCCTGGTGAAGGGCGGCCGCGAGGTGCAGCTCCACTTCCCCGGGCGCGGCCACACCGGCGGCGACACCCTCGTGTTCCTGCCCGAGGAGCGCATCGTGTTCACCGGCGACTTCTTCGTCGGCCGCCCCGGCGGCCACGGCCTCCCGTACATGGGCGACGGCTTCGTCGAGGAGTGGCCGGCGTCGCTCGACCGCCTGAAGGCGCTGGAGTTCGACGTCATGGTGCCCGGCCATGGCACGCCGTTCACCGAGCGCGAGCAGATCGACCACCTGCAGGCGTATCTGCGCGACCTCAACCGGCAGGTGAACGACCTGTACGCCGAGGGCGCCTCCGCCCGGAGCGCGGCCCGGCGCGTGGACCTCAGCGCCCACACGCAGCACTACGGCCCGAACGCGGCGCGCCCCGACCCGCGCGCGGTGGTGAGGATGTACGATCTGCTGCAGACGAAGTACCCCCGGTAGGACGCCAGGGTCCGGCGCCACCGGGTGGTCGGTGTGTGCGAGTTGCTGCAGATCAGGATGCCGCGGCAGGATGGCAGGATGGGGTAGCGTGCGGGGCCGGCAAGAAGCTCGCGGCCCCGCGCGGCCGCGGCGGCGCGGGCCACCGTCAGAACGCTGCCGCAAGTCGCTCAACGCTGTTCTTTGCTCGCGCGTCCAGTCCCTCCCTTCCGATCAAGGCGCGTGCTGACGCGCGAAACCGGTCGTCACCGGTGATCAGGAAGGCCCGCTTGAGGTAGTCGAGCGCGAGAACGGGGTTTCTCTCGAGTTGCTCTGCGACCAGCTCGTAGTGGTCGGCCCGCTCCTGCAACGAGTTCAGGTACTTCCGGAATCCCGTGTCGAAGTCGTCGTCGAACGCAACGTATTCCGTACGGACGAGGTCGCTCGGTACTTCAGCGCGGGGGGACTTGACCAATAGGGTCTCCTTCCCAAGCGCTTGGGCGACGCCGAGTTCATAGTAGATGTTCAGTTGCGTGGAGGATGGAATCTGTTCGTGTCCAACGGCCACGCAGCACGGAGTCGACGCGATGAGTTTCCATATCTTCAGCAGGAAGTCTCCGCCGGTAACTTGAGCGCGTGCGTCGATGACATCGTAGTCCGCATCCTGGCATAGCCGAGTGACGGCTGCACGGATGGTCTGGATGCCGTCGGGAATGTCGCCGCCGAGTTGTGTCATCAGGAAGCAGTGTCTCGGCCGGCTGCGTACCGCACTCGTCAAAGCCTCGCCGTCCAGCGGGCTGTAGATGATCATCTCTTTTTCTTGGCCCTGGCGATGGGAACGCCCTTGTAAGGACCAGGAGACTTCTTGTGCGAGACGATCATGCCGGCGCTCCTGTCGATCTTCACATAGCGCCCGCTGCGTGGGTTCTTGACCTGGACCACGTCTCGCTGTCTTCTTCGCGTCGGTGCCTTTGCAGTCATCCTTCCTGTGCCCATTCTGAATCGCGCGAGCGGCAGGCGAGTCGCCCGCCGGGTGTCAGTGACTCGCCGCCATCAGTTGCATGAACGCCGCCCGCAGCGAGGCCTCCGCCTCCGCCAGGCGGACGCGCGTGCCGCCGAGCCAAGCGCGGCTCGCGTCCGCCCGCGCGCGGCCCGCCTCGAGCATCCCGGCGAACTCGGCTGTCTGCGGCCCGCCGGGGGCGCGCCGGGTCCCGTGACGTTTCTCCCGGGGCTGCGCAGCCCGGATTTAGT
>JAPOQV010000657.1 GCA_026710565.1 Spirochaetaceae bacterium | reverse complement strand
CTCGCCGCCGCCCTCCTGCCCGGGGGTGAGGCCGGCGTCCAGGTTGCACCCCTCGATCGTGACCACGTGCCTGCCATGCACCTCCGCAAGCGGGACCAGGCAGGAGGTGACCGGCTGGTAGCGGACGGCGCCTCCCGTCAACTCGCCGATCAGGACCGCGCAGGCGCCGCAGTCGCCCTCCTTGCAGCCTTCCTTGGTACCTGTCAGCCGCTCGCTGACGCGCAGGAAGTCCAGCAGCAGCAGCCCCGCCGGCGCGGAACTCTCCACCAGCCGGTCGTTGAGGATGAACCGAGTGCTCGGTTTCCTTGCGCGAAGCGCCGACGGCCCGCTCAACTGCTCCCAGTACGCACTCATCTCTCACTCCTCCCAAGCTTCCGAATCCGGCCCCGAACACGTCCTACCCCAATGGCACGCTGAAATGGTCGGGCAGCTTCCGCTCGGATGGCGAGTACGGGTTAGGGACATAGAACTGGTCTACGTCTTCGACCAAGCTTACCCTCTCGTCATCGACTCCCAGTCCGGCAAGCCGCTCCTTCACGGCCGGTCCGTCCCTTCCTGCTTGCACGTACAGCTTCTCGGGGCGCAGACGACATGTCAAGATTTCGTGATCGACATCTCGGTTGACCAGCGGAAAGGAATAGCCGATCACTACCAACGTCTCGACCGGCCCGATTCGTGACAGGGCATGATTGCGCAGCGTATCGTCCTCCCAAGCAAAGTGAGATAGGGCTTAGTACCCGTGTCGTGGTGAGAGCCGACGTATTTCAGAGTATTTGCGAAGTCGGCCGTCAGATATGTCTTGTATTCGCGAGCCAGCCCTTGCGATCCAAGCACCATGCTCGCTGTCCCATTGAGCTTCACGAGCGAGAAGCACTCGCTGCAGTAGGCACCTTCCCCCAGTCCGGGAACAACCTGCAAGGCAGTCGCGACTTTCGGATAGTCATCAGGACGCAGAAACTCGGCATATGCCTTTTCGAACTGAATGTCGTAGTTCCATGAAATCACCCGTACGTCAGTTGGCATCGCCACGTTGTGCCGCTCATCCAGTTGACCAAGATACGATAGGAAGTCCCGGTATCGAGGATCTACGGGTCGCTGAGCTTGTTCCAGCAGGAAGAACACTGCGAGCGCCTTCTTGAGACGATCCATCTGTCTGCTGTCGGCACGAAGGTGGAAATTGTACGCCAACGCATCCACGGTCGCCCGCTCACGTGCGCTCTCTGCCAACCATCTGAGCTCCCCAACAATCTCTTCCACGCGACCGTTCAGATTGTCACTGCGGTGTGTAAATGTTTCGATCTTGTTCGCCAACTCTTGCAGACGCCATGGCATGTCATTGGAAACAGGAAGTGACTTCGCACTCGCCCCGGCCCCGATGTAGTATCCCAACATCATCGCCCTCCGCGCTCTGCGTACCTCGCATGGAATACGGAATCCTGCCATTCTGTTGCGCAAGCATATACGCCGGGCGCGTGAACCAGCGACGTGCTCCGCCGCCTTGTCAACGACCACGAATCTGGCGTCACGCGCCTACGGCTCGGGTCATGAGATCGCGGTTGCTGGCGCGTGAGTTGACTTGCCGAGCGTGAAACCGCTGGTCTGCGAGGTCCTTGAACACGCTGACCGGTATCACTTGTTCGACAGTAGCTGGTCTGTCCACTCGATCATCGCGTGCAGGAGTTCCGGGGTTGAATAGTCCTGGATGTCTTCGTCAGCAAAGCCGGCCTCAAGCTGGCGCTCGTAGTGCCATTCGTGAAAGTCTTCATACTCCGCCAAGATGCGTCCTGCTCCAACGAGGTCGAAGCCACCCAGTCCGGTAATCCAGTTCCGCACCTTCCTGACGGCTGTTGCAAAGTCGCCGCCATGTGCTTCCACGTCACTTCCTGCAAGGTCGGATATTGCCGCCCGATAGCGATAGGGCTGTTCCTCCAGTATCAGTATGACCTTTCTCGAATGAGGCTCGCCACCATAGTGTCGGCAGCCGAAGTCCATTCCGAGCTCAAATGGCATGTTGAGTCTGTAGTGTTCCCCAGCTTCGTGAGCTTGGCATCTGCTAAGGTCGTGAATGGAGTACCGAGACGACTCGATGAGGTGCATGATCTTCTGTACCCTTGGTTCGCCTGCGTCGCTGCGTTCGGTCGCGATACGGGGCGTTAGCCCGAATCGGACGACGCAGAAGAGGATAGCCTGCAGTATAGGCCGGTACTCGCTGTCAAAAGGGCAGTTCAGGAAAACGTTTCGTTGAAAGCTGTGGTCAACCAATTCCAGGTCTATCCTTTCGACGAAACCGGCTCTTTACCATAGGACTCTCGTTCCCTAATTCGGCCATCTTGTCCAAAAATATAGAGTTCGGTTCCCTGTCTTCGAGCGATGTCCCGTGCAGCCTCCAGAGCTTCAAGCTGCGTAGCGAAGAGCCGCGTTGCGCGATTAGCACCGGACCTTCGTACAGCCCATTTCCCATCGCGAGGAACAACGTGTTGTGCTTTTCCCGGCATATTCTCCTCTCAGATAGTTGTGGCAGCAGTTGACGTAGCATACTGCTCAGCTCAGGCAGCGTCTACTCAATGGACCTAAGCTGCCGGCGGGATCGTGACCTTTTCTGCGGGACCGCCGAGCACTGCGCTGGGAGCACGGGCGGCCGCTCGTCGGGACGGATGGTTCCAAGGTCAATGCGTGCACCGGCGGGTCCGCTCGCGCAGGAGTTGCGCGGCGATGCTGATGGCGATCTCCTCCGGCGTCTCGCTGCCGATGTCCAGTCCCACCGGTGCATGGATGCGCTCGATGGCCCCGGAAGAAACGCCTTCCTCCCGCAGGAGGGAGAATATCCGGTCGATCTTCTTCCTGCCTCCCATCAACCCGATGAACGGGAAGGGCAGGGGTGCGACGCCGAGGAGGGCGCGCACGTCGGTTCGATAGTCCGCGGTCATCACCACCGCGGCGGTGGATTCGGGATGGTCGATCGCGGGGCCCGCTTCGGCGTAGTCCGCGACGATGGAAAGACCGCCGGCCGCGGTCGCCCGGTCATGGCTGACCACGTACGTCCGGGTGTCGAAGACCTCTACCCGATATCCCAGCGGCGACATCACTTCTCCCAGCGCCGCCGCGCAGTGCCCGCCGCCGATGACGGCGAGCCGTCTCCGGTTGAGGAGGTCCTCCCGGTAGCGCCAGGCTCCGTCCACCTCCGCGAGGGAGATGCGCGGCGCGTCGAAGCCGGATCCGTTCTCCACCAGGCGCAGTCCGGCGTCGTCGATCTCGATCCAGCCGCGCTGATCGTTTCGGACGCTGTCGACGATGGTGCGTACGCTGTCCAGGTCGCGCGGTCCTTCCAGCACGCAGAAGACGTTGGTCTGGCTGCCTTCGCAGATCAGGCCGGATTGATCGCCGGCCACTGCCTCGCTATGGATGAGCGTCTGCTTCCCTGGCCGGTGGTTGTCGCCTTGCAGCAGCGCCCTCGCCTGCTCGACCAGCCGGTGCTCCATCGCACCCCCGCCGATCGTCCCGAACAACTCGCCCGAATCGGAGACCAGCAGCTTGGCGCCCGCGGTTCCCGGCGATCCGCGGGTATGCTCGGCCACGCAGGCGACGAACACCCGGCTTCCCGCACCGAGGTGCCCGTGAACCCGCTCCCAGAATGAGCTCATCTCACCAGTTTAAGGCGGTCTCTCCACCTCGTCACGCCTTCACGTAGCGAGAGGGCGCCGCCGGGGCGGCACAGGACAGATGGACTCATGGCGAGTAGGATCATAGCCATGACGTTGACCGAACCCCGTTTCGTCCTTGATGAAACCGGCAACAAGGTTGCCGTCGTGCTGCCGATCGATGTCTACGAAGAACTCGTCGAACAGCTCGAGCAGCAGGACGACCTCAAAGCGATCGATGAAGCGATGAAGGACTCGGAACGGATCCCTTGGGAGCAGGTCAAGACGGAGCTCGTCGAAGCTACACCCCCAGCCACGTCGACCTGACCTCGGGGCTGCGCTCGAGTTCCGCCGCGGTTCCGTGCCAGCGGATGCGGCCCTTGCCGAGCACGTAGACGTGCTCGGCAAGCCCGATGGCGAACGGGTAGTTCTGCTCGACCAGCAGCATCGTCATGCCGGCCGCCCGCAGGTCGTGGACGATCCCGGCGATATGCTCGACGACGATTGGCGCCAGCCCCTCGGTCGGCTCGTCCAGGATCAGCAGGCGCGGCGACAGGGTGATGGCGCGCGCGATGGCCAGCATCTGCTGCTCGCCGCCGCTCAGCTCGTTGCCGCGGTTGCGGCGCCGCTCGGCCAGCAGCGGAAACCGCTCGTAGAGCGCCTCCACCGGGACGCGGCGGCCGCCGGCAGCCGGGCGCCGGTTCAGGCTCAGGTGCTCCTCTACCGTGAGCGAGGCGAAGATGCCGCGGTCCTCCGGGACGTAGGCGATGCCGCGGCGGGCGATGCGGTGCGCAGGCAGGTGCTCGATCGCCTCACCCGCGAACCGGATGGTGCCGCGCGCGGCGGCGACGATGCCCATGATCGACTTGAGCGCGGTGGACTTCCCGGCCCCATTGCGTCCGAGTAGCGCGGCGACGCTGCCGACGGCTACCCCGAGCGACACGTTCTGCAGGACATGGCTGCGCCCGTAGTAGGTGTCGACCGCCTCCATGGACAGCAGCGGGTCCGCCATTGGTATTAGTCCCGGACCCCGAGGTAGCGGCTGCGCACCTCCGCCGAGCCGCGCACCTCGTCCGGCGTGCCTTCCAGCAGCACGCGGCCGTAGTCGAGCACGGTGATCCGTTCGGCCAGCTCGAAGATCACGTCCATGTCGTGCTCGACGATCAGCAGCGTCAGGCTGCCCGGCAACGACGCCAGCAGGTCGACGATGCCGCCCGTCTCCGCAGGGCTCATCCCCGCGGTGGGCTCATCAAGCAGCAGCACCATCGGTTCCCGCACCAGCGCCAGGCCGATCTCGAGGTGGCGCTGGGTGCCGTAGGGCAGCGTGGACACGGGTACCGGGAGATGCTCGGCAAGTCCGAGCCGCTCGGCGTTCGCCTCCGCCTCCTCGCGCAGATCCGCGAATCGGCGCGCAGGACGCCAGAAGACGTGGCCGATGCGGTGCTTGAGCGCGCAGGCGAGCTCCAGGTTCTCCCTTACCGTGAGGTCACCGAACAGATTGTTGCGCTGGAAGCTGCGTGCCAGCCCGGCGCGCGCACGGACATCGGGCGGTGTCCCGCTGACGTCGCGGCCGCCGACGTACACCAGGCCCGCGTCCGCGGCGACTTCGCCCGTGATCAGGTTGAACAGCGTGGTCTTGCCGGCGCCGTGGGGGCCTATCAGCCCGTGACGCCGACCCTGTGGGAGCCGCAGCGAGACGTGATCGGTCACCTGCAGCGACCCGAATGCCTTGCACAGGTCCGCCGCCTGCAGCACGTCGGCGGTCACGATCGGCTGCTCCGCCGCACCACGGCCGGCGCCGCGCGCCGGAGCGCCCAGGCGAGGCGGCCGTACAGGCCGTCCCTGGCCAGGAGGACCACGGCAATGAAGAACAGGCCCATCACGAGCTGCCAGTGGTCGGCCATCTCCGGCGGCAGGGACAGGTTCCTCCAGAATCCGGGGTCGTTCAACTGGTTGCGGAGGAGGATGTAGACCGCCGCGCCGCCGGCGGCGCCGATCAGGCTGCCGCTGCCGCCCAGGATGACGATGATCAGCGCCTCGCCCGACAGGGTCCAGAAGGCGAGGTCCGGAGACACGAAGCCGGTGTGCTGCGCCATCAAGGCTCCGGCAAGGCCGGCGACGGCTCCCGCGGCGCCGAAGGCGGCCAGCTTGTAGCGCCGCACCGGGCAGCCGAGCGATGCCAGGCGGCCCGGGTTCTGGTGGATGGCGGTGAGCATCATCCCGAACGGGGAGCGGCGCACGACGAGCAGGGCCAGATACACCAGCGCCGCGGCAACCAGGACCAGGGCGGCGAACACGCCCGGATCCCCTGCGTCCAGCCCGAGCGGGGCGAGGTCGAAGCGGGGCGTGCCGGACATGCCGTTGTCTCCGCCGAATGCCCGTGCCTTGACGAAGTAGGCATGCACCATCTGCCCGATGGCGAGCGTGATCATGATGAAGAAAACGCCGGTGAGGCGCACGGCGAAGACGCCGACGCCCACGGCGATCGCCGCGGCCGCGGCCACCGACACCCCCAGCGCCGCGAGCGGCGGCCAACCCCAGAGCACCGTGGCGGCGGCGGTGGCGTAGGCGCCGAGCGCCCGGAAACACGCGTGGCCCAGGGAAACCATCCCGGCGGTGCCCACCAGGAGGTCCAGGCTCATGGCGAAGATGGCCAGGATCGCCACCTCGGCCAGCAGCTCCATGCCGAAGTAGTCGGCCCCGAACCACGCGGCGACGGCGATGCCGGCGAGCATCCCCGCCACCGGGAGCTGCAGGGGGTCGCGTCCGTTCATCGGCCCGGTCATCGTACCGCCGTCCTGGGCAGGGCGGGGAAGGGTGGGCGAGCCCGGTCGTCTCCGCTCATCGATGCCCGCTGCGGACCGGGATCAGGCCGGCCGGCCTGAAGAGCAGGATGAGAGCCATCAAGGCGTAGATCGTGACCCGCGCCAGCTCGGGAAGCACGACTTGGCCGTAGGTGTCGGCGATGCCGATGATCAGCGAACCGAGCGCCACGCCCTTGAGGCTGCCGGGGCCGCCGAGCACCACCACGATGAGGGCCAGGATCAGGACCGACATGTCCATCCCGGGAGCGATGGAGAACACGGGTGCCGCCACCACTCCCGCGACTCCTGCGAGCAGGCACCCCAGGCAGAACACCAGGAAGAAGACGCGGCCGATGTCGATGCCGAGCGCCGCCACCATGGTGCGGTCGTCCACGCCGGCGCGCACGATGGCGCCGACGCGGGTGCGCTCCAGCCCCAAGTAGAGCAGTACGAACGCCGCCGCGCCCAGGGCGATGATGAACAGCCGGTAGGTGGGGTAGACCTGCCCGAGCACGGAGCCGCGGCCGGACAGCAGCGCAGGGACGTCGATGATGTGCGGCAGCGAGCCCCAGATGATGTCGACCGTCTCGATGCCCACGAAGATCAGGCCGAAGGTCACCAGCACCTGCTTCATGGGGTCGGCCCGCTGCATGTGGCGCAGCAGGACCAGATAGAGCACTCCTCCGATCAGCGAGACGCCGAGCGGGGCCAGCAGCAGGGCCAGCCAGAACGACTCGAAGGCGCGGACGGCGCTCAGGGCCAGGTAGGCGCCGACCATGAACAGGGTTCCGTGGGCCAGGTTGATGAAGTTCATCAGCCCGAACACCACGGACAGCCCGATCGACAGCAGGAACAGCAGCGCCGCGAGCTGCAGCCCGTTGAGCGTCTGGACGATCAGGAACCCTGGGTCAAGGAGCACCGTTGCTCCGTAATCGACTCATGCCTCGCGTCGAACCGGAGGCCAAGAGAACGTCACCGCGCCTGATGCTCATCGAAGTCGGCAACCGCCTCGATCCAGGCGAGCGCATGGCTCTCGTGAGCGGTACCGAGCCGGGCGACGGACTGCGCCACTTGTTCTCGCACGTGTTCGGAACGGGCATCCGGCACCGCCATCCGAGTCTCCCGTTCGGAACACGCACGCCGGCGGTTGCGCGGTGCCGGTATGCGCTCCGCGGGAGATGTCGACATGGATCGCCTCCTCACATTCGGATTCAGGACCAATTGTAACGCGCGTTACGGGCAAGCTGGGCAAGGGGCGCGCATGGCAATACACCACCTGAGGAAGGCCGGCCAAGCCGGTTTGGAACTGAAATACTCAGCGCCCAAGGCTGACCGTGGCTAACTGTTTTACCTGGTATGGCCTAGCCGGCAGGAAATGCTTGCCTCTCATGACCTCTATGCCGGAAGGAACCGGAGGATGCGCTGCGCCGCCGGCTTGCTCCACGTCCGCGGAGATACCGTGAAACCACGGTGCTTCACGGTGGACTCGAACATCACCGTCAGAGTAGCCCGGAGAGCGCTTCCGGCCCCTTCCGCGACTGCCGCGCGGCGGATGATCTGGGGCAGCAGCATGTCGCGTAGGTCGCGAAACCCGGCGCTCCCGAAATCGAACAGCGCCGATCATGTCTACCAGTAGGTGGAGATGGAACAGCCCGTACCCGGTAATCCCGGCGACCTCACGCCCGATCGTCAGCTTGCCCACGCCGGGCAAGCCGCAGAGCACCAGCAGCGTCACGTCCCCGACTCCACTGGAGTTCGCATCATGGCAGCGTGCGACGATTCACAGCCCGCGGAACTCGGTGAGCTTCAGGCCGGCCTGCTTGAGGATCTTGCGAAACGTGCCTGTCGGTAGAGTTCCCGGGTGCATCGAGACGTAGGTCTGCCTCCCATCAGGATGCCGCAACACCTTGTGCGAACCCGATTGTCGAACCTCGACAAACCCGGCGCGGTGCAGCTTTGACAGGACCTCACGGGCTGAGAACGGCATCGGGGATCTCGATGCGGGCGACCAGAGCTCCTGACTCTTGAGGAACTACCTCACCCCGGGAGTGCTTTTCAGCTACCCACAACTCCGCAAGGTCCCTGGCGGCCTTCATCGCACCCTCGATCCCCTTGCCCTGTGTCGTCAGGTCCAGCGCCGGGATGTGGGCGTAGTAGTACCCCTCGAATCCGGGCTCATCGATCGCGTCGAGCAATACCAAGTACTGCACGATGCCTACAGTTCGCAGCCGTTGGGCGGGTCCTGGACGTCGGCGACCATGTCCTGGACCACGGCCGCGACGCCGTCGCTCCGTGCCTGCACCTCGAAGATGTAGACGTTCTGGATCACGTTGTTGGTGGCCGGATCGATGCGGAACGGACCGCGCGGGCCGTCGAAGCGGGTCTCGCGCATGGCCGCGACCAGGGCCGCCTTGTCGTCGGTGTCGCCGCCGGTGGCCCTGAGCGACTCGACGATGAGGCGCGCGGTGTCGTAGGCGGCGACCCCGAACTCCGAACCGTCACGGCCGTGCGCGGCGCGGAACTTCTCCTGGAAGACGTGGTTCGCCGGCGTATCGATCGACGGCACGTAGTTGAGGATCCCCAGGGTGCCTTCCGCGTCCATGCCTTGCGCGTTGACGTACAGCGCGGAGTTGAGCCAGCCCGCGCCGGCGAGCTGGATCTCGTCCTTCAAGCCGAAGGCCGCCCACTCCTTGACGAACTGGATCGCCGGGCCGCCCGCGAAGAATACGTACGCCGCATCCGGGTCTGCCGCCTTCACCTTGGCCAGGTAGGGGCCGAAGTCTTCGGTTTCGCCCAGGGGAGGATACTCCTCGCCGATGACGGTGCCTCCGGCGGCGACGAAGCCAGAGCGGAACGCCTCCATCGCCTGGTGTCCCGCGGCGTAGTCGAACGCCATCAGGAACACGTTCCGGTAGCCCTGGGCGGCCATCCACGGCCCCATCTCGCGGCTGATCTGCGCGTTGGAGAACGACGAGCGCAGGATCCACGGGCTGCAGAGCGGGCCGGTGAGGTCGTCGTTGCCGGCGTTGGAGACGATCAGCGGCACCTCGGCGTTGTGCACGAAGTCGCGCACGGCGCCGGCCACCGCGGAAGAGATGATGCCCACCACGATGTCCACCTCATCCCTGAGGATCAGCCTCTTGATCAGCGCCAGGCCGGTGCCCGGATTCGCTTCGCTGTCGACGTGGATCAGCTCGATGGGGCGCCCGGCCACCTCGCGGCCGAACTCGTCGAAGCCCAGCTCCAGGGCGAGTGTCTGGTCACCGCCGAGTCCGGCGTAGACGCCCGAAGACGGCAGCAGGACGCCGATCTTGATCGGTTCGGCGACCGCGCCGGCCGCGCACACGGCGAGAGCGGCGATCGCCGCTGCGACGGTCCTGGTCACTCTGTCCATGGGTGCATCCTAGTCGCGCCGGTTCGGGGTGTCCAGGATTCCGCGGACGGGTGCCGTCCTGTTCGGGAACGTCCGGTCCGAGTTGGCCGGCGGTCCGGGGCACGGTATCTTGAGACCGCCATGCGCCTCCGTGAACTCGTCCCCGCCGGGGCTGCATGATGCCCGGCGCTGCGGAATTCGTCGGGGTCGGCGGCTGCCTGACGACACCGCTGACGGTGACGGGCGTCGACCACGCGGCGGTGCGGGCGGCAATCGCCCGCGCGTTCGCGGAGCAGCGCGCGTTTCCCTTCCTGCCGGACACGGAATGGAGCGCCGCCACCCCGGAGCGCCATGCTGAGCTGACCGCCGCGGTCCGTGCGGAAGCGGTGGCGGCGGCCACGAAGAGCCCGACCACGGCCGACCGTTTCAACCGTGATGCGCGGCTGATCGAGCGGCTGGACGCCGCCGTCCGTCTCACGCACGAAGCGATCGCGGCAATCGGCGGCGACGGCCGGCAGGCGCTGGAACGGCGGCGATTCGTGCTGATTCGGGAGGCGCCGGACGCCACCTGTCTCCACGAGGAAGGGGAGATCGGGGTCGTGGCACGGGTGGGGCAGGGGCCGCTGGAGCTGCGTCAGCCGACGATCTACCTGGGGCTGCGCCTGTTCGACCTGCTGGCCGCGGAGCAGGTGGACCGCGGCGGCGCGGTGCCGGAAGCGCTGCTCTCCATCCTGCGGCTGGAAGAGCGCGCGATCGAGACCGGCTACTCGCACGTGGAGCCGCTGGACGCGGCCAGCCGCGGCACCCTGGAGCGCCTGTTCGGGGTCCTGCGCCAACCGATCGCCCGCCTCACGCCCGCCGAGCCCGAGCCCGATCCGCAGCGGCGGCCGATGCGCTTCTCGCAGGCTCTCAGGCAGGCGATCCTGCGGCAGTTGAACGCACGGCGCCCCGAGGCTCCGTTGGACTTCGACGTCGCCATCTGCGTATCCGCGATGCGCCGCCTGGAGCACATCGCCCAGCGGGCCAAGGCGTACGGCAGCGACCCGGTGCGCCGCGAGGTGATGCGGCTGCTGGTCGCAGCCTCGGGACACGACCTCGACGAGGTGCGCAATCACGCCAACCTGCTGCTGGAGCGCATGCTCGCCCCCAAGGAGTTCGCTGCCCCGCTCGCGCGGACGTTTCTGACCGTGGTGCAGGGGACGACGCACCGCTTCAGCTTCGAGCTCCCGCGCAGCCGCGGCCGGTACCGGCTGCGGGTCTACCGCGGCCGCGTCCACCGGCGTTACCCGAGCGAAGCGGATCTGGACTACGAGGATCTGGAACTCGCCCGTCCGACGCCGGGAGCTCCGTTCACCGCTGACGTGCAGTTCGACGAGCTCGGACACTTCGACTTCTGCGTGGCGCGGGAGTTCGAGAGCGGCCGCCGCGAGTGGGTGCCCGACGCCGAGTGCAGCGGCCGCATCAACGTGCTGCCCGACCTGCGCGGCGAGCTGGTGCTGCAGATCTTCCCCGACGTCCACGGACACACGCGTGCCTATTGGGCCGACGGCGAGCACCCGGGCCTGGTGTACAACGAGCACGGCGAGGTCATTCGCCTGGGCACGTTCGCGGACATCGCCGCCCATCTGCCTGCCATCAAGCGCAAGTACGGCTTCACGGCCATCTACGTGCTCGGAGCGCAGAAGCGCGGCAGCAACCGCGAGGACTGGACCGGCCACGCCACCTCGCCTTCGCCGTTCGCGCCCGAGAGCCTGACCGAGATGGAGCCGGCACTCGGCGGGGATGACGGCCTGCGTGCCCTGGTCGCCGCCGCTCACGAGATCGAGGTCAGGGTCCTGGTGGACGTGATCCCGCACCTCAACCGGCGCGTGCATGACGTGCCGGACACGGAGATCGTGCACTGCTTCGACGACGCCGGCACCCTGGTCCCCCGCTCCTCGACCGACGGCCGCTACGGGAGCTGGAACGACGGCGTGCTGCTCAACTACCGGCGCCTGACCGTATGGGAGTGGCTGATCGAATCGGTGCGGACCCTGATCGAGCGGTTCGACGTCGACGGGGTGCGCTGCGACATCTCGCACGCGCTGCCGATCATGATGAAGCGCAACAACGCACCGGCGCTGCCGGCCGGCCCCCGTTCCGACGAGGAGCAGGTCGAGGGGACGATCGTGGTCAACGAACGCGTCGATGGCCACTACGTCAGCACCGGGTTCTTCGATTCGGCATGCCGGGACCTGATCGCCAGCCCGCTGCACTATCTGCTGATGCGCGAGATGGAGCAGGCCGCGCACGCGGCCGGGAAACGCTTCTACCTCCACCTGGCCGAGGCCTACTGGGGCCGCGAGCAGTACCTCAGCCGGGTCGGCATCGTTTCGTACAACTCGGCGCTGTTCAAGATCTGCGAGCGAATCGCACAGGGGGTCTCCTCGGTCGGCGAGATCTACCACCTGTATGAGCAGCATTACCGGGGCGCCCTGCCGCCCGGCACCGAGCTGATCGGGTTGTTCGGAAACCACGACGAGCGCCGCCCGGTCAATACCTTCGGGCGCGACAACCTGCGGCCCGTGCTCACGCTCACGTCGTTTCTCAGCGACGTGGTGATGGACTTCGAGGGAAACGCCGAGGGAGAGGCGTGGAAGGTGTTCCCGGACAACATCTATGTCGACTGGAACCGGTTCGACAGCGCGGCGGACCGGAGCGTGGAGCGCATCTTCCGCGACGTGTATTCATTTCACCGGCGCAACCCGGGCCGCGGCACGCTTGTGCCCACCGACCACCACCAGGTGGCGGCGGTGATCAAGCCGGCTCCCGAGGGCCTGTGGCTGGCCGTGTGCAGCTTCTCTACGGACAGCGCCACGGTGAGCGTCGACATGCGCGCCGCGGCTGACTCGATCGATCCGGTGGCGCGCTACGTGGTGGCCGACCCCACCTATTCGCCGGTCACCCGGCGGTATGCGCACTACACCGGCGAGGAGCTGCGGAACGCCACGCTCGCCACGGCTGTGAGCTATCGGCAGCGGGTGAAGCTGCTGCGCATCGACCGGATCGCCGACGGCGGCGAAGCGGGCGATCCCGCGTATCCGCGGTTCCTGCGCGATTCGTTCGACCGCCTGCGGGATGCGCCGCCTCGCGAGCGGCTGGACGCCTCGTTCGCGTACCAGGAGGTCACCCGTGCCGCGGCGCGGCGCGGCGGTCTGGCCCGGTTTCTGGAAGACAAGCTGCTGCCGCTCTTCGAGGACGCCGAGCACGACGCCGTCGTCCTGGGGCTGAAGCGGGTGCTGTTTCACGCCCACCGGGAGGGAGGCCTGGGCCGCGACGGGGAGCTCTCCCGGTTGCGCCCCTCCGGCACGGTCCGCACGCGGCGAGCCCGGCTGCTGGCACGGGTCCTGGACGAGTTGCGCAGCCGCTCGATGGTGTTCGTGTCGGCGGAGGCGGAACCGTTCTCCAAGAGCGGCGGACTGGCCAACGTGACCTGCGAGCTGCCGCGCGAGCTGGCCCGCCTGGGGGAGCGGCTGTACGTCATCACGCCGCTGTATCGCGCGGGCGAGCCGCGCGCGGTGGAGAAGATGCAGGCGGCGATCGACCGGTTCGGCATCACCTACAGCGGCACGAACGTGAGTTTCCAGCTCGGCGACCAGCACTACGAGGTGGGCGTGCACGCGGGCGAGGTCGACGGCGTGACCTACTACCTGCTGGACCACCAGGAGCTGTTCGACGGGCTGTACTGGGGCTATCGCTCCAACGAGCGCATCCGCCGCCGCCTGGGCCTGGCGCGCGCCGCGGCGGAGGTGATCGTCCGGTTCGATCTCGATCCGCTGGTGGTCGCCACCAACGACGCGGCCGCCGGCCTGCTCACGGGCATCGTGCGCGCCGATCCGCACTACGCCGAGCTGTTCGCGCCCACCAGCTTCGTGCACGTCATCCACAACGGCGGCTGGCAGTACTTCGACTGCTACGGGCGCTACGAGGACGGCGCCGACCTGTTCGGCCTGTTCAACCTGGCCGGCCGCCACGCGGCGCAGTTCACGGACCCGCGCGACGACGGCCTGTTCAACCTGATGGCCGCCGGCATCCGCTTCGCGGACCGGGTGTTCACCGTGAGTCCCTCCTACGCTCAGCAGATCGAGCAGAACTGCGACGGCCTTGAGCCGCTGCTGGAGGACGTGATCGGCATCAACAACGGCATCGCCCGCGGGTTCCGGCGCGGCGTGCGGCAGCGCCTGTCGCGCTCGGGACTGGAGGAGCATCAGTACCCGCGGCTGCGCGCGCGCGTCGCCGAGGATCCGTTGCTGCGCGCCAAGCTCGAACGCCGGTTCCCGGAGCTGCTGGCCGACAACCCGGATGCCGTGCGCTTCCGCAGCCAGACCCGCCGTGACGAGGTCACCCGCATGCGCACCAAGCTGCTGGCTCAGCTCGAGTACGGGCTCACGGTCGACCCGGACCAGGTGCTGTACGTGATGATCCACCGGGTCAGCGACCAGAAGGGGTTCCAGCTCCTGCTGGAGGCTTCCGAGGGGATCTTCCGCAACCTCGGCGTGCAGGCGATCCTGGGCGGTCCCATCGCGCCCAACGACCACCGCGCCGAGGAGCTCGCCGCCGGCATGCACGCCCTGATGGAGTACTACCCGGGCGCGGTCGCCACGCGCATCGGCTATCAGGAGATCAGCCTGCCGCTGCTGGCCGCCGACGCGTTCCTGATGCCCTCGCAATTCGAGCCCGGTGGCATCTCACAGCTCGAGGCGATGAGCTGCGGCTGCCTGGTGGTTGCGCACGCCACCGGCGGCCTGCGCGATACGGTGACCCCGCTGCAAATCCGCGGATCGACCGTGAGCGGCTACGGCGTGCTGTTCGGCGACTACCGTGCGGACGCCTTCATGGATGCGATGGCGCGCTGCACGTGGTTCTTCCGCCACGCCACGGCGGCGCAGGTCCGGCGTGCGCGCAACAACGCGCGGCGCAACATCGTCTACTGGGACGGTGCAGCGCAGCGCTACCTGGAGGAGTTGCACGCGCTGCAGGAGACGATCCCGGCCGCCGACCTCCCGCCCCAATAATCGGAGCCCACCGGGCTCCGGTTATTGGCCCAGCCCCGCCTTTGGCAGGGACCTGGCTCGCTGTATGGCCATGTGCACGATTCAGCTCAGTCGCCGGACTGGGCCGCGAGCAGCACCAGTGAGCGGGGTGCCGCGTGATAGGCCTCCTGGGGCGTGACCGGGAGAGCCTCGGCGAGGTCGCAGATGTCGTGCGGGGCCGGCAGTGCGGTGTCGACCGCCCGCCGCCATGCGTCGCCGTGAGGTGGGGCGGGGACCGTGAACTCGCAGGGTTCGTCGGCGGCGTTCATGATCAGGTAGAGGTCGCAGGCCTCGTCCCGCACGCACACGGCGAGCCGGGGCTCTCCGCTGCTCCAGTCGGGAGAGGCGCCACGCGCGTCGAACCAGCGGATTTCCGAGCCGTCGTCTTCGTAGAACGTGTCGCGCCGCAGGGCGGGATGGCGGGCGCGCAACGCGATCAGCTCGCGGCAGAAGCGGGCGAGCTCCGCGTTGCTCGCGTGCAGCGCCCAGTCGTACCAGGACACCTCGCTGTCCTGGCAGTAGGCGTTGTTGTTGCCGCCCTGCGTGTGGGCCATCTCGTCGCCGCCCAGCAGCATCGGCGTGCCGAGCGACAGGAGCAGCGTCGCCACCAGGTTCTTGCTCTGGCGCAGCCGCGTGGCGTTGATCTCCGGGTCGTCGGCGGCTCCCTCCACGCCGTAGTTGGCGCTGAGGTTGTGGTCGCTGCCGTCGAGGTTGTCCTCGCCGTTGGCGGCGTTGTGCTTGGCGGTGTAGCTGACCAGGTCCCGGAGGGTGAACCCGTCGTGCGAGGTGATGAAGTTGATGCTGTGGACCGGCCGGCGGCCGTCGTCCCCGTACAGGTCGGCGCTTCCCGTCAGCCGCGTGGCGAGCGCGGCTGCGCTGCCGTCACCGCGCCAGAAGCGGCGCACATCGTCGCGGAAGCGGTCGTTGAGCTCCGCCCAGCGGTCGCCGGGAAACTGGCCGACCTGATAGGCCCCGGCGGCGTCCCACGCCTCGGCGATGATCTTGGTGTCTCGGAGCACCGGGTCCTCGCCGATCCGCTCCAGGATCGGCGTGTTGGCGCTGAGGTTGCCGGCGCGGTCGCGTCCGAGCACCGAGGCGAGGTCGAACCGGAAACCGTCGACGTGCATCTCCACCGCCCAGTAGTGGAGGCACTCGATGATCAGCTCCCGCACCACCGGATGGTTGCAGTTGAGCGTGTTGTGGCAGCCGGTGAAGTCCAGGTAGCGGCTCGGATCCTCGGGGTCGAGCAGGTAGGAGATGCTGTTGTCCAGGCCCCGGTAGGAGAAGGTGGGCCCGTCCGCGCCTCGCTCCGGCGAATGATTGAACACCATGTCCAGGATCACCTCGATGCCGGCGGCGTGCATGGCCTTGACCATCTCCTTGAACTCGCTCACCTGGCTGCCCGGCTCCGTTCCCGCGGCGTAGCGGCGCTTGGGGGCGAACAGGCCGATCGGGTTGTAGGCCCAGTAGTTGATCAGCGGCTCGCCGGAGGCCGATCCGGGAGCGTGCTCGTCCGACTCGGTCACCGGCAGCAGCTCGACCGCGGTCACGCCCAGCTCGCTCAGGTACGGGATGCGCTCGACGAGGCCGCGGAACGTGCCCGGGTGGGCCACCCCCGAGGAGGAATGGACGGTGAAGCCGCGCACGTGGGTCTCGTAGATGACCGTCCGCGCAAGCGGATGGCCCGGCGCCCGGTCGTCACCCCAGTCGAAGGCATCGTCCACCACCAGGCAGCGCGGGCCGTCCGCGGGCAGGTCCGTGGCCCGCAGCCGAGGCGGGAGGGCGCCGGTGAAAGCCTTGGCGTAGGGGTCGAACAGCGTCGCGTCCGGGTCGAAGCGGTGACCGGCGGCAGGCTCAAGGGGACCGTCCACCCGGTACAGGTAGGCGTGGCCGGGCCCCACCCCGTCGACGACGACGTGCCAGACGTCGCCGGTGCGGTGCAGCGGAATCCGCGCGCTCGGTGCGGCGCTCTCCGCGTCGTCGAACAACAGCAGGGTCACGCCCGTGGCATGCCGGCTGAACAGCGCAAACTGCGTGGCGCCGTCGAGCACGGTCGCCCCCAACGGCTCCGGCCGCCCGTGACGGGTGTTGGACGCGCCGGAAGAGCCGTGCACCGTAGCCAATGGGTACCACCGGCGGGGGCAGGTGCGCCAGACGGTGGACGGCAGAGCGCGTTCCGGGCACTAATACGCACCCTGGAAACGGTTATGGAGCCGTTCCGCTGCGAGGGTCACGAATGGCGAATCGACTCACCTTTACCGTAAAGCCCCATCTCCCGGAGCGCCTGGCGCCCCTGGCCGAGCTGGCCCACGACTTCTGGATCACCTGGCACTTCGATGCCATCCGCCTGTTCATGCGGTTCGGCGCCGAAGCGTGGCAGCAGGCCCAGCAGAGCCCTCTGAGGCTGCTCAGCGAGCTGCCGCAGGAGCGCCTGCAGGAGATGGAGCAGGACAAGGCGTTCCTCGCGCACATGGACCGGGTCGTCGCCGACTACCACGACTACCTGCAGGCGGATCCGTGGTACTCCGGCCCCCGCGACGCCGTGGTCGCCTACTTCTCCATGGAGTTCGGGCTGGACGCCACGCTGCCGATCTACTCCGGGGGTCTGGGCGTCCTGGCCGGCGACCACCTGAAGAGCTGCTCCGACCTTGGGCTGCCCGTCGTCGGCGTCGGGCTGCTGTACCGCACCGGCTACTTCCGCCAGCGCGTCACCATGGACGGCCACCAGCTCGAGAGCTATCCGGGCAACGACTTCTACAACATGCCTCTCGCCCTGTGCACTTCTGCAGACGGAGAGCCGGTGACGGTCACCGTGGAACTGGGCGGGGAGCGGGCGCACGCGTGCATCTGGCGCGTGCGCGTGGGCCGCGTGACCCTGTACCTGCTCGACACCGACATCGACGCCAACGACCCGTCGACGCGCGAGGTCACCGGTCGGCTTTACGTGTCCGACCGCCGCATGCGCCTGCGCCAGGAGCTTCTGCTGGGCATTGGCGGGATACGCGCCCTGCGAGCGCTGGAGATCCCGGTGGCGGTGACCCACATGAACGAGGGGCACTCGGCCTTCCTGTCCCTGGAGCGCGTCCGCGCGCTCATGCACGAGCACGGCATGAGCTACCTCGAAGCGCGGCAGGCGGTGTGGAGCACCACGGTGTTCACGACCCACACGCCGGTACCGGCCGGCAACGAGACGTTCGACCCGCACCTGGTCCTGGACCAGGCGGAAGCGCTGCGTTCCGCGCTGGGGCTGGACGAGCACGAGTTCCTGTCGCTGGGGCGCATCGGGCATGACGGAGACGCGCACGGCCAGTTCGGGCTCACGCCGCTCGCCCTGCGTCTGGCCGCCCATTGCAACGGGGTCAGCAAGCTGCACGGACAGGTGTCGCGCCGCATGTGGCGCGGACTGTGGCCGGGAGTGCCGGCGGACGAGGTGCCGATCCGTCACATCACCAACGGGGTCCATCTGCGGAGCTGGATCTCGCATGACGTCCAGGAGCTGCTGGTGCGCTACCTGGGTCCTGCGGTGGCCAAGCACGCGCCCGAGGTGGCGGTGTGGCGGCAGGTGGACAACATCGCCGACGAGGAGCTGTGGCGGACGCACGAGCGGCGCCGCGAACGGGTGATCTGGTTCGCCCGCCGGCGCATCGTGGCGCAGATGCGGCGCGAAGGGGCCGCGGAGGCCGACACCCGCGCGGCCGAGGCCGCGCGGCGCCCGGATGCCCTGACGATCGGCTTCGCGCGCCGCATCGCCGGCTACAAGCGACCGGGGCTGCTCTTTCGGCAACCGGAGCGCCTGGTGCGCTTGCTGAGCAGCAGGGAGCAGCCGGTGCAGATCATCTTCGCCGGCAAATCGCACCCCAACGATCACCAGGGCAAGGAGATGATCCGGCGCATCGTCCAGTTCGCGACCGAGCACGACCTGCGCAGCCGAATGGTCTTCCTGGACGACTACGACATCAACGTGGCGCGCTACCTGGTCGCCGGTTGCGACGTGTGGCTCAACATCCCGCGCCGGCCTCACGAGGCCAGTGGCACGAGCGGCATGAAGGCGTCCGTCAACGGATCCCTGATGGTGTCCACCCTGGACGGCTGGTGGGACGAGGCGTACAGCCCGGACATCGGCTGGGCCGTCGGTTCGGGCGAGACCTATCGCGACGAGAACATCCAGGACGAGCTGGAGGCCGACGCCTTGTTCGCGGAGCTGGAGCACATGGTCATCCCGATGTTCTACGACCGCGGCATCGACGGCCTGCCGCGCGCGTGGATCGCCAAGATGCGGCGTTCCATGACCGTGATCGGCGAGCACTTCAGCGCGCAGCGCATGGTCGCCGAGTATCACGAGACGCTCTACGAGCCGGCGCTGGCGCACGCCCGCCGGCTACGGGACTCGGACTACCGGGACGCGGTAGATCTCGCAGGCCATCTGCAGCGGCTGCACCACCACTGGCCGGGGGTCGCGGTCGAGCAGCTCGACACCGCAAGCCCGCCCACCCTGGAAGTGGGCGACACGCTCTCGGTCACCGCGCGGGTGCGGCTGGGAGGACTGGAGCCGTCCGACGTGCGGGTGGCGCTCTATCACGGCTCGCTGCCGGGCAGCATCGACCTGCAGCCGGGCGACGATGAGATCGTCGAAGGGCAGAGCACGCCGATGGAGCTGATCGAACGGCACGGGGAGACGGCGGTCTACCGCGCCGGCTCCGTGTGCCGGAAGACGGGGAGGGTGGCCGCGACGGTGCGCGTGATGCCCGACCATCCCTCCTTGCCGCATCCCTTCGTGCCTGGGCTGTTCCTGCAGGGCTGACGCCCGGTAGCGCACGGGCAGATTGGAACGCACGGTTGGAACACATCGGCGAGATCGAGAAGAGGCTCTGGTCCAGCGCGGACCAACTGCGGGCCAACTCCCCCTTCGCGAACAACGAGTACTTCCTGCCCGTCATGGGGCTGATCTTCCTGCGCCACGCCTACAGCCGCTTCCTCAAGGTCAAGGCCGAGATCGAGCCGTCGCTGCCGAAGCGAGGCGGCAAGCCACGCGCACTCACCAAGGAGGACTTCTCCCGGAAGGGCGCGATCTTCCTGGATCCGGAAGCGCAGTTCGAGCATCTCGTCTCCCTGCCTGACGGCGCCGACCGCGCGCAGGAGATCATCAATGCGATGGAGAAGATCGAGAGGGACTACCAGACCCTGCGCGGCGCCCTGCCCAAGGCCGAGTACCAGGAGCTCGACAACGACGTGCTCGGCCAGCTTCTGCGCACCTTCAACGACCCGGCCCTGAGGCGCGCGGACGGCGACGTGTTCGGCCGCATCTACGAGTACTTCCTCACCCAGTTCGCCGACCGGAAGGCGCATGACGGCGGCGAGTTCTTCACGCCCGTCGCGCTGGTGCAGACCATCGTCAACGTCATCGAGCCGGACCACGGCCGCGTGCTCGACCCGGCCTGCGGCTCCGGCGGCATGTTCGTGCAGAGCGCGCACTTCATCGAGCGCATGCACCTCGACCCGACCGAACGGGCGACATTCTTCGGCATGGAGAAGAACCCGACGACGATCCGCCTCGCCAACATGAACCTCGCCGTCCACGGCCTTGAAGGCAACATCCACAAGGCCATCACCTACTACGAGGACCCGCACGAGCTGCTCGGCCAGTGCGACTTCGTCATGGCCAATCCGCCGTTCAACGTCGACGAGGTGGACGCGGAGAAGGTCAAGAACGACCCACGTCTGCCCTATTCGCTTCCTGGGGTGAACAAGAAGGGCAAGGTCTCCAACGGCAACTACCTGTGGATCTCCTACTTCGACAGCTACCTGAACGACACCGGCCGGGCCGGGTTTGTCATGTCCTCGCAGGCGTCGTCGGCAGGCGGCGAGGAAGCGAAGGTGCGCCGGAAGTTGATCGAGGCCGGACACCTGGACGTGATGATTGCGATCCGCTCCGGCTTCTTCTACACGCGCACGGTGCCGTGCGAGCTGTGGTTCCTCGACAAGGCCAAGCCCGCCGAGCTGCGCGAGAAGGTGTTGATGATCGACGCGCGCAACGTCCACCGGAAGGTGACGCGCAAGATCTACGACTTCACGCCCGAGCAGCAGAAGAACCTCGCGGCCATCGTCTGGCTCTATCGGGGTCAGAACGAACGCTTCCTCGTCCTCGTGGCCCAGCACCTCGAACGCATGGTCGAGGCAGCCGGCGAAGCCGTGCCGCCCGCCCGTCGCTTCGCCGCCGCGCTTGCCGAGGCCGCCGCCAAGTGTGCCCCTGGCGAACTCTTCGACGACCTCTCCCAGAGCCTGACGGAGTTAGAGAGCGCGCGGGAGGCGTTCGCCCATGACCTGGACGCCTTCGAGGCGGATGCGGGCGACATCCGCGGTGCGTGGGACTCGTCCGGCCGCGACAACGACGGGCTCACGGCGTTCGCCGCACGCGCCCAACCCTTGGCGGAAGCGGGACGCGACCTGATCCGCCAGGCCGATCATCTCCACAGGCTGCTGTCGCGAGTGGCCGAGGGTCGGAGGAACGGCCGCGGCAACCCGCTCAAGGCGGTCGGCGAAGCGCGAAGCGACGCGGTCGAGCGTCTCGGGGCGCCGCGCTACTTCTGCCGGCAGGCGCACTGGCTTCAGGAGCGGTTCCCGGACGCGGTACTGCGCGACGTCGAAGGGCTGGTGAAGCTGGTCGGCCACGACGAGCTGGCCGCCAACGATTGGAGCCTGACGCCGGGACGCTACGTCGGCGTCGCGCCGGAGGAGGAAGACGAGGACTTCGACTTCGAGCAGACGATGCGGGACATCCACGTCGAGCTCGACGAGCTCAACGCGGAGTCGGTCCGACTCGCGGCGACCATCAAGCGAAACTTCCAGGCGCTGGGGCTGTGACGGAACGGAAGTCCATGGGGCGCCGGCGCGCGGGCGCTTCGATCCCCGCACCTCCGGGCAGGGGAGAGTTGCCCGCTGACTACGCGGACCTGCTCGGTGAGATCAAGCAGCGCATCCGCACCGAACGCGTGCGCGTCGTGCTGGCCGCCAACCAGGCGATGGTGCTGCTCTACTGGGACATCGGCAAGGCGATCCTCGCCCGCCAGGAGCGGGAAGGCTGGGGCGCCGGGACCATCGACCGCCTTTCGCACGACCTCCGCGAGGCGTTCCGGGACATGCGGGGGTTTTCGCCCCGCAACCTCAAGTACATGCGCGCCTTCACCGCGGCTTGGCCCGACCGCGCAATTGTGCAGCAGGCTGCTGCACAAATCCCGTGGTTCCACAACTGCGTTCTTCTGGACAAGGTATCCGATCGCCAGACTCGGCTGTGGTACGTAGCAAGGACCCGCGAAGAGGGCTGGAGTCGAAGCGTTCTGACACTACAGATCGAGCGCGGCTTGCACCAGCGCCAGGGCAGCGCCCTCACCAACTTCCCTCAGACGCTGCCGCCGGCCGACTCCGATCTGGCCACGCAGGCGTTCAAGGACCCGTATCTGTTCGACTTCCTCGGCACCGCCGAGCCGCGCACGGAACGGGAGCTGGAGCAAGGTCTCGTGGACCATATCCAGCGCTTCCTGCTGGAGATGGGGGCCGGATTCGCCTTCGTCGGCCGGCAGGTGCTCCTGGAGGTCGGCGACAGCGACTTTCACGTGGACCTGCTCTTCTACCACCTCCAACTTCGCCGCTTCGTCGTCGTCGAGCTCAAGGCGGTCCCGTTCAGTCCCGCCTTCGTCGGCCAGATGAACCTGTACCTCTCCGCCGTGGACGACCTGATGCGCCACCCCGACGACGCGCCCACCATCGGCCTGCTGCTCTGCAAGGGCAAGGACCGGATGGTCGTGGAGTACGCCCTGCGCGACCTTTCCAAACCCCTCGGAGTCGCGGACTGGGAGACCCGCCTGGTCGAGATCCTTCCGGACGGTCTCAAGGGGAGCCTGCCGACCATCGAAGAGATCGAGGAGGAGCTGTGCGGAACCGAGGAGGACCAGGGATGAAGTCCGTGAGATTCAACTCCGCTCCTTACGACCGACATTCGAATCGATCCAAGTCTGACGTGCCGGTGTGGGTCGCGAAGAGACTTGATGAGCTTGGAGCGGTCGTAACTGGAAGAACCCCGGCGACCGACAATCCTGAATTCTATGATGGGGACTTCCTCTTCGTAACGCCTAGCGACCTGCAATGGAACTCATATTACGTGATCGTAACTCGCTCAACTGTGACAGAAATAGCTCATCGATCTCATCGGAACCAGTTCATTCCTAGCCCAAGTTTAACGTGCTGCAAGTTATCTTGCTACAGGTGAATAGGTTAGCCGATATGAAATGTGCGAGTGGCACTACATTTCTCTCCAAACTGGTCACCGGCATTACGCTACCACCATCTTCCTGATGCCGCCGGGCTCGG
>JAPOQV010000656.1 GCA_026710565.1 Spirochaetaceae bacterium | reverse complement strand
TTGAAGGTCGTCGAGAAGATCGGTAGAGTTTCACCCACGGCGTGTCCCGTCCTTTGCGGTCGTGTTTGTGTAACACCTTTACTCTACTGCAAATCGGCGGACACGCCTACTTTTTCTCTACTCCTACGCGAATAAGCCGGGCTGAACGTCGTTCATCTGAGCCGTAGCCAATACCATCTTCCAGAAGTCGCGCTGCACCGAATGATGGATTCCATTCTCCGCTTCATCGATCAGGAGGAAACCGCCCCGGCTGTTGGCAAGTGCCAAGGCAACACCAAACAGGCGCACGGCTCCGTCACCAAGACTCTTTAGTGGCACGGGACGATCGTAACTCTTCAGCCTGATCACTGCGCGTCGACCACTGATACGAACACGCGACTCGCCATCTCCAATCATCGCGACACGGGCCACCTCGTTGCCGATGACCATTTCAAGCGCTCGTACGGCCTGGTGTTCATCGTCTGTAAGCGCTACTCGATCCCAGAACCGCGACATGTCGCGTTCACCCAACATTCCGGGTCCTATGTGCTCGCAAGTTATATGTGGCGCCGCGTCTTCGTCGCCAAGCGATCGTTGGCGAATCCTTCCCTCATAACGCAAGCGACGGAAACTACCGAGGTAGTGCCGGTGATCTCGAAACATGACCTTGAGGATCTGGAACGGGGTTTCATTTGGATCGAAAATCAATCCCAACTGCTCTTCCGCGCCCTCATCGCTCGGGGTTGGCGAAATCCGGAGCTGGTCTTCGCCGTTCGCTGGTCCTATGAGGATGCTGGTACTCTCGTCTGTGCTTCTTCCATGGAACAGGGCGATCCAGTCGATCTCTCGTACCGGATCTCCATCTTCGTCTTCCGTTACGGTGACCTCTTGTCGATCTGCCAGCAGCTCATGCACGACGCTGTAGCGACCGCGCGCCGCGTAGACGCGGACAGCGTCAAGCACCGTCGTCTTACCCACACTGTTCATACCGGCGAGTACAGTCACCCGACCCAAACGCGGAATTGTGAGTGTATCTATACCACGGAATGTCCGTATCGATAGGCTAGGAAGATGGAGTTTCTCCGTATCTGACATGACCTTTCTCCCACATAGTGGTTACCCACGGCCCGTAGTGTATCACGGATGTTCGCGCGCATCGCAAGTGGTTGCACCGTCGTGAGTCGTGCGCAGCATGGAGCACTGTTGAGCCGCGTGTGTTGTTGCGGACTAATACGCCCTGCGTCTCGTCCAACATTCGAGGCCTTGGCATTTGGGGTCAACGCCGGTCATCATCCGGGCGGCGTCCCCAGGTCCGGGATGTCGAGCAGCTCGCCGCCGCGGAGCGCCGACTCGTGGGCGACGATGCCCGGCACCGTGTAGGCGGCGGCGTTCCACACGTGGTTGGGCGGCTGAGTCCCCTCGTGGCAGGCGCGGACGAAGTCGTCGACCAGGAACTGGTGGGCGCCGGCGTGGCCGTTGGGCAGCCCGGCGAACTCGCGCGGCAGCCGCTCGACCGGGTGGATGGGCGCGGCGCCCAGGTGCGTGCCGTCGCGCGAGGTGACGGCCCCCATCTCACCGCGGTCGCCATCGGCGGGCTCCGTGCGGCAGGTCAGCAGGTCGGACACGTCCACCACGTCGTCCTTGCCCTTGCCCAGGAACCGCTGCGAGCCCACCGCCTCCTCGAACGATCCCTCCGTCCCGAACAGGCTCATCCGGACCGCGCCGGGGTGGCCGATGCGCCGGAACTCGTTCACCCGGCAGGCGCTGCCGTCCGACATCGCGAACAGCGCGCTCTCGTTGCTGAAGGTGTTGCCGTACTCGTTGTTGGCCGCCTCGTACACGGCGTCGGAGTGGTGGTCGACGAATCCCTGGCAGGAGACACGCGCCATGCGCGCACCGGTCACCGACATGATCTGGCTGGTGGAGTGGGTCGGGTAGTACATGGGCGGCGCGCCGGCGCTCCAGCGCCAGCGTTCCCCGCCCCGCCAGCGGGCCACCGCGTACAGCCCGTGGTCCCAGTCGTGGTAGTACTCGCATTCGGCGTAGACGATGCTGCCGAACGCCCCCTCGGCATGGCGCCGGCGGCAGTAGATGACCGCCGGGTAGTAGTAGCTGGTCTCCGCCATCATGTAGATGCGGCCGGTTTCCTCCACCGCCCGCATCAGCGCCCGGCACTCGTCGAGCGTCCGGCCCGCCGGCACCGCCGACCAGGCGTGCTTGCCCGCCCGCAGCGCCTGCACCGCCTGCGGGCCGTGCAGCCACGGCTGGGTGATGATGACGGCGGCATCGAAGTCCGAGGCGCACACCTCGTCCAGCGACGGGAACGACTCGGCGATCCCGTGGCGGGCCTTGTTGTCCTCGAGCTTCTTCGCATCCAGATCGCAGAGGGCGATCCGTTCGACCAGCGGGTGCGCCTTGAACAGCGGGATGAACCCCTGCGCGAACGCCCCCGTCCCGACCATCGCGACGCTGATTCCCATCAGTTTGCTCCTATTGCGCGGCTCACGCAGCTACCAGCGCATGTTGATGTTCTTGACCCGAGTGTGGCTCAGCAACTCCTCGAACGACTCCTCCTTGCCGATCCCGCTCTGCTTCCAGCCGCCGTAGGGCGCACCGAGGTAGCGGCCCGAGGAGTTGATCCACACGTAGCCCGCCTGCAACCGCTCGGCGGCGCGCATCGCGGCGCCGAAGTCGTCGGTCACCAGCGACGCCGTCAGCCCGTACATCACGCCGTTGGCGACTTCGATCATCTCGTCGAAGTCGGACCAGCTCATGATCGCCATCACCGGACCGAAGATCTCCTCGCTGCCGATGCGCATCTCGGGCCGGACGCGGTCGAACACGGTGGGCGCGATGAAGAAGCCCGCGGCGAGCTCCGGATCGGACGGCGGGCCGCCGCCGGTCAGCAGCTCGGCGCCCTGCTCACGGCCGGAGGCGACGTACCCCAGCACCCGCTCGTACTGCGGCCGCGACACGATCGGCCCCATCTCGGCATCGTCCAGCCACGGCAGGCCGACCGGGATGGCATCCGCGGCCTTGACCAGCTCGGCGCTCACGCGCTCGTGCAGCGAGCGGTGCACGAGGACCCGCGACGTGGAGGAGCACGACTGCCCCTGGCGGTTCATGTTCATCGCCTGCACCGCCTGTGCCGCGGCCTTGGCCGGGTCGGCGTCGGGAAAGATGACGATCGGGTTCTTGCCGCCGAGCTCCAGGGTGACCTCCTTGAGGCCCTCGGCCGCCTCGCGGGCGACACGGCGTCCGGTCTCCACCGAGCCGACGAAGCCGACCCGCGCCACGTCCCGGTGGCGCACCATGGAGGATCCGGTGCCCCCGTCTCCGGTCACGATGTTCACCACGCCCGCCGGGAAGATCTCCGCGCACAACTCGCCCAGCTTCAGGCTCGACAGCGGCGCCTGCTCCGGTCCCTTGATCACCACGGTGTTGCCGGCGGCGAGCGCCGAGGCCGCCTTTTCGGCGCAGAAGCGAAATGGATGGTTGAACGGATTGATCCGGGCGACCACGCCGTAGGGCTGGCGCAGGGTCAGGTTCAGGTGGCCCGGCTCGCGCGACATGGTCTCGCCCTTCATCTCGGTGACCAGCCCGGCGAAGTAGCGCAGCGCATCGGCCGTCCAGGTCATGTCCCCGCGCATGCCGGAGATGGCGTTGCCGCTGTCCACCGTGTCCATCAGCGCCAGGTAGTCGGCGTTGCGGTCGACGGCATCGGCCAGCCGGCGCAAGTACTCGGCGCGGCGCGTCACCGGCAGCGCCGCCCACGCCGGAAACGCGGCCTTGGCGGCGGCCACCGCCCGGTCCACGTCGTGCTCGTCGGCCAGCGGCACCGCGCCCAGCACCTCGCCGTTGGCGGGATTGATGCTGGTGATGGTCCGCCGCGAATGAGCGGCGACCCATTCGCCGCCGATGAACAGTCCGCGTGGTTCGAAGGCCAGGTCGGGCGCTTTCATCAGGGCACGATGGCGGCGCGCAGCACCGTGCGCTCCGACGCCTTGCGGAACGCCTCGTCGAGCTGATCGAGCCCGAACCTGGCGTCGACGATCCGCTTGAACGGAAACCGTTCCCGATTGGCGACCACGAAGTCGAGCGCCTGAATCAGGTGCCGCGGGTGGTAGTTGTGGACGCCGCGCAGCGTGATCCAGTTCTTCACCAGCAGGTTGGCATCGATGGTGACGTCGGCGTGCGGGGTGACGATGCCGCCCAGGGTATAGCGGCCGCCGACGCGCAGCATCTGAAGTCCGGCCGGGATCACCGCGGCGTCTCCGCACACCTCGATCACCGCGTCGACGCCGTCCGGCGGCGCCAGCTCCCGCACCGCGGCCACCACGTCAGATGAGTCGCGGCCCGAGACATCGATCGCGGCATCCGCGCCGAACTGCCTGGCCGCCTCCAGGCGGTCGCCCACGGCGTCCAGGCCGATCACCCGCCGGGCGCCGCGCGTCTTGGCGACCGCGCACGCGTACAGCCCCAGCAGGCCCAGCCCCTGCACGGCCACGACGTCGCCCATCCCGATCCGCGTCGCCTCGGTGATCGCGACGACGGTGGCGACGCCGCAGTTGATCGGGGTCGCCTCTTCGTCGCTCAGGTCCTCCGGGAGCTTCAGGATGGCGGTGCCGGGCAGGACGTAGCAGTACTCGGCGAAGCCGCCCAGGAAGTGGGGGTCGTCGGCTACCAGGTCGTGGCCGTACTTCCTCACCCCCGGCGACTTCTGCGGCAGGTCGTGAACCTCCCGGTAGTAGGAGGGGCCGTGGTGGAAGTACTCGGTCCAGGTGATGCGGTCGCCGACCGCGACGGGATCGCCGCGCAGGTCGGTCTCGATGTCCGCCCCGAGCTGATCGATGACGCCGATGATCTCGTGGCCGAGGATCCCCGGGCACGGGTTGGGACGATGCCCGTGATAGGAATGGATGTCGGAGCGGCAGATGGTCGACATGGACACCCGTACCAGGACCTCGTCGCGGCGCGCGTCGCGCAGCGGATAGCGGCGGACGACGAACGGCGTGTTGGGAGCGTCGTAGACGGCGGCGCGGGCCGTGCGCGGTGCGACGAGCAAGCCCTCAACCGGTGCCGTTGATGGCGTAATCGAGGATCTGGTGATTCATCAGTTGCTCCGACTGCGCCCGCGCGCGGTAGCCGGCGTTCAGCGGCCGGCTGACGATGAACGGCACGTCGCGCTCGGACAGTCCGCCGTGAGTGCGCAGCCGCTCTCCGTGCAGGTCGGCCAGGTCGTGGTCGGCGCGCCCCATGCCGACACAGTAATCGGCCGTGGAGATCACCGCCACGTCTCCCTCCACGTCGGCGGGAAGATCGAACCGCTGCGCCGCATCCTGGCGCTCCAGCACCTCCTCGATCCCCTGGAGCGGGCGGATGAAGTCGGCCACGGCGCGCGGTTGCACGCCGCCGAAGCAGTAGACCCGGACGAAGCCTCCGAGCGATCCGTGATGGCCGACGAACGCGTCGGTGATCGGGCAGATCACCCTGGTGCGGTCCGCGCCGAAGCGCCGGTCCAGGAGATCCTGCAGGTAGACGATGTTGTAGCTCCCGTCCGCGGCGCACTTGTCCTTCATGCCGTGGTCGGCGGTCAGGGCGACGGTCGCGCCCAGCTCTTCCAGCCGCGCGAACCGTCGATCGAGCGCCGCGCAGAAGGCGAGCGCGGCAGGATGGTCGGGGGCGTACTTGTGCTGCACGTAGTCGGTCAGCGACAGGTACAGGAGCGCCGGCGGATCATCCTGCTCCAGGAACCGGATGCCGGCGTCGAGCACGAACAGCGACAGTTCCTCCGAGTACATGTCGGGGAGCGGCTGCCCGACGAAGCCCAGGGCGTCCGTGATGCCGTTCTCGGCGACCGTGCACCGGTCGGCGTGCTGGGAGGAGAAGCAGACGTTGCCGGCAGCGACGTCCAGGCCCTTGCCGAGCTGGGTGCGGAGCTTGTCCTTGGCGGTGACGACCACGGTCCCGGCGCCGGCCTTCGAGAGCACGTCGAACACCGTGCGCGCGCGCATCAGCTCCGGGCCGGTCATGACGACGGCCTGGCCGGTCGCTCGGTCGAGATAGAAGTTGCCGGAGATGCCGTGGACCTTGGGCGCCGCGCCGGTGGCGATGGAGATGTTGTTGGGACAGGTGAAGCTGGGGATGCCGCAGTGCGCGACCGCGCTGAAGCCGGCGCTCATGAAGCGGGAGACGGTGGGGATGCACCCTGCCGCCCGTGCCGCCTCGAAGTACTCCGGGTCGCCGCCGTCGACGCACACCACGGCAACCGGAGCGTCCGGAACCCGGTACGCGACTCCGTTGATCTCCACCCCGTCAGCTCCTCTCATCGGCTCCTCCCTTCACGTGGCATCCGGCTCCCGGTAGCCGGCCTCTGCCCAGACCTCGCGGGCGTATTCCCTGGCCGCATCCGAGGGCTCGATGTGGCCCAGGATGCTCGGCAGCGGCTGGCCCGGGCCCGCACGCGCCGGATCCGGCGACCAGTGGTCGTCCTCGAACGCGTGCCGCTCTGACTCCTCGCGCAGGTTCGGCACGGGAACGGTCCGGGAGTCCTCCAGCACCGAGCGCCAGGCCAGTACCCCGACCAGGCTCATCTCCACCCCGCGGTACACGTCCAGGTAGGGCTGCGTGCCGGTGCGGATGGCGCGCGCGAACAGGAAGCTGGTGAAGAAGTCGCCGCCGCCGTGGCCGGCCCGCGTGGCCAGGTCGTGGTGCTCGGGAAAGTCCGGCACGTAGACCGTCTCCACGGGCACGCCCGCCGGCTTGTCGAACGGCTCCCGCCGCAGGCGCACGGCGGCGCGGTCGCCGTGGCGACAGTTCTCCATCAGTCCGCCGGTGCCGTGGATGCGCACGAAGTTCTGATGCCCGCGCAACCCGCCGTGCAGGGACTTGACCACCGCGTCGTCATCCATGCGGCAGATGATGATGCCGGCGGTGTCGCTGCGCCGCACGTGCATGGCCTGCGTCGGGTCATCGGCCGAGTACGGCACGACGAAGCCGTTGACCTTCACCGGCCGCGTGTCGGTGATGTACATGACCGGCGCCAGCGAGTGCGTGCAGTAGTAGGTCGCGGGTATCCAGTTGCGCCAGTGATCCATCCCGCAGCTTCGCGCCAGCTTGGTGCGCGCGCTGTCCGGGTGCACGTACTCGCCCTCGCCGTACAGGAACGTGCCGACCGTGCCTTCGCGGTACAGCCTGCGCATCTCCTGGTTGTAGGCCATGTAGGGGTAGTTCTCGGCGAACAGGTAGATCCTGCCGGTCTCCTCCACCGCGCGGATGAGCGCCACGCCCTCGGCCGGCGTGTGGCAGGCCGCGCACTCGCTCATCACGTGGCGCCCCGAGCGCAGCGCGGCGATCGCGAACGGGGCGTGCTCGTGGAAGTGGTTGGCCAACACGACGGCGTCCATCTCGTGCTCGAGAAACCGCTCGTAGTCGGTATAGGTCGTCACCGCCTGCCCGCGCGCCGCCAGGGCGCGCCGTTCCTGCTCCAGCCGCTCCTCCCAGGTGTCGCACAGCGCCACCAGCCGCAGCCCGGTCGCCGCTTCCGCCCCGCGCGCGAAGGTCCGGCCGCGGCCCACGCCGACCACGCCCACGGTGATCGGCCGGCTCATGCCCATGCCCCCGCGTTCCCCGCACATGCCGGGCGTGCGGTCAAGGCGGATCGAGGTACACGCGCATCCCGGATACCAGCCGGCTCACCGCCTCCGTCCATAGCTCCACCCCTACCTGCGTGCGCTGCCGGTGCCCGTCTATGGACAGACCCTGACTCGACCTCGCCGAGGCGGAGCCATGCAGTGAGAGCACTCTTGGAGAATCGGATGCGCGCCCGCCGCTTCAGCCGGCGGCGCCCAGCCCGGTCAGGTCGATCGGGTTGCTCCACGCCTTGCGGCCGTGCGTGTCGAGTACCTCCACGCGCACCCAGTCGGACTCCCGCAGGTGCAGCACGGCGTGCTCGAAGGGGTGCGCCGAATCGGTCGGACCGAGCGGGTAGTCGACGCCCCGCTGGCTGCAGACCGCCGTCACCCGCAGCGCGGGCGAGCAGCTCACCTCCAGGGTGTAGGGCCAGTCAGCCGCCTCCGGCTTCGCGGGCCGCGTGACCCGCAGGGAGCGGATCTCCGGCCCCGTCGTGCAGTATGACGCGCCCCGTTCGAGCGCGGCGACGATCGCCTGCGGCGAGCGGTCGGCCGCACGCACCATCGACCAGCCCTGGAACAGGTCGTCGCCGTGCGCGGGGTTGCCGTGGCAGTCGTCGTTGGCGATCGCCGGCAGCGGGTGGCCGGCGTGGTCCATCCAGTCGTCCCAGATCACGCCGGCCTCGCCCCGGCCCATGCGCTGGCAGATCGTGTTGAACACCTCGATGCCGGCCAGCCCGGTCAGGGGCATCACGTCGCGCCGGACGTTGATGCCGCTCCAATGCGGGTGCGCCAGCCACACCGAGCCACCCTGCTCGCGCACCGCGTCGATGACGTGCTGCGGCGGCATGCGCTGGGCGTCCACGTCGTCGGTCATGTTGTAGGCCAGCAGGTGGTACCCCTGACCCCCGAACGGGTTGTCCGGATGGATCTCGGCGCCCTGGATCAGCGTCATCCCCTCCGGGACCGGGACGCCGCTCACACGCGTGATGCGGTGGTGGTCGGACAGGCACAGGAAGTCGTAGCCGCGCTCCCGGTACTGGGCGACGCGGGGCGCGGGCTCCACGTGGCCGTCCGACTCGGTGGTGTGTGCGTGCAGGTTGCCCTTGAGCCAGACGGAGCCGGCGGCCGGCCCGCCTGCTGCGTCCGGCCCGAAGGGATCGATCAGGGACGGTGAAGACATGTTGTGCAACTCCTCTGCGGCCTCATTATCCTCTCCGTGGGCGGCCGGTGCCAGACCGAACGCTGCACCACGCCACGGGGAGGGGAAATGGGCCTGTTCGACTTTCAGGTCGTGCTGCTGAACCTGCTGTACGCCGTGATCGGCGGCAGCGGAGCGATCCTGTTCATGTACCTGGGTTTCAAGGTGCTGGACCACGTCACGAGCTTCGACACCAACGAGCATCTCGCCAAGGGCAACACGGCGGTCGGCGTCGTGGTGGCCGGCATGTTCGTGGGCATCGGCGTCGCCGTCGGGCTGGTGATCGGGCTGGGGCTGAACTGAAGGTCGCGACCGGCATGCGCGCCATCCGGGGAATCGCCGCGCTCGCCCTGGCGGGGTGTGCCGCCTTGCTGGTCTGGCACACTTCGGTGCCGGGCGAATCGCCAGCCTCCACCGAGTCAGCCCCACCACCGAGCACACCGCCGGCCGTTCAGCCGCGCGGCCGGCTGCCGGTCGAGGACGATCAGTGGACGACGCGGTTCGACGACCACTTCCGCAAGTACTCGAAGCGGTTCTTCAGCGTCGCCTTCGACTGGCGCTGGTTCAAGGCGCAGGGCATCACCGAGTCGGGCCTGCGCGCCGACGCCACGAGCTGGGTCGGCGCCCGGGGGATCATGCAGATCATGCCGGCCACGTTCGAGGAGATCGCGGAGCTGTCGTCGCTGCCGATCAGCGACACCGAGGACCCGGCCCAGAACATCGCCGCCGGCGTGTTCTACGACCGCCGCCTGTACGACCTCTGGGGCGACATCCCCGACCGCCGGCAGCGCCTGGCGTTCGCCTTCGCCAGCTACAACGGCGGGCGCAGCCGCACCCTGCGGGCTCAGGACCGCTGTCCGTCCGAGTGCGCGCAATGGCCGAACGTCCAGGCGTACGTGCCCGAGGAGACCCGCAACTACGTGATGAAAATCATGCGCCTGATGGCGGCGGACCTGTAGCTCCGCGCCGATGGGCGCACGCTCCGCGATGTCACGCGATCGCCTGGAATTCCTGTTCCTCAACGTCGGGCACTTCCTCGACCACCTCTTCATGCTGATCTTCGCGACGGTCGCGGCGGTACGGCTGGCCGATGAGTGGGGCATGAGCTACGCGGCGCTCATCCCGTACGCCACGCCCGGCTTCATCGCGTTCGGGGCCGGCGCGATCGCGGCCGGCTGGATCGCGGACAAGTGGAGCCGGGAAGGCATGATGGTCGTCTTCTTCATCGGCATCGGGGCCAGCTCGATCCTCACCGCCCTGGCGGACACGCCCGTGGAGATCGCGCTCGGACTGCTCGCGATCGGCGTATTCGCCGCGATCTACCATCCGGTCGGCATCGCGATGGTCGTGCAGGGGAGACGGAAGACCGGCGTCCCGCTCGCGATCAACGGCGTGTCCGGCAACCTCGGCGTCGCCGCCGCCGCGCTGCTCACCGGCTATCTCATCGACACCGCGGGCTGGCGGAGCGCCTTCGTCCTGCCCGGGGCCGTCGCCATCGGTCTGGGCGTTGCCTACGCGGTCTTCCTGCGGGCGGGACCGAGGGTCCAAACAACCAACGGCCCGAGCGGTGCGGCCGCCGGGCAGGCTCGCGCGGGCGCATCGTCCATCGACCGCGCGACGTTCGTTCGCGTGCTCGCGATCATCGTGTTCACGACCGCGATCGGCGGTCTGATCTTCCAGAGCACGACGTTCTCACTGCCGAAGATCCTCGACGAACGGCTCGGCAAGCTCGCCGGATCCGCGACCGCGGTCGGCGGCTATGCGGCGCTGGTGTTCGCGATCGCAGCCCTCGCACAGCTCGTGGTGGGCTATCTGGTGGACCGCCGCCCGGTGCGCACCGTGTTCGCCTTCGTCGCCGGGCTGCAGGCAGTGTTCTTCGCGGCCATGTTCCGCCTCACGGGTGGTGCCGCCCTGGTCGTTGCCGTCGCCTTCATGCTGGTCGTGTTCGGACAGATCCCGATCAACGACGTACTGGTCGGCCGGGTCACGAAGAGCGAGTGGCGCAGCCGGATCTACTCCCTCAGGTACGTCGTGACCTTCTCGGTCATGGCCTCCACGCTCCCCGTCATTGCCGGGATTCACGCGGGCTGGGGATTCGGTGCGCTGTTCCTGGTGATGGCGATCGCGGCGAGCGCCATCTTCGTCGCCGTCCTGTTGCTGCCGCGCGCCGCTGCGAGCGGGTAGCGACCAGATCCTGGCGGTGCAGCGATCCCGCCCGGCGCGGTCATCTCCGGCTGACCCACGACCACTCGCTGTGCTGCACCCTGAATGCCGCCCGATCTCCGGTTGCTCCGATCACATAGAACACGTCGTAGTCGAGATCGGCCGGACCACCGGTGCTGATATCGACGAAATGATCGCCGAAGTTGTCCCGCGTGAGCTCGATCGGATCGCTATACGGGGACACGAGCCGACCCGCTCGAAATGCGACGGCGATCTTCGTGTCGTCGACCGACGCGTCATACGACACCTCAAGTGAAGGGCAGGGCGCGTCATCGTCGACGATGACGCCGAACCCGACGCTGCCCCGCACACCGACCATCAGGCTCGGAGCGATGAGGGCACCGCCGGGATTGGACAGCTCGACCTTGAATTCCTCGTTCCCTTCCATGGCGTCGTCCTCGATGGTCGCCACGGTGAGCGCTCCGCTGCTCTGGCCCGCCTGGAAGGTGAGCGTGCCGCTCCCCGCCGTGTAGTCGTCGCCCGCGGCGGCGGCGGCGCCCGCGACACCTTCCGCCTCGTCGGCAGTGAGGTCGGCCGTCGCCCAGTCGACCGTCACCGTCCCGCTCGCGGTCGGGGACAGGATCACGTCGAAGACGAGCGGCTCCCCTTCGAACCCGCCCGCGACCGGGTCCACCGACAGCATCGGCTCCGGGGAGTCCGGTGGATCGAATGGGCCCGGATCATGGAACGGCTCTCCCTGGCATGATGCGACGGAAGAGACTCTGAGCTCGGTCGAGCTGATGACGATCGAACCGCCAACACGCGAGGGATCGGACAGATCAGGCGCGAAGTCCCACGTTCCCAACACCAAGTCTGAAGGCCGTTCCTGCTCTCCATACTCGTACAGCGCAACCTCGGGATCGGTCGCTCCAAGACAGTCCAACAGGGCGGCGATCACCTCGCCCGCGAACGCATCGCCAGCCGTGGCCGTCGCGGTGCACGTCGCATAGGCGGCCAGCTCCGCACCCTGCAACGCCTGACCGTCGCGCTCCACCCCCGTGACGCTCACCGTCACCGTGGCGCCGGAAACGGTCACGTCACCCGTGAACACCACCCACCTCGCCGGCTCGCTGCCAGGTGCGCCGCCAGATTCGCTGGCTGGTCGGGCCGAGTCCGCCCGAGCCGCCGCCACTCCCGGCCCCGGCTCCGTGAACGTCACCGCCGTGAACGAGTGCTCGGTGACCTGGAGATTGACGGCGGTCCGCCCGGCCGTCGCTCCGTAGCCGCCGACGAATCCGGCACCGGCTGCAGGGCGCGGGGCGGTCCCGGTACACGCGATCGCCCCAAGTATCAGCGCGCCGCCGGCGAAAGCGACCCGAAGAGCGGCAGAGCGTGCCACACCTGCCCGTATGCGCATGACGCTGACCTCCTGACCCGGCTGGTCCCGAACCTACGCTACCCGGCCGGCGCCCGCCTTACCATCGGGCGCGGCGCTCGGGCAGCGGGTCCGCCGTGAATGCCATCCGGTCGGTCAGCCGGCCCAGCATGTCCAGCTTGATGTCCGCGTACCCCGGATCGAAGAACCGGCCGCCGGTCTCACGCCGTGGTACAAAGCAGCCATGTCCCTGCAACGCCACGTTCTGATCACCGGCATGAGCGGCCTGATCGGCGGACTGGTGGGCCGTTCGCTGTCGTCCCGCTGTACGCTGCGCGCCCTCAACCGCACCCCGGTCGACGGGGTCGACACCGTCCGGGCCGACCTCAACGACCTCGACGCCATCCGCCCCGCGTTCGACGGTATCGACACGGTCGTGCACCTGGCCGCCTATCTCGGCGACGACCCGGCCGGCCAGCTTTCGACCAATATCGCCGGCACCTACCACGTATTCGAGGCGGCTCGCGCCGCCGGCGTCCGCCGCGTGGTCTACGCCAGCTCGGGCGCCGTCGCCGCCGGCTACGAGGCGGACG
>JAPOQV010000655.1 GCA_026710565.1 Spirochaetaceae bacterium | reverse complement strand
GAGCCGGGGACGCCCGTATGGCGGGCGCCCCCAGGGGCTGCATGGCTCGGGAGGCGGCTATCCGTTCAGGAACCTATCCGTTCAAGAACCACTGCGCCGGCTGCGACACCTTGAACCAGCTCAGGTCGTCGGAGAAGATCGCGGTCTCCAGCACGTTCTCGAGACGGTTGCTGACGATCACCGGCGCCACCGGCCACGCCACCGTGCCGATCACCGGCAGATTGTCCGAGAAGAACTGCCAGACCTCGGCGCGGTAGCGCCGATACTCCTCGTCGCTCACCGCCTCCAGCGAGTTGATGTACGACTCGTAGTAGGCCTTGACGTCGTCCGGCGGCTCCTCGCCGGCCGGCGGCTCGGGACCGATCCTGCCGCCCTGGTCCCAGGTGTTCCACTGGAACCACTCGCCCCACTTCTGCCCCCACACGCTGGAGGTGATGTCGAACGGCGTGGAGTTGGGGATGTAGGAGCGCAGCTCCAGCATGCGGTCGATGCGTGACACGCGCACGTCGAAGTCGTTGGCCTGGATCCGCTGGCTGATCAGCTCGCCCGACACGGTCTTCAGGTCGACCCGGACGCCCACCGCTTCCCAGTAGTCGCGGATCAGCTCCGCGGAGTCGCTGTTGGTCTCGTCCACGTCCATGTTGATCTGCAGAACCTCGCCGTCAGCCATCGTCCGGTAGCCGTCGTCGTTCGTGCCGAGGCCCATCTCGTCGAGCAACGCGCGGGCGCGGTCGGGGTCGTGCTCGGCGAAGTTCGTCGCCCACGCCGGATCGTAGAACGACGCGCCGTAGTGGATGGTGGCCTGCTGCGGCACCCCCATGCCCAGGAACAGGAACTCGTTCATCTCCTCGCGGTTCAGCGCCACGGACATGGCCTGGCGGAACCTGACGTCGCCGAACACGGCCCGCTTGGCCGGGTCGTCGTGGTTCTGGTTGAAGGTCAGGCCGGGATCCGCCGCGTAGATGCGCTGCCAGTTGCGCAGCTCGTAGTCGCCCTGCTGCTCGCCTCTCTTGTAGAGCTGCATCTCCGACTGCTTGAGCAGCCGGCCGGCTACGTCGGACTTGCCCTGCAGGGCATCGAGAATCGTCACCTGCTGATCGCTGACGATGTTGACCACCACGCGATCGATGTACGGGAGCTGATTACCGGCCGTGTCCACGACGTGGTAGTACGGATTCCTGGCGAACGTCTTCTTGAGTTGAACGTCGGTCTCCATGACCCACGTGCCGAGGGTGGGGACGTTCTTCAGCGCGTCCACGTTCGGGAACACGTTCAGTTCCTTCGAATGGGCGTCGACCCAGTTCTCGTGACCGAGCTCCTTGGCCAGCTCGTCGGCCTTGGGGTTGTGGTCGATGTGGAACTGTTTTGCGAAGTGGCTGGGCATCATGAAGAAGCTGGGCAGGGTGTACCAGTGGTTGATCATCGACAGCACCGGGCGATAGGGAATGGCCATCTTGATGCGGAACGCGTAGTCGTCGATCTTCTCGAAGGTCGCCAGCTCGCCGCCGATGGTCCACACGAAGCGCACCCAGTGGTTGATCTCATCGTTGAGCATCACGTCGTTGTAGAAGTACATGACGTCGTCCGCGGTCAGCGGCGCGCCGTCCGACCACTTCATGCCTTCGCGCAGGTAGATGGTCAGCTCGGTGCCGTCCTCGGAGAGCTCGTAGCCCTTGGCGATGTCGGGAATGACCGCGGAGCAGCTCGGGTCGGTGGTGAACAGGTAGGAGAGCCGGACGTGGCCCAGGTCCGACCAGCCGCCGGTGTTGGAGGCGCTGATGGTGCCCCCGTAGGTGCCGATCTCGTCAAGCGGCTCCAGCACCAGCGGGTCGTCGGGCAGCCGCTCGGTCACCGGCGGCAGATCGCCTGATGCCACCAGCGCCGCGAGCATCGGCGCCTCGTTGAAGCTGGTGATCCCGAGTTGAGACGCGGTGCGCGCTTCCAGCCAGGTCGTCGGGATGGCGGTCGCATACGCGACGGAGACGAGGCACAGACCGAGTGCCAACAGCGCTCTCTTCATGAGTTCCTCCTGAACGGCGACGGGTACCGGATGTCGATTAAATCCGCCCGCGAGTGTAGCCGGCCCCCGGCCCGCCGTCAATGCGCCCCGCCATCCGCGCGAGCTTCCGGGTCGCGGCGGTGATGAGCGGATGACACGCCGCCGCGCGATCGCTATGATCTTTGCATCCCGCTCCGCGGCCGGGCGCTCGCAGAATGTTTCAGTATACGTTACGACGAGTTCTCCTGATGATCGTCACATTGTGGATCATATCGATCATCAGCTTCGTCGTGATTCAGCTTCCACCGGGCGACTATCTGACCACGCTTGCCATCAATCTTGAGGAAAGCGGCTATCCGGTCGAGGAGGCGATGCTGGAGCGCTACCGCATCAGGTTCGGGCTCGACAAGACGCTGTTCGAGCAGTACCTGATCTGGATAACCAACTTCATGCAGGGCGACATGGGGTACTCCTTCGAGTGGAGAGCCAACGTCAATACCCTCATTTGGGAGCGGCTGCTGCTCACCATTGCGCTGAGCACGTCGTCGCTGATCCTGACCTGGATGATCTCACTTCCGATCGGCGTCTACTCCGCGCTCCGGCAGCATTCGCTCGGCGACTACACGTTCACCATTCTCGGCCTGGCCGGCGTTTCGGTGCCGAGCTTCATGCTCGCGCTGGTGCTGATGTACGTCGCGTGGAACACGTTCGGACTGGACGTCGGCGGGCTCTTCTCGCCCGCGTACGAAGATGCCCCCTGGAGCTTCGGGAAGGCCCTGGACCTGCTCAAGCACGTCTGGCTGCCGGGCTTCATCATCGCCATCTCCGGTACCGCCGGTCTGATCCGCACCTTGCGGGCCAACCTGCTGGACGAGCTCAAGAAGCCGTACATGATCACCGCCCGTTCCAAGGGAGTCTCCTACCGCAAGGTGGTCATGAAATACCCGATGCGGATCGCGCTCAACCCCTTCATCAGCTCGTTCGCCTACATCCTGCCGGGCCTGATCTCGTTCTCGGCGATCATCTCCGTGGTGATGAACATGCCCACCACCGGCCCGCTGCTGCTGCAGGCGCTGCTGACCCAGGACATGTACCTGGCCGGGAGCTTCATCATGCTGCTCAGCGCGCTGACCGTGATCGGCACGTTCTTCTCCGACCTGCTGCTGGCGGCCATCGATCCAAGGGTACGGTTCTTCTAAGGTGGCGACAGCGATCGAGGCAGGCGGCGGCAGGGGCGTCGAGGACGGCCAGGAGCTCGACGACCTGTACACGTCGTCACAGTGGAAACTGATCCTCATCCGCTTTCGCAAGCACAAGCCGGCCGTGGTATCCCTGTTCGTCCTGGCGGTGTTCTACCTGCTCGCACTGCTGGCGCCGTTCTTCGCCGTGCACGATCCCAACGAGAAGAACGCGGACTACCGGGAGGCGCCCCCGCAGGGAATCCACTTCGTCGACCACGCCGGCAGGTTCTCGCCGATCCCGGTTGTCTATCCCTTCCGCAAGGCCATGAACCCGGACACCTTCGAGGTCGAGTTCAGCAACATCATCGAAGAAGAGACCAGGCTGGTGCTGTTCGCGAAGGGATTCGAGTACCGGCTCTTCGGGCTCACGCTCGACCGTCATTTCTTCGGACCGGAACGTGCCGGCGTACCCTTTCACCTGCTGGGTTGCGACCGGCTCGGCCGCGATCTCTACAGCCGCATCCTGTACGGCAGCAGGATCTCGCTCTCCATCGGATTGTTCGGCGTGGCCATCAGCTTCTTTCTCGGGATCCTGATCGGTGGCATCGCCGGGTATCTGGGAGGCGTCGTCGACAACATCGTGCAGCGCGCCATCGAGATTCTGCTGTCGATTCCGCAGCTTCCGCTGTGGATGGCATTGAGCGCGGCGCTGCCGCGCGACTGGTCGCAATTGCAGAACTACCTGCTGATCACGATCATCCTGTCGATCATCGGCTGGACGGGACTGGCGCGCATCGTGCGCGGCAGGTTCCTGAGCCTGCGCACGGAGGACTTCGTCACCGCCGCAGAGCTTATGGGCCGCAACAACCTGCAGATCGTGTTCATCCACATGCTGCCCTCGTTCTACAGCTACATCATCGCTTCGCTCACGCTGTCGATACCGGGGATGATCCTGGGCGAGACCGCACTCAGCTTCCTCGGCCTCGGCCTGCAGGCGCCGACCATCAGTTGGGGCGTGCTGCTGCGGGACGCGCAGAACGTATATGCCATCGCCATCACGCCGTGGATCCTGCTGCCGTGCGTGTGCGTGATTCTGGTGGTGCTGGCGTTCAACCTGCTCGGCGACGGAATCCGCGACGCCGCCGATCCCTACGGAAGCCGGTAGCGCTGATGGAGCCGCACCACATCCTGGAGGTGGACGACCTCACGGTCGAGTTCCACGGCGACGAAGGGATCGCCAAGGCGGTCAACGGCGTCTCCTTCGCGGTGCAGGAAGGACAGTCGGTCGGCCTGGTCGGCGAGAGCGGCTGCGGCAAGTCGGTGTCGGCGTACTCGATCCTGCGCCTGCTGGCGGACACCGCGCGCATCACCAGCGGCGGGATCAGCTACCGGGAGCGCGACGGCGCGGTGACCGACCTGACCACGCTGGACCCCGACGGCGAGCACATCCGCAGGATCCGAGGTGCCGAGATCTCGATGATCTTCCAGGAGCCGATGACCGCCTTCAGCCCCGTGCACACCATCGACAACCAGATCTCCGAGCTGCTGATGCTGCACACCGGCATCGGCAAGGAGGAGGCCAGGGCCCGGACCATCGAGCTGCTGCGCCGCACCGGCATCCCGGACCCCGAGCAGCGGGTGGACGACTACACCTTTCAGTTGAGCGGCGGCATGCGGCAGCGCGCCATGATCGCCCTGGGGATCGCCTGCGGGCCGCGCATCCTGATCGCGGACGAGCCGACCACGGCTCTCGACGTGACCATCCAGGCGCAGGTGCTGAAGATGATCCAGGAGATGCAGCGGCAGATGGGGCTTTCGCTGATCCTGATCACCCACGACCTGGCGGTCATCTCCAAGATGGTCGAGCACGTCTACGTCATGTACCTGGGCAAGGTGGTGGAAGACGCTCCGGTGCGGGAGTTGTTCCGCAATCCGCGCCACCCCTACACCCGCAACCTGATGAAGTCGGTGCCGCGCATGAGCCGGCAGGGAGAGCGGCTGCACACCATCGAAGGAGCCGTGCCCACGACCTACCTGCTGCCCACCGGATGTCCCTTCCACCCGCGCTGCGAGGAGATGATCGCCGGCACCTGCGAGGTGACCCAGCCGCCCGCGGTGAAGATCGGCGACGGCCACGTCGCCACCTGCCACAACATCCCGGTGGCGCCGCCGTGAGCGAAACCCTGCTGCAGGTCCGCAACCTGAAGAAGTACTTTCCGGTGGAACGCGGCTTTCTGCGGCGGGGGGACGACTTCATCCGGGCGGTGGACGACATCTCGTTCGACGTGGTGCGCGGCACCATCCTGGGACTCATCGGCGAGAGCGGCTGCGGCAAGACCACCACGGTGAAGACGATCATGCGGGCCATTCCGCCCACCTCCGGAAGCGTCGAGTACACCACCCAGGACAACCGCCCGGTGGACCTGGCGCAGTTGACCAGGAAGGAGCTGAAACCCCTGCGGAAAGAGATCCAGATGATCTTCCAGGATCCGTTCAGCTCGCTGAATCCGCGCATGCCCGCGCTCGACATCGTCGCGGAGCCGCTCAAGGTCCTGAAGTGGCGGAAGCCGGACTACCGCCGCAGGGTGGAGGATCTGATGGACCTGGTCGGGCTCGATCCGCGCTTCCTGTCGCGTTATCCGCACGCTTTCTCCGGCGGCCAGCGGCAGCGGCTGGGCATCGCGAGAGCGCTCGCCTCATCCCCGTCGCTGCTGTTCGCGGACGAGCCGGTGTCGGCCCTCGACGTCTCCGTGCAGGCGCAGATCCTCAACCTGCTGCTCGACATCCAGACGCAGATGGAGTTGACCGTGGTGATCATCGCCCACGACCTGGGCGTGGTGCGCTACATCTGCAGGGAAGTCGCGATCATGTACCTGGGCAAGATCGTCGAGCAGGGGGACACCAGGGAGATCTACACCCACCCCCGGCATCCCTATACCGCCGGCCTGCTGGCGGCCAGCCCGGACACCGACCCCGACACCCCCTGGGCGGAGGACCTGCTCTCGGGCGACGTGCCGAGCCCGATCGGCGAACGCCCGGGCTGCGTGTTCGCCTCACGCTGCGCGCACGCCGAGGAGCGCTGCAGCCGCGAAGTTCCCGAGCTGGTGCCGGGCGCCGGGCGCGCGGTCGCCTGCTGGCGCGCCGACGAGCTGCGCCTGCGCGGAATCTGAGCGCGGCTCGCGCCTCAGAAGTCGAGTGCCGGGAGGTAGCCGCTGGGCTGCAGCGCGTTGGGACGCCAACGCGGCGCCACTACCGGCACGTTGGCTCCGGCTCCCCAGATCTGCCAGCTCGACTCGTTCACCACCAGCAGGCAGCCGCACCCGTAGCGCGGCAGATCCAGCACCGTGAGGTGGCGCACGCGCCCGCAGCGCTCCGGGAACGGCCGTACCAGGCGGCCGGTGAGGGGATCGAGGATGCCGCCGCGATTCACTGCGAGGTCGCTGCCGGCGGTGCCCCACGGCAGCGGGCGGCAGCCCGCCTCGGCCGACATCTCCACCCAGCGGCTGATCGGCTCGAGCCGGTGGTCGAGCAGCACGGCGATGCCGGGCTCCCGCCACTGGGTGATGGCCAGAATCTGCGGTTTCGGTTGACCGGGCAGAAAGCGCCCCAACGCGTACTGCTGCACGTGCCCCCACTTGAGCTGCGTGCGGATGGCGCCGGTACGGGGCTCGATCTCCATCAGCCCCTCCTCGCCGGCGGCGACGTAAAGGCGCGGCTCCGCGTTCAGGGCGAACAGCCCGATGGCGTCCGAATGGTCGGGCAGGTCGAGCGACCACACGGTGTCTCCGGCAGGAGAGAGCAGCGTCCGGCTGGCGAACAGGTAGTCCGGCTCCCCGGCCCGGAGCTGCACGGGCAGCGGAAAGTGGCCGGTGTTCAGGGCGCGGTGCCACTGCAGATCGAGGCGGCGGTCGTACAGCCAGATGTTCCAATAGCGGTCCTTGACGTAGAAGCCGGGAGGCTGTCCCACCTCGGTGAGGACGGGGCAGATGGCATCCCCGAGCATGCGCTCGTGCGGGTAGTCGGCGTCCTCCCGGTAGGGATTGGCGGGAGGCGACGCCACCGTGGCACGGTGCTCGCCGGTCACCGCGTCGTGCACGTGGATGCCGAAGTCGGCGGTGAACACCACCTCGCGCCGGCTGTCGTCGTCGATGTCGAAGGCGCACAGCGGCAGGTCGCCTCCCTGGCTCAGCGGGTACTCGAACGGTCCGAGCCGCCACCGGTGGCCGTGGACCAAGTGCTGGCAGTGGACCTCGGTGCCGTGATCGTCGTCGGCCAGCAGCTCCGGCAGCCCGTCGCCGTCCAGGTCCTGAAACACCACGCGGCTGCGGCACAGCGCATCGTCCAGGGCGCCCTCGGCCAGCAGCTCCATGTCCGGAGCCTCCGGCAGCGGCAGCTCGGTGTGCCGGACCCGGTAGCCCGAGACCTGCACCGGTCCGTAGGTCGATTCGCCGCTGCACACCAAGGCGGCTCGGCCGTACGCGTAGCGGCCGTCGACGACGCGTACGGCCGGTCCGTCCAGCAGGCCCGCCTGCAACGCGCTGCCGGTGACCCGGATCAGCATCCGGTACTCCGGAAGCGGCGCCGGCAGCGGCACCTGCGCCAGCACCTGGTGCCGGTCGCCCGAGCGCAGCACCAGCCGCATTCCATGGCCGTCCTCCACGGTCAGCGCGTAGTAGTGACGGGCGTCCTGGTAGCGGAACGCAACGCCGGTCGGCCCGTCATGGCCGCCGCTGCAGCTCGCTCTCAGCTCGTAGTCCGTCCAGCCCCAGTCGCCGAAGGCCAGGGTCGGGATCGGCGGAACCTGGATCGTCACGAACGGGTCGAAGGCGCCGGACTCGTCCAGCATCCGCTGCTTGCGGCTCTCCCGCTCGCGCGCGCAACTGCGGACCTGGCGCACCCGGCTGCCCTCGATGATCCAGTTGGGAGCGTCCCAGTTGGACAGCAGCGACTCCTCGCGCACGGCAGCTCGCGAGAAGGTGTCGTCCGAGAGGCGCACGGCCAATTCCTCGGTGCGCATCCGGTCGAAGCGAAGCTCGAAGTCGAAGCGCTCGGTGTCCAGTCCTGTGAAATTCATGCGTCGGTCTCCCCTGCCGTCGTCAGACTCTGCGTCTCGGCATCCTTGATGGGGTTCCACACCCGGACGAAGCCGAACCCGTGGAAGTCGCGGACGTTCGCGGTCGCAAGCTCGGTCACCCCGTGATGGCGCAGCGTCAAGGCCAGCCGTGCATCGACAATCCTGCGCCGCGCGAAGTCGGTTGCTTTGGCTCGCTCCCAGACCTCCGCCATGACGGGAGCATGCTCGACCAGTCGCCACCGCGGGTTGTTGCGGTAGGCCGAGCAGACCTCGACCGCGTCCTCCGCCACGAGCGGGCGGGACACGATCGCCGCGCTCCTCAGGACCAGGTACAGCTCGACCAGCACCAACTCGCAGATGACGACGTCGCGTTCCCGGCATGCGGACAGAAACGCGCGTGCCCGCCGGTGCTCGTCGCAGCCGGCGTTCTGCGCATACACCAGCAGGTTGGTGTCGATCGACAGCACCGGGTCAGCGCTCCGACGCCGGCTCGTTCACCAACAGCCGCCAATCCTCGGGAGACGCCTTGAATGCGCCGAGGTTGCTGGCCGGCGGAGGAGCCCAGATCCGGTCGCTGCCGACCGCCGGATAGGCTTGCGTGATGTACTCGACGCCGCGCCGCACCACCTCCGCCAGCGACATCTCGCGTTCACGGGCGACCCGCTTGACCTCCTCGTAGAGCGCATCGGGAAGCTGAATCTGGGTGCGTACCATGCCATCGAAATATCATGCTTAAATTTCGATGTCAAACGCTCCTCGATCACTCCGGTCGTGCAGACGCCGCGCCGGTCGACCTGGCTGCGCGCGTTCGTGCCATCCTGTGCCGGACGTGAACCTGGCGGTGTTCGCCTCGGGCCGGGGCAGCAATCTGGACGTCCTGGCGCAGCGGGTTGCCGACGGCCGCCTGCCGGCGCGAATCTCCCTGGTGGTGAGCAACAACAGCGGCAGCGGCGCGCTCGCCGTCGCGCGCCGCCACGGCATCCCGGCGGCGCACCTGTCGGCGGTGACGCACCCTGAAGCGGACGCCTACCGGGACGCGATGCTCGCACTCCTCGACTCCCACCGGGTCGGCATGATCGTGCTAGCCGGCTTCATGAAGCTCGTCCCCGCGCAGGTGGTCGCACGCTACCCAAGGCGCATCGTCAACGTTCATCCGGCGCCGCTGCCGGAATTCGGCGGCCGGGGCATGTACGGCCTGGCCCCGCACCGCGCGGTGCTGGCGGCCGGCCTGCGGGAAAGCGCGGTCTGCGTGCACTACGTCACCGCCGAATACGACCAGGGTCCGCTCATCGACTCACGCCCGGTACCGATCCGTCCGAACGACACGCCGGAGTCATTGCAGCGGCGGGCGGCCGCGGTGGAGCACGACCTGTCCTGGCGCGTGATCGCCGGGTTGCTCGCCTGCGGTGGCGCCGCGTGAAGGGGCGCGGAGCCGCCGCGAACCCGCCGAACCGCTTCGAGCGGATCGAGTACGTCCCCGACCCGGACGCCCCACCGGGCCGGCCGGCCACCGAGCTCCTGCGCGACCGCTCGCGCTCCGTCATCGCCACCAACCTGAGCCCGGACATCGGCTTCGACGCCTCCATCAACCCCTACCGCGGCTGCGCGCACGGCTGCGCGTACTGCTACGCGCGGCCCACGCACGAGTATCTTGGCTTCTCCGCCGGGCTCGACTTCGAGACCCGCATCGTGGTCAAGGAGGACGCGCCCGAGCTGCTGGCCGCCGAGCTCGCCCGTCCGCGCTGGCGCCCGCAGCCGCTGGCGCTCTCCGGGGTGACCGATCCGTACCAGCCGGTGGAGCGCCGACTCGGCATCACGCGCCGCTGCCTGCAGGTGCTGGCCGAGTTCCGCAACCCCGTGACCGTGGTCACCAAGAACCGGCTGGTGGGCCGCGCCGCCGACCTGCTGGCGGACCTCGCCGCCGGCGGCGCCGCCGCGGTGTTCCTGTCGATCCCGACCATCGACGCCTCCCTGAGCAACGCCCTGGAACCGCGCACCAGCACCCCCACCCGGCGGCTGCAGGCGATGGAGGCACTGGCCGCGGCCGGCGTGCCGGTAGGAGTCCTGACGGCGCCGGTGATCCCCGGCCTCACCGATCACGAGATCCCGGCCATCCTCGACGCCGCGGGAGCCGCCGGCGCGTCGTTCGCCGGCTACGTCATGCTGCGGCTGCCGCTGGCCGTGGCGCCGCTGTTCGAGGACTGGCTCGAACGGCACCGGCCCGACCGGAAAGGCAAGGTGTTGTCCCGCATCCGCCAGGTCCGCGGCGGCAAGCCCGGCGACGGGCGGCTCAACGATGCCGGCTTCGGCTCCCGAATGCGGGGCTCGGGGCCGTTCGCGGACCTGGTCGCCACCATGTTCGCGCGCTCGTGCGCGCGCGCCGGCGTCGCCGACCGCGCCCCCGAGCTCGACGCCGGCTCGTTCCGCGTCCCGAACCGCTACCGGGCGGGCGCGGACCAGCTCACGTTGTGGCCCTGACCGCCGCCTCGATCAGCTCGTCCGGGATGTCGTCGAACGACGAGTAGTTCATGGAGTACAGCCGCGCGTACAGGCCGTTCAGGGCCATCAGCTCGGCGTGCGTGCCGCGCTCCACGATGCGGCCCTCCTGCAGGACCAGGATGCGGTCGGCGCCGCGGATGGTGGCCAGCCGGTGCGCGATCACCAGGCCGGTCCGTCCTTCGAGCAGCCTGGCGAGCGCCTTCTGGATCAGCATCTCCGTGTAGCTGTCGATGTTGGCGGTCGCCTCGTCCAGCACGAGGACCTTGGTGTCGGCCACCACGGCGCGCGCGAAGCTGATGAGCTGCCGTTGTCCGAGCGACAGGTTGCCGCCGCGCTGCTCGATCTCGGTCCGGTAGCCGTCCGGCAGGCGCATGATGAAACCGTGCGCGCCGACGGTGCGGGCGGCCTGCTCGACCGCCTCAAGCGGCACGTGCGGCTTGTGGTAGCGGATGTTCTCCTCGATCGTGCCCGAGAACAGGAACGGCTCCTGCAGCACCATGCCGATGTGGCGGCCGAGCGAGTCCTGCGACACGTCGCGCACGTCGTGGCCGCCCACCAGCACCTGCCCGTCCCATACCTCGTAGAAGCGGTGCGCCAGCGCCGTGATGCTGGTCTTGCCGGAGCCGGTCGGCCCGACCAGGGCCACGGTCTCTCCGGGACGGGCGGTGAAGCTGATGTCGCTCAGCACCGGCTGATCCGGGACGTAGCCGAAGGTGACGCCGCGGAACTCGACCGAGCCGTCGCAGTCGTCGAGATCGATCGCGCCGGGCCGGTCCCTGATATCGACCGGCACGTCCATCACCTCGAAGATCCGCTGCCCGGCCGCCATGGCCCGCTGCATGATGCTGAGCTGCATCGTCACCGAGCGGATCGGCTGGAAGAACCGTTGAATGTAGATCAGAAAGGCGATCAGCACGCCCAGGTCGAGGCTCCGGTCGAGGACCATCGACCCGCCCACGACCACGACGATCCCGGTCGCCATGCCGGTGAGGGTGTCGACGATCGGGATGATCATCTGCGCGATCATGACCGCCCGCGACTGCGCGACCAGGTTGTCGTGCGCCTTGTCGTGGTACAGATTCAGGTTGACCAGCTCCCGGCCGGCCTCCTGCACCGTGCGCACGCCGCTGATCGCCTCGGCCATGGCGCCGTTGGCGATGGACGATGCCTCCCGCGCGCGCAGGAACGTGCGCCGGGCGTGCGGCAGCCACACCATGCGGACGATGATCAGCGTCGGCACCACGGCCAGGGCCAGCAGCCCGAGCATCCAGTCCATGGCCACCAGCACCGTCATGATGCCGACGAGCAGCACCATGTCGCCGACCGCGAACACCGACGACTCCAGGAACTCCTGCAGCGCGTACACGTCGCCCTGCAGACGCGACATCAGCCGGCCGGTCTCGGTGCGGTCCATGAAGGACAGCGACACCCGCTGCAGGTGGCGGTACATGGCGCGGCGCAGGTCGAACAGCACGCGCTCGCCGGCGCGCGCCACCACGCCTTCCTGCAGCACGTTGGCGACGAAGTTGACCAGGATGATGCCGACGAAGACGGCGACCGTGGCCCGCAGCAGCGTCAGGGCAGCGTCACCGGCGCCCGCCACGTTGGCGAACGTGTTGCTCACGATCAGCGGGATCGCGAGCTGCGTTGCGGTGAACACCAGCACCGCCGCAAAGCCGAACAGCAGCCGCCGCCGGTAGGGGACCACGAACTCCATGAGCCGGCGCACGATCTTGCCGTCGAAGGTCGCGCCGAACATCACCTCCTCGCGGTTGGACTGCGTCCCCACCGACGCGAGGTGGGGCCGTCTGTCGGCACGCGCTTCTTTCCGGGCGTTAGCGGCCACGCACCACCTCCCCGGCACGCGCCGCGCCGCCGGCGATGCTGTCGGCGATCCGGTCCAGCGACTCCGACGGGTTCGCCTGGAGTTGATACAGCGCGCGGTACCGGCCTCCCTGCTCCATCAGCTCGGCGTGGGTGCCGCGCTCGGCGACGGAGCCGGCGTCGACGAACAGGATCTCGTCCGCGTGCATCAGCGAGCTCAGCCGGTGCGAGACGATGATCGTCCCGGTGCGCTCGGTCAGCTTGCGCAGCGCCGTGCGAATGCGCTGCTCGGTCCCCGCGTCGATCGCCGCCGTCGAGTCATCGAAGGCGATGATCGCCGGCCTGACCATGATGCTTCTGGCGATCGACAACCGCTGCCGCTGCCCTCCGGAGAGCGACACGCCGCGCTCGCCGACCAGCGTCCGGTACTCCTCGGGCAGTCCCAGCACCCAGTCGTGAAGCTGCGCGGACGAGCTGGCGTGGGTGATCTGCTCACGCTGCGCCCAGGGGTCGGCGTACGCGACGTTGCTCTCCACGCTGGCGGTGAACAGGAAGTTGTCCTGCTGGATCACCCCCACGGCCGAGCGCAGCGACTGCAGGGTCACCGAGCGGATGTCCTGGTCGTCGATGGTGATGCGGCCGGCGTCGACGTCGTAGTAGCGGGCGGCCAACAGCGCAATGGTCGACTTTCCCGACCCCGGCGGCCCGACGATACCGAGCGTGCGGCCGGGTCCGACCTCGAAACTGATGTCGTCCAGCACCGTGTCACCGCCACCGCCGTACGAGAAGCTCACCGACTCGAAGCGCAGCACTCCTTCGCGAATCTCGAGGTCGTGCGCGTCCGGCCGGTCCCTGATGTCCGGCTCCAGGTCCAGTATCTCGAACAGCCGTCCGCCGGACGTCGATGCCCGCGACAGCGCGCTCACCACCATGCCGAGCTGGCGGATCGGCATCTGCAGGATCAGCATGAACACCAGGAATTCGGTGACGTCGCCGACGGTGAGGTGCCCGGCCAGGACGCGGGTGCCGCCGACCCAGAGCATCAGCGCCATCGCCGAGTAGTAGGCCAGCGTCATGAGGCTCACGTCGCGCACGCGGATGTTGATGGTGCGGTCCGTATAGCGCTTGGCCTGCTCGGAGACGGTGTCGAACTTGCCCATCTCGTGCTCGTGCGCGGCGAAGGCGCGTACGACGCGGATGCCGCCCAGGTTCTCCTCCATCACCTTGGTGAGCCTCGCCAGGCACTGCTGCAGGCGCAGCCACGCCACCCGCAGCCGCATGCGCGCCACCGTCGCCCGCCACGCGACCACCGGGGCGAAGCTCAGCGCCGCCAGAGTGAGCACCGGATCGGTGCTCAGCAGCAGCCAGGTGCCCCAGCCGAGCAGCACCAGCAGCCAGACCGCCTTGATCATCCCGCGGTTGAACGAGTTGGCGACCGACTCGATGTCGAGCATGCCGCGCGTGATCAGCTCGCCGGTGTGCACGCGGTCGTGGAACCCGTAGCTGAGCCGCTGGACCTTGTCGTAGTAGTCCATCCGCAGCCGGTAGCCGACGCTCTGGCCGACGATCTCCGCCTGCTGGGTGTGCACCATCATCATCAGGCCGCGCACCACGCTGGCACCCAGGATCAGTGCGGCGAGCTGCAGGATCTGCCGCTTCGCGGCCCCCGTGTCGGTGGCCTGGGAGAGGATCACGTTCACGGTGTCCACCACGTCGCCGACGTACTGCGGCAGCAGAAGCTGGAACACGGCCGCGGCGACGGTGGCGGTCACGGCGACCGCCAGCCGCACCGGATGGGCCAGCGCCATGCGGAGCACGCGCAGCACCGGGCCGAACCCGGCCCAGGTCGTCGTGCGATCCGCCGGCCGGATCACCGTTCCGGCGGTACTCACAGGATGCCTGGATGCAGCCGGCACGCCGCTCCGGCGAGCTGAGCGGTCCATCGCGAACGCTCGCGAGAAGAGCATCTCAACGTCACTCGACCCAGGGGAGGCGACTGCAGCCGTCGATTGCGAAGGAAGCCCTCGATTGTCTTCTCGACCGCCGACGTTCGCTTCGGCGGTCTTCCGTGAAGAGGCAGCGATGTGATGTACGCCTCGGTTGTTCTTGCACAGATGCGTTGGACGTCACCTGCCTCGGGCAGTGATACTCCGCCTCTCCGAAATGGAGTCAAAGCCGCCACCGGTCGCTCGCGCAGAAGGTGATCCCACATCTCCGGGGCATCTGCGCCCCTAGAACCATGATGAGGAACCTTCACGACGTCCGACACAGGATGATCAAACTCCCTTCGAAGATCGGCAATCCTCAACCATCCTCTCTTGCGGTCCGCTCTGAATCGGAGTACGTCTCCGCCGAGAAGAATAGCGGTGCCGGCTAACTGAACCAGAAGAGCGACGGACAAGTGGTTTGGTGTCGGTGCCGGTACGGCTGTTTTCGACTCCATCGGTCGAGGCATCTGTTCGGAAAGGTGTAGCAGTGCTGACCTGATGGCCTCGTCGGACGGCGACAACGCCCAAAGCTCGCAACCACGCCGTCTCAGCAGGAGTCTGTTTTCCGAAGCCAACCGTGCAGTGGTTCTTCTCTCGTTTACAAGTGCGAGGGCCTTCCCGATTTCCTGTGTCCCACTATGCAACATCATCGCGCCGTCTGCGTACGCGGCCACAAACGCCAAGAATTCCTTCTGACGAAACGCAGCCGGGCAAACGAAGTCAGCCCTATGACAGCTACTTATAACCTTTGTGATCCCCCGAATATGGTCGTCATGCCAATGCGTGACCACGATCGTTTTCACCGAGCGGGCGGCGTCGACACCGATCAGCTTTAGGTAGCTGAGAGCTGCCGCGTTACCTTCGCGATCCACGCACGAGTCCACGACAATCCACTCGCCACGACCAAAATGGATGAGCGCGCACTCTCCGTAGCCCGGCCCGAGGAGCGTGAGTTCGAAGTCGTCCCGGTCAGGTGCTGCTATCTCCAACGGATCGTGTTCGCCTGTTCCTGTGCAACCTGGTCAGCGGTAGCAAGCTCCGAGTCTGTCCATACAGGGAGTCGTCGAAACCTGAGAATCGCTGTTCGGCTACGTTGTCCCCCCTCGCTGGTCGCGTACCCCACGTGTAGCAGGAACACGGCTCCCTCCTTGACGAGCGGTCTCTCATCGTCGCTCACCTCGTCAAGGCTAATCTCCGCTTCCTCTTCGGGCATGTCGCTCATCAGGTCTATGAGCCTGGCGGTGAATGACTCTTCCGCGACTGCTGTGACGACTCCCTGCCATTTCTGGAGAGTCCGGAACGAAGTGCGAGGCTCATGAAATCGAACCGCAGGCGCAATATACGGAATGGGAGGAGCCTCGAAACCCGACTGCGAGTCGCTTAGCGTGGAGCCTTCGCTAGGCGCATTAGCGTCTTCATCGACCAAAGGTGGAGAACCAACAACGTGGAACGGACGTTGGATCGCGTTCCCCTCATGAGACGTGCTGCCGATTGCTCCGAGGTGAACGGTGGGCAGCTGGTCAGTCATCGTTTAGTAGTTTCCCAAGAACGTTCTCGGACGATACTGCACCGCTCCATTCTTTACTGAGAGTGCTAAGCATGGCACGGCACCCAGCGACTTCTTCTGCAACATCGTAGTGGTTGTTTATGTCGATAAACAGCCCGCTTTTCACACGTACCGACGGTTCCACCCTTATGCGAAGGAATCCGTTGGGCCCTTCCGGTCTCATGCCTTCCATCGTGAGACTATGCACTCCCGGGCTGTCGAGCAGGCCGAACCAAGGCGCCTTCGGTGCGAGTATGTCGCTGAGTCGACTCCAGGCTTGGCTATCGTCGAGGCGGCAGTGGCAAGTGTAATTGATGCCGAGCATCCTGATCGGCGTATGAACGAGCCTTGAGAAGGTGGCAGCCACGAGATCATGCAGGTGCTGAAAATACGCTTCACTCGTCGTGGTTGCCACGAACCGGTCGGGCAACACCTGCACGCTCAGCCAGTCGACTTCGAATAAAGCAGCTTGGGCGCTGATCATCTGGATCTGCGCTGCCTGCGCTTCACCCTGGTTGATCAGGCCTTCCCCGGCGAACCAAGCCGGCTGGAAGATCGCTGGGTTCAGATCGCCAACTGCGACGATTGAATGGCTCTGTAGCTCGATCTCATGTTTCATCCGGGACGCACTCTCATAGTATGACGCTTCGGGTCGACGTCCAAGTTCGCGTCGTGACTCCTCCTACCAGGTGTCGGCCATACGCTGCAGCAGTGGCGCGACATCGACGTCGAACGCGCCCAGCGGCGCCCGTGTCGGCTCGGCGACCGACAAGAAGGGATTGTGCGCCACGACGCCGCTCTCGATCCAGCCCACGGCGACGTAGCTGTGCCACACGCCCTGCCGCACGATCGCATCGAACAGCGCTGACAGCCGGTCGCCGAAGTTGCACAGGTAGAAGGAGCAGATCAGCGGCCGGCCGGGGTAGACCGAGCAGCGCCGATCCCGCAGCCAGTGACAGAAGCCGTCATCGCCCTGCCGCGGCACGATGGGCTCTCCGGTGTTCCACTCGTAGAGCAGCGTCGCCTCCGCCGGTGAGGCGTCGAACTGCCGGGCCAGGTCGGCGATCCGGGCGGCGCGCTCGTCCGGGTCCGGGGGATCCGGCAGCTCCAGGTGGTCGCGAAGCAGCCGCTCGCGGGTGAGTCCGAGCGCCCGCTCCAGCCGCGGCAGGTCCGCGCCCAGCACCGGTACACGATCGCGGCAGCAGAGCCCGCAGCCCGCGCAGCCGACCGTAGCCAGGCCGGGACGGAGCCGCATCCGCTCCAGCGCGGCGATCAGATCGCCGACCGTCGACGGCTCGGCGTAGCCGGCAAGCTCGATCTCGTCCCCCTGCAGGGTCAATTGCACCGAGCCGTCCGTGCCGTTCATCGCGTTCCCGCGGCTACGGTAGTCGAGACGCCCCCGCTCGGCCTACCCTCGCCCCATGACCACGACCGGAGCGATGACCGCGCGCAGGCTCCAGGCGTTCTTCGCGCACGTCGCCGCCCTGAAGCGAATGCCGCGCAGAGGCTGGGTGCAGCGGGGCGTCCCCGATCCCGAGTCGGTCGCCGCGCATTCCTTCGGCGTGGCGGCGCTGGCTGCGGTGACCGCTTCCGCGGCCGGTGCGGACCCGGCGCGGGCGGCCCTCGTCGCCGTGATTCATGACCTGGCCGAAGCGCTCACCGGGGACGTGACGCCCGCCGACGGCGTGCCCGCCGGGGAGAAGCGGCGACGGGAGATGGAGGCGGCGCGGCGGATTCTGGCGGACGTCGACCCCGACGGGACGCTGATGGCCGCGTGGCTGGACTACGCCGAGCGGCGCACGCCGGAAGGCCGGCTGGTCAAGGACCTGGACAAGATCGACATGGCGCTGCAGGCGGATGCCTACGCGCGTGAGGGGACCCCGGCCGCCGCCACGCTGCGCGGCTCGGCCGAGCGGGCGATCCACGCCGCGGAGGTACGCAGCCTGCTGCCGCCGGCGGAGCGGGCGACATGAGCCCGCCACCCGTGATCCGCTGGGGGATCATCGGCTGCGGTGACGTCTGCGAGGTCAAGAGCGGACCGGGGTTCCGCAAGGCGAACGGCTCCAGCCTGGTGGCGGTGATGCGGCGCGACGGGGATGCCGCACGCGACTACGCGCGCCGGCACGGCGTACCTCAGGCGTACGACGACGCGGCCGAGCTGATCGCCGACGCGGAGGTGGACGCGGTCTACGTGGCCACGCCGCCGTCGTCGCATCACGACTACGCCCTGCAGGCGCTGGCAGCGGGCAAGCCCGTGTACGTGGAGAAGCCGATGGCATGCTCCCACGAGCAATGCCTGGCCATGAATGCCGCGGCCGAGGCGGCCGGTTTGCCGCTGTTCGTCGCCTACTACCGCCGGATGCTGCCGCGCTTCGTGGCGGTGCGGGACGCGCTGCTCGGCGGGAGCATCGGCACCCCGCTGACGGTGACCGCGCACTACGTCAGCCCTCCGGATCCCTCGCTCGGATCGGGTCCGCTGCCATGGCGGTACCGGCCGGAGATCGCCGGCGGCGGGCTGTTCGCTGACATGGGCTCGCACGTGCTGGACCTGCTGGACTACCTGCTCGGGCCGATCGAGGAGGTGCGCGGCTTCGCCGTGAACCAACTCGGTGTCTATGAGGCGGAGGACGCGGTGGCGTTCGCCATGCGCTTCCGCGACGGCGTCGTCGGTACGGCGCGCTTCGCCTTCACCGCGCAGGAGGAGGTCGACCTGGTCGAGATCGCCGGCAGCCGCGGCGTGTTGCGCTACTCGACGTTCGGGGCCGTGCCGTTCGAGATCACCACCTCCGGCGGCACCGCGCGCACCGACATCTCCCATCCCGAGCACGTGCAGCAACCGCTGATCCAGTCCATCGTGGACGAGTTGCGCGGCTTCGGAAGTTGTCCGAGCACCGGCAGGAGCGCGGCGCGCACCGGCCGGGTGATGGATCGGGTGCTCGAGGAGTACCGGAGCGGCTGACGCTCGCCGGTCGCCGGACAAGAAACCCCGGACACGAAAAAACGCCGGACACGAAAAGGCGCGCCCGCCGGAAGCACGGGCCAGTGCCCCGTCTTCGGCGTGCGCGCGATCGGTATGATGGTCTAACACGGATCGGGAAACCGATGCCCCTCCGGCCTGTCGGCCGTCCGGAGCATCGTCTCCCGATCTATGCGCTCAGCTCGGCTGTCCTATCTCTTTCCGATTCGGACCTTCCGGCCTTCCTACATCTCCTGGCTGTCCGGATGGTCGACCATCCAGGTCCCGTCGGCGTCCTGCGACGCGACGAAGTGCCAGTCCCTGCCGTCTTCGTCCGTGGTGTAGAAGGTGCCTCCCGTGGCCATGCCATTCTCGTACATGCCCTCGTAGCGGGAACCGGTGGCCCAAGTGTAGGTGCCTTCGCCGTTCGGCGCGCCGGCCATGAATCCGCCCTCGTACATGTCACCGCTGGGCCACGTCATCATGCCGGAACCTTCAATGCTGTTCGCCATGAAGTCGCCTTCGTAGCTGGTGCCGTCGGTCCACATCAGCATGCCCGTGCCCTCGATCGTCTCGGTCACGAAGATGCCGCTGTAGGTCAGGCCGTCGGGCCAGGTCAGCGTCCCGTAGCCGTTGATGCGCCCGGCGGTGAAGTTGCCTTCATACGTCGCGCCGCTCGGCCAGGTCATCATGCCGGTACCGGCCATCTCACCAGCCTGGAACGGCCCTTCGTAGACGGCGCCCGAAGGCCACGTCAGCCGGCCCTCACCGTGCGGCAGACCGGAGTCGAATGCACCGGCATACATCGTCCCGTCGGCCCAGGTGTAGGTGCCCTGGCCGTGGACCCTGCCATCCTCGAACTCGCCTTCGTAGGTCGAGCCGTCGTCGTACGTGAAGCTGCCGGTCTTGGCCCAGGCAGCCGTCGCGCCGACGAGTGCGATAGTCAGAAGAGCTGCTAGAACTTTCATGAGGCAAACAATCGCAGATTCTGAAAGTTGTGGCAACCCGTCATGCTACGATTTCCGTCGATGGACAAGGAGGCTCCGATGCTGACCCACGAACGGCTGGAAACCGGCTGGACCACGACCGAGGAAGACCGGACGGCGGCAGCCGAGCTGGCCTCCCGAATCCCGCTGCGCGTTTTCGACGCGCACATGCATCTCTATGACGTCAAACACTTTCCACGAGTGAGCCCCATGCTCGGGTGGGGCCCGGAGCAGGTCGGTCTGGACGAGTGGCGAGAGCTGGTCGGCGCGCAGCTCGGCGGACCCGAACGGATGGCGGGCGCCCTGGTCCTGCCCTTTCCGGCCCCGGAACTGCCGATCGGTCCGAAAAACGAATTCGTCGCGGCGCAGACCGCGGGTCATCCCACGGCCATCCGCGCATATCTGGTGGCGGCTGACACGACGCAGGCCGAGGTGGAGTCCGACCTCGATGGCGAGGGGATCGGCGGCTTCAAGTGCTACCACTGCTACAGCGCCCGACAGGATACGCAGCAATCCTGCATCGACGAGTTCCTGCCCGAGTGGACGTGGCAGGTGGCCGACGAGCGCGGCTGGTTCATCATGCTGCACATCGTGCGTGATCCGGCGCTGGACGACCCGGAGAACCAGCGCCAGATCCGGGACAAGTGCGAGCGCTTCCCGAACGCGCAACTCATCCTGGCGCATGCGGCGCGCGGATTCCACGGCCCCAACACCACCAGGTCGATCGCCTCGCTGCGCGGGCTTGCGAACGTCTGGTTCGACACCTCCGCGATCTGCGAGGCAGAGCCCATGGTCGCCATCCTGGACGAGTTCGGGCCACGACGGCTCCTGTACGGCTCCGACTTCCCGATCTCGCACCAGCGCGGGCGCTCGATCACGCTCGGCAGCGGCTTCGCCTGGGTCGCCACCGACCAGCTCGAGTGGAACGACCGCGCGTTCTTCGGCCGGCCGATCCAGGTCGGTCTGGAGGAGGTGCGCGCCATCCTCCACGCGGCCGACCGGTTCGGACTGAACGAAGCGGACCTGCAGGACGTGTTCTGCGACAACGCGGAGCGGCTGCTGGGTCTCCGGGCGGTCGACCCCGAGTTGGGTCAGAAGAGCTACGAGCGGGCGCTCACGATCATCCCGCGCGGCAACCACCTGCTCAGCAAGAACCCGGACCGCATGGCGCCAGGGCAGTGGCCGCCCTACTTCCGCGAGGCGCGCGGCTGCGAGGTGTGGGACGAGGCGGGACGCCACTTCTTCGACTGTTCCTCGCACGGGATCGGCGCGACCATCCTGGGGTTCCGCGACCCGGACGTCACCCGCGCGGTGATCCGGCGGGTCAGCCTGGGAAGCTGCTCGACCCTCAATCCGCGCGAGGAGCTGGAGCTGGCCGACCTGCTGTGCGGCCTGCATCCCTGGGCGGAGCGGGTGCGGTTGGCGCGCACCGGCGGCGAGACGATGACCGTCGCCGTGCGCATCGCCCGCGCCACCACCGACCGCTCGGTCGTGGCGATCAGCGGCTATCACGGCTGGCACGACTGGTATCTGGCGGCCAACCTGGGAGAGAGCGACGCCCTGCGCGGCCACCTGATGCCGGGGCTGGAGCCGCTCGGCGTGCCGCGCGAGCTGCGCGGCACGGCGCAGGTCTTCGAGTGGGGCGACCTGGAAAGGTTCGACCGCATCATCGCCGAGCACGGCGACCGGCTGGCGGCCGTGGTCATGGAGCCGTGCCGCGGGAAGGATCCCGATCCGGGCTACCTGGAGCACATCCGCGCCGAGGCGCACCGTGTGGGAGCGCTGCTGATCTTCGACGAGACCTCCATCGGCTTCCGCCTGGAGCGGGCCGGGGCGCACGCCCGCTTCGGGGTGAACCCGGATCTGGCCACGTTCGGCAAGAGCCTGGGCAACGGCCACGCCATCGGTGCCGTGATCGGCACCGCGGCCGCCATGGAGGGCGCCGAGCACTCGTTCATCTCTTCGAGCTACTGGACCGAGGGCGTGGGTCCGGCGGCGGCGGTGGCCGCGGTCAGGAAGATGACGCAGCAGCTCGACGTCCCGGCGCTTGTGGCCGCGGTGGGCGAGCGGGTCAAGGCGGCGTGGCGCCGGCAGGCCGATGCCGCCGGGGTGCCGATGATGGTCAGCGACAGCTATCCGTGCATCGCGAGCGCCACCTTCGACCACGAGCAGGCGCGCGAGCTCGGCACGCTGTACACGCACCTGATGCTGGAGCGCGGCTTCCTGGCGCCGCCGACGATCTACTGCTCGGTGGCGCACACGGAGGAGGTGCTCGACCGGTACGAAGAGGCGATGGGGCCGGTCATGGCCGAGCTCGCCGACGCGATCCGCTGCGGAGACATCGCCGACCGGCTGCGCGGCCCGCTGCCGGTGGAGGGCTTCAGGCGCCTGGTCCGCTGAGGGACCACGGACGGAGGCTCCTCAAATTCCGGTGTGACTGACAGCAAGTACATAGCGCTCATCGACCGCCTGCGTGGCCTGCTGGCGGAGACGGAGTGGCTGGAGGTCAAGCGCAATCGCTGTGCGCAATCATGGCCCGGTCGACCGCCGGAGTATCGATCGAGCCCTGACGTCGAAGCTTCCGGCTCGGCTAACGGACGAACAGAAGCGGGCGAAGGTCAGTAATCTCTTGCAGTACTTGCGTATCTCCGGGAAGGTCGTGAACCAGGGACCCCGCTCGCGGCCCGCATGGGTGGTCAGCGGACTGGCACCCCGGGGCTGGACCTCCATAAATTGAATGAAGCATCGGACGCTTTTCTTAGAAAAGGAATCGTCACCGGTGATCACCTCAATTCATTCTATAACAACGCATTGTTCTTTATTTGGACATCGTTCCATCACAGCGGTTTCAATAAAGGGACCGACGGTCGGCGCGCCCTTGAGATCAGGGTGAGGTTCGCTGCCGCTGGGCCAGCGGCAGACTGAGCGGAGACCGATCAGCTACCCGACTGATCGGTCCTGAACCTCGGCGATGCGGTAACTGGTGCGCTTGCTGCCGCCGGGGTTGCGGATCAGGAGGCGTCGCGCCAGCAGGTCGTTGATGTCGCGTTGCGCCGTGGCGATGGAGCACTTCCCCAGAGTCGCCCACTTCTTCGCCGTCAGCTTGCCGACGAAGCGGTGCATGACCCGGTCGAGCACGGCCTTCTGCCGAGCGGAGAACGGCTCATGCGCATGGCACCGCCAGAACGCCGCTCTGGCGAGGACGGCGCCGTGCTGGGTTTCGGCATCGCCGATCGCACTGCCGAAGCAAGCGACGAACCACGCCAGCCACTCGGTGATGTCCAACGTCCCGCGTTGCGTCGTCTCCAGCGTCCGGTAATAGCGCGATCGCTCCCGCCGGATCTGCGCCGACACGCTATAGAATCGCCGGCCCGTTCCTTCCATCTGCGCCAGAGCCAGATCGGCGATGGCGCGGTCGGCTGGCCTGACACAGCCTGCGTCGAGTGACGGTTTCGCGCCCGCCGGCGCTGCCGGTAGAGTGGCGCCATGAAGATCGTCGACGTCACCCTCACCGCGTTCTCCTACGGCGACCCGGAGCCCGGACTCTGGAACGGGATCATCGGCTATCCGCCGCGCCCGCGGCGCAAGGGATTCTCGCGGCTCACCGTCACCACCGACGACGGGGCGGTCGGCATGGCGCCGGGGCCGGGGCCAAACCGGGCGCTCATCGAGCAGTTGGCCGCGGTCGTGACGGGGCAGGATCCGCTGGCGGCCGACGCGCTCTGGCAGCGCATGTACCAGGGCAACTGGCGCAAGCCGGTCGCCAAGGGCGAGCACATCCGCGCGATGTCGGCGATCGACAACGCCCTCTGGGACCTGCGCGGCACGGTGACCGGCCAGCCCGCGTGGAAGCTGCTCGGCGGCGCGCAGCGCGAGCTTCCCGCCTACGCGGCGGGAGGCTACTACCAGGAAGGCAAGGGGCTGCCCGAGCTGGCGGCCGAGGCCGCGGGCGCGGTGGAGCTGGGCTTCCGCGCGGTGAAGATGAAGATCGGCTGGTCGGGCGTGACGCTGCACCACGACGCGGAGCGGGTGCGCGCCGTGCGCGACGCGATCGGCGCCGACGTCGACCTCATGATCGACGCGAACAACGCGTGGGACTTCGCCACCGCGCTGCGCTTCGCGCGCCTGGTCGAACGCTGCGAACCCTACTGGTTCGAGGAGCCCGTGCACGCCGACGACGTGCAGGGCAGCGCGGCGCTGGCCCACGCGCAGCCGATCCCGATCGCCAGCGGCGAGAACGAGTTCACCCGCTGGGGCTTCCGCGACCTGATCGACGCGCGCGCCGCGCACTACATCCAGGCCGATCCGAACGTCTGCGGCGGGCTCACCGAGTGGGTGAAGATCGCCGCCTACGCCGGAGCGCACCACCTGCCGATGGCGCCGCACGGCGACGCTCATCTCGGCGCGGTCGCGGTCGCATCGGTCACCAACGGGCTGATCGTCGAAATGGGCCCGGCGCTGCTGTCAGACGAGCTGATCGCACCGCCGGAGTTCCGCAACGGCCGCATCGTGATGTCCGACCGGCCCGGCCTCGGCATCGAGTGGAACGAAGAGTTGATCGAACGATTGACGCCTCGGGGCTGATCCGCGATGCCACTACCCCACTGTCCCGCGAAGTATGGCAGCCGGGCGATCATCACGGCACGCCAGGCGATCGAGGCTGGCCGGCAGGGCGCTCCGCCGGATTGTCCGCCTGACCTGATCCTCCTCTATCAGAAGAGCCTGTGGCGGGAGCTGAACGCCGCCGCAGTGCGCAAGGCGACCGGCGATCGCGCGCCGTTCGTGGTGCTGGATCGCGGCGACGCGCCGGTGGCCGTCGCCGGGGGATTCGGGGTTGGCGCGCCGGCGGCGGTGGTCTGTTTGGAGATGTGTGTCGCGCTGGGTGCGCGGCGCGTGGTGGTGGTGGGGTACGCCGGCGCGCTGCGGCCCGGCGTCGACCCCGGAGACGTGTTGCTGTGCGATCGCGCGGTCCGGGACGAGGGCACCTCCTACCACTACCTGCCGGCGGGGGCAGAAGCGCGGGCCCATCCCGAGCTGCTGGATGCCTGCCGGCGAGCGCTGGCAGCCTCTGAGATCGACGCCGTGACCGGTACGTGCTGGACCACAGACGCGCCGTTCCGCGAGACGGAGGCCGAGGTGCGGGAGATGCAGGCCGCGGGTGTGCTGGCGGTGGAGATGGAGCTGGCTGCCGTGTACGCCGCGGCGCAGGTGCGTGGCGTGGCCGCTGCCGGGCTCTGCGTGGTAAGCGATTCGCTGAGCGAGCTCGAGTGGCACCCGCACTTTCGCGATCCGCATGTGCAGCAACGGCTGCGAGCCGTGTTCGACGTCACGACGGACCTGCTGGCGCGGTCGTCTGCCGGCGCCTTGCCGCGCGCGCGGCACGTCGGACAGACTCCGTAGCAGTCGTGGCATCTCCACCCGACCTGATCGGCGACCGCGCGTTCTCATCGCCGCCGATCTACGTCTCGGACCTGGACCGCTGCACTCCGTCCGACGCCCTGAGCACCGAGTCCCGCCGCGGCGCCTGGCGCACCCTCTCGTACGAGACGCCGGCGTTCAGCGGCACGATGCTCATGGCCAACCCGGAAACCGGAGCGCCCGACGTTACCTGCCGGCTGGACCGGCGCGGCCCGCACGCCATCTCGATCGGCATCCACCCCAGCGACATCGCGCAGATCGACTGGCACAACTCCACCGGCGACGTCGTGTGGCTGCGGGCCAGGCTTACCGGCGATCAGTCCTTCTCCATCCTCGAATGGGACCCCGGCGGACACCTCAAGCGCCGCCGCCTTGAGGAGATCTTCTGGAAGGTCGCCGACCTGACCGACCAGGAGATCTCCTTCTCCCAGTACCGGCTGCGCGCGGGCACCGGCGACCATCCGGAGCTGGGCGACCATGCCCCGGCGCGGATCGCCTACGTCAAGCTGGTGCCGCTCACCGAGGAAGAAGCGGCGCTGGTGCGCGCCGACCGCGGCGACCGGTCGCACAAGCGGCTTCAAGGCCACACGGACGTCAGCAACGTGCTGCGCGCCGGCACGATCGACGCGATCCGGGAGGAGCTCGAGTCGTATCGCGACAGCGATTTCGACCGGATCCACTGGGAGATGGGGTCCGGCGACCTGATGAACTATCCCTCAAGGATCGGGCGCACCCTGGACCAGATCGACCCGCCCGACTACGGGAGGAAGTGGGACCGCTACCTGCACGAGGGCTGGAACCGCCTGGTCGCCGCGGGAATCGACCCGTTCGGGGAGGCGATCGGCTACGCGCACGGCATGGGCCTGGGCTTCCACGCCGCCTACCGGCTGGCCGGGTGGACCTATCCGCCGCCGCTGCTCGACTACGCCTTCGCCGACGGACTCTACGACCGCCACCCGGAGTGGCGCTGCAAGGACCGCGACGGCCGCGATCAGGCACGCCTGTCCTATGCGTTCCCGGAGGTGCAGGAGTACTGCATCGCCGTGCTGCGCGAGGTGGTGCGCGCCTACCCCGTCGACGGCATCACGCTGCTCTACAACCGCCGCCCGCCGTACCTGGACTACGAGTCCCCGCTGACCGAGGGATTCACGGCGTCGACCGGACGCGATCCGTTCCGGTTGCCGGCCGACGATCCCGAGTGGCTGCGCTACCGCGCCGACGTGCTGACCGGATTCATGCGGCGGGTGCGCCAAGCCATGGACGCCGAGGCGGCCGCACGCGGTGCCCCCGTCGAGATCTCGGCCTGCATCCTGGGCTCCGTCGAGGACAACCTGTTCTTCGGCATCGACGTGGCCGCCTGGGCGCGCGAAGGCCTGGTGGACACGGTGATGCCGTACAGCAGCGCCCCGTACGCGCTGCCGGTGCCCACCGACACCTGGAGTGGCCCCGAGCAGGTGCGCCCGTTCGCGGATGCGGTGGCCGGCACCCCCTGCCAGCTGGCGATGAACGTCATGCCGCGCTTCATGCCGCCGGAGGAGTTCCGCCGCATGGCCAGGATGCTCTACGACGCCGGCAGCGAGCACCTGTTCTTCTGGGACAGCTACCAGCGCGACCATCACCGCGGGTACTGGAACGCCCTGCGCCGCCTGGGCCACCGCGACGAGATCGACCGCTGGCACGCGGCCGGCGAGCCGTCGCTGGGGACGCCGCTCACCGAGCGGGAGCTCAAGGAGCGGTGCGCGGCGCTCCACGACGTGCGGCCGGAGGTCCTGGAGCAGGGCCGGGCGATCCAGCCGCTTCTGAGCCTGGCCGGCTGGAACATGCACGGCGTGGCGCCCGGTTGAGCGGACCTCCGGTCAGCTCCCCCATCGGCGTCGCCGTGGTCGGCGCCGGCTACATGGGCGCCATCCACGCCCGCACCTACGCCGCCGAGCCGCGCGCGTGTCTGCTCGGCGTGTTCGATGCCCGCCCCGACACGGCGCAGTCGGTCGCTGAGGAGGTCGGCGCCACCGCGTTCGCGAGCCTGGACGAGCTCCTGGAAAGGCGCGACGTGGAGGCGGTCAGCATCTGCACCCCCGATGCCGGCCACGTGCAGCCGACCCTGGCCGCGCTGGCGGCCGGTAAGCACGTGCTGCTGGAGAAGCCGATCGCGACCACGATGGCGGATGCCGACCGCATCGCCGCCGCCGCCGAGAGGGCGGCCGGGCAGCTCATGGTCGCGCAGATCGTCCGCTTCGACCCGCGCTACGTGCGCGTAAAGCGGATGCTCGACGACGGCGCGCTGGGGGATCCGATCAGCCTGCACGCGCGCCGCATCACCTCCAGCGCGTCGCAGGACAACCTGCGCGGCCGCGTATCGGTGCAGCTCTTCCTGGGCATCCACGACTACGACGTGATCCGCTGGCTGACCGGGTGCGAGTTCGTGCAGGTGCACACCGAAGCGCGCAGCGGCCTGCTGGCTTCGCAGGGGTACGCGGTGGAGGACGTCGCCTTCACGGTGGGCCGCCTCCACGGCGGCGCCGTGGCGTGCGTCGAGAGCGGCTGGGTGCTGCCGCGGGAGATCCCCCGCGGCGGCGACATCAAGCTGGAGGTGATCGGCACCCGCGGCACGGCGCGCGTCGACCTGGTCGAGCAGGGCCTGGCGGTGTGCCGGACGGGGGAACGCTACGAGCGGCCCAGCTTCGGCCACGCCATCGGCGAGGAGATCGTGGACTTCCTGGAGGGCATCGCCGCCGGGCGGCAACCCAGCGTCACCGCCGCCGACGGGCGCGCATCGCTGCAGGTCGCCCTTGCCGCCATCCGTTCGGCCGAGCTCGGCAGGCCCGTAAGCCCCGATCTGCTGTGCCGATCTGCTGTGATGGCCGACGGCTGCTGCCCACCGACCATCGCAGGATCTTGATCCCGACCTCAATCGGAGCGGTAGGGGTCTTCCGCCGTGTCCACCAAGCGCGCGTGGCGTATCTCCTGCCACAGGGAGCGCAACAGCTCCGTCCCGTGGTAGCTGCGCCCGCGTTTTTCACCCGAGGGAACCAGCAGGCCGGCGGTCACCATGGCGGCCAGATCACGGGTCGCGGACGCCGCGGTGATCTCCTCTCCGGTTGAGCTCGCAACGGTCTTCATGTAGAGCGGGCGCCGCAGCCTCCAGCCGCGGCAGGCATCGCAGAGGGCGCCCACCACTCGGTCGGAGAGTCGATGGGACGCCGCGACCTGTTCGCAGCGGTCCCAGAGCGCTTCGGTTTCCCGTACCCGACGGAGCAGGATGGCGGCCTGCCGATAGTGGGCCGTCATGCAGAAGCGGACCCACGGACCGGCATCGCGATGCGGCGACCACCTGCCCTGCCCCACCTCCGCGAGCACGTCGTAGTAGGCGAGGGTGTTCCTGCCCAGGTATTCCTCGATGCTTGCGAACTCGGGGCTCAGCGTACCGTCGGCAGCCAGCACGAACGTCTGCAGGCAGCGCGCCATCCGGCCGTTGCCATCGCTGAACGGGTGAATCATGGCCAGGTTCAGGTGGGCCATGGCCGCGACGATCGGGATCGGAGCGTCGCGGAGGGCGATCTGCTCGATCAGCTCCTCCATCAGAGGCTCTACCAGGTCTCTGTCGGGTGCCGAGTACACGACATCGCCATCCGCGTTACTCACCGAAACGTCGCCGGGCCTCCACTGGCCGGGGGCCTTGTCCAGGTCGTGCTTCAGCATCATGAAGTGGAGGGACTTCAGCAGCGATGCGTCGATGGCAGGCGCCGTCGGGGCCAGGCTGATGACGTAGGTCATTGCGTCCCGGTAGCCGCTGATCGCATCGCGCGTAGGCGGATCGGCGACGCTGGGCTCCTCACCCTCCATGATGGCGGCCACGTCCTCGACGCTGGAGTGGTATCCCTCGATGGCGTTCGATCCCTGGATCGCGCGCGCCTCGGTCACCCGCCGAAGCGTCCCGTACCACCGCCGCGGCCGATGCAAGTAGAATCGCAGCTCCTCGCGCCGTCGCTCGATGCGCCCGAGGACACGTTCGTCGGCTTCGGTCACGGCCGGCGCGGCGAAGATCACCTGCTCATTTGTATCATAGATAACGACGCGATATGTCGATTATTTATCGACGGGAAGGATGGTGGCGTCCCGGCCGGCGCTTTCGATCACTCCACCTTGTCGTAGTTGGCTACCCCCATCAGGTTGGTGCCGATCGTCAGCACATCGCTGTCCTGGGAGAAGCGCACGGTCAGGTCGGGGTAGTCGATGCGCGGCGCCCCCCAGGCATCCTCGGTCTCGTCGATCGGGTCCAGGCGCAGGGCGCGCCGCAGGTCGATCGGATCCCCGACGCTGGTCTCCTTGTCCGAGCGCCGCACGGTGACGTTGCTGATCGCCAGTTGCGACGGGTTCAGGCCGCCGCGCTTGATGAACTCGTAGTCACCACGCATCTCGTGCACGCGCCGCCACTCATTCGCTTCGGCGAAGAAATAGTCGGTCGTCAGTATGAAGGTGTCCTCGTCGAACTCCCACCGGGCACGGATCTTCGGAATGTGCTCGAGCGTCCGTGAGTCGCGTTCCCCCTCCCAGATGCCGACCACCTGCCGGCCGGCACGGTGCTCGTAGATCTTGCTGATGACCTTGCCGCGCAGCGAGTACGCGGCCACCAGCAGGATGATCGCCACGATGACGCCCAGGACGGTGAAGTACCGAACAGCGCCGGTCTTGAACTCTTCCCAGCCCATCGACAGCCTCCGTCAGGGGCCCCACTGTAGTCCCGCGTTTCCTCGCAGGACAAGCGCCTCACCGGCCACGTGGTCCCCGGTTGGCCCACAGCGTGACGCGGCCGAGCCGGTCGTAGGGCCCGAACATGTGCAGCCCGCCGGCGACGATGTCCGGACGGCCGTCACCGTCCAGATCGGCGACGTCGGCGGTGACCAGATGCGTCGGGACACCCGCGATCCCGTGAGCCGTGAACTGCTGCGTCCCGTCGTTCTCCAGCCAGATCAGGCTCCGGCGTGAAGGATCGGCCCAGTCGCTCACCAGGCTGGTGGCCACGATATCGAGGTCGCCGTCGCCGTCCAGGTCGGCCGCCGTGGGGCTGAACGCGCCGTAGAAGCGCACCAGGTGATGGCGGACGAAGCCGTGCCGCCCGCGGTTCTCCAGCCACTGGACGCCGTGGTACGGGCGCAGCATGGTCGTCGACCGCGCCGCGGGCACGTCGAACGCGTCGCCGTTGCTGTAGAGCAGGTCCAGGTCTCCGTCGCCGTCCAGATCGGCCGGCGCGATCCCGGACGAGCCGAACAGCGGTGTCGGCGCGCGGTACAGCGTTCGCTTCACGAAGGTTCCGTCGCCGCGGCCCAGGAAGGCGTCGATGCGCTCGCTGGCCTGCGAGACGAGCGCGACGATGTCGAGATGGCCGTCGCCGTCGATGTCGACCACCGGCACGTGGCTGGCGCCGGCGACCTCCTCCAGCTCGCGGTAGACGAAGTCTCCCGCCGCCTGCTGCTCCAGCCAGCCGATCGACCCGGCGGCCACGTGTCCGAAGGCCGCGACCGCCAGGTCCTGGTCGCCGTCCTCGTCCAGGTCTCCGGCCCGCACGTCGGCCACCCGGCCCACGTCCTTCAGCAGCACCCGCTGCCCGTAGCCGCCGGCGCCGCGCTCCAGCAGCACCACGCTCCCCACCAGCCCGTCCGTGGGCGGCAGACTGCCAAGGGACGCCACGGCCAGATCCAGGTCCCCGTCTCCGTCGGCGTCGAGGACCTCCACCCGCGCCGGGGCCGCGACGTCGGCGAGCACCCTCTCGCTCCAGGCATCGCCGGTCCGCGACAGGACGGAGACACTGTTGCGCCGGACATCGCTCACCAGGATCTCGATCGAGCCGTCGCCGTCCAGGTCGACGGTCCGCACCGCGGTGACCAGCGGCGGCGTGTCCTCGGGCGGGGCGACGGCCTCGGAAGCGAACGACACGGGCGAGTCGGCCGGGTCCGGGGGAAGCATCGGGAGCGCGTCGGGCGCCCGGTTGCGAAAGTATTTCCACACCTCCAGGTACTGATCGTCGGTGAGCTCGAGCGCCGCCCGTTCGGCCATGATCGCCCGCATGCGCGCCAGCGAGCGCAGCCAGTCGGCGCGAGCGAGCTCGGCCGGGTCGGGGGGGCCGTGGCAGCCGGTGCAGCTCGACACGACTACCTCGGGAACGTCGGGGAGTGCCTGCCATGCCTCCTGTTCGGGATCCTCGGCTTCCCGCGCGAGCGCAACGGCGACCGCGATCGCCGCGGCAGCGACGACCGCCGCGATCAGGAGCATCGCCGCGCGCGGCCCGGAAGGCGGCGTCAGGCGGGCACTCTCCTGATCGTCAGCAGCGCGCCGGCGGGCGGATCGTCGATCGTCGACACGGTGCCGTCGGGCCAGCGCACTTCCAGCGCATGGAGCACGGCATCGGCCGGCACGCCGAAGTGGACCCGTTGCGGGTCGCCGAACAGGTACCCGCTCGCGGACCGGACATCGCGGCGCTGGACGCCGTCGCCGGTGCGCAACCGCACCACCGCGCCGATGGCGCGCGTGTTGGCGCCGCTCTGGCGCAGCTCGACCTGCACCGCGGAGCCGCGGCACATCCGGTTCTCGAAGAGCTGCGCGGGCGTGGCGAGGTTGTTGACGACGATGTCGAGGTCGCCGTCGAGGTCCAGGTCGGCCATTCCCATGCCGCGTCCGCTGCGCTCCGAGCCGAGCTCCCACTCCGGGGCCGGCGCGAAGCGGCCCTCACCGATGTTGCGATACGCTTGGTTCTCCTCGATCAGTTCGCCGTCCGGCAGATACGGGAACTGCTCGCTGCCGGCCATGCCGTTGACCACGTAGAGATCGAGCGCGCCGTCGTGATCGAGATCGCCGAACTTGGCCGACCAGCTCCACCCGCTGGCGGCGACCCCGGCGGTGCGCGCGCTGTTGCGGTACCTTCCGTCCTCCTCCCGCGACAGGAGCACGTTGGCGATCACCTGCTGATCGGCCCGCTCGCCCGGCACCTCGGCCATCTTCATCATCACGGTCAGGTAGTGGCGGGCCAGCTCGACCGAGTACGGGCTCATGTCGGCCGCGAACAGCTCCACCTCGCCGTCCGCGTCCACGTCGCCGGCGTCCAGGCTCATCGTGTTGCGGCTGATCGCCCGGAACGGCATCGCCTCCGCCCAGCCGCCGTCGGTCCGCAGCCAGACCTGGTCGATCAACGCGAAGTCGTTGCCGACGTGGATGTCAAGGCGGCCGTCGCCGTCCAGGTCGACCAGCAGGAGCGCCAGGGCCTCCGCCCGGTCGGCAAGCCGCGTGGTTCGCAGGCCGTTGCCTGCGCGCTCGTGGTAGAAGACGCCTCCCGCGCCGTGGCCGACGCCCAGGTTCTTCACCAGCTCGGCGTCATACGTCGCCGTCACCAGGTCCAGGTCCCCGTCGCCGTCCAGGTCCCCCCACGCCATCGTGTAGGCGGTCTCGGCCGGAGCGGGTTCGAACAGGCGATCGAACTCGCCGTCGAGCGTCTCGCGCCGCCACAGCTCCGGCGGGCGGTTGCCGCGGGTGAAGGCGATGTCGAGCAGGCCGTCTCCGTCGGCATCGACCACGGTCACCGCGCGCGTGTGCCGGATCGGCACGATCTGGCGGCGGAAGCGAAGACCGCCCTCGTTCCACAGCAGGGAAACCGGCCCCGCCAGGTTGGTGAGCACCAGGTCCAGGTCCCCGTCGCCGTCCAGGTCGCCGGCAGCGACGCCGGCGCCGTTGCTGTCGAACAACTCGATCGGAAGTCCGGTCGGCAGCGTCCGGTGGTCCAGGTCGTGCGCCCGGAACGCCGCTTCGCACCCCGACCGCGGCAGGAATGGCCGGACCTCGACGCTGACGTCGGCCGGTGCTCCATCGGCATGAGCCGCGGAGCAGACAGCGATCCAGGCGAGCACCGCGACGCCGCGACGTCCCCTCTCGCTCCAGTACCTGGATGTCATGTCCGAAAAGAAGACGGCCAGACCGAAGCGGTGCTTCAGCCTGGCCGTCGGCCTCGCGCTCAGGGAGCGAAGCTCAGAGCGTGATACCCGCCTGGTCCAGGTACCGGTTCATGGCGGTGTTGTAGATCTCCTCCAACCGGTCGGCGCCCAGGCGCTCGATGCGGCTGATGAAGCGGTCCCAGTCACTGTCCATGTTGTTCTGACCGTTGATGAAGCGGGCGATCTGCTCGTCCACGTAGGTGTGGAGCTGCTGCTCCAACTGCGCCTTCTCATCCAGCTCGTCCGGGTCGAAGCCGAAGCTCGGTGCCGGCGGCACGTCCCAGGTACCGGCGTCGCGCCACTCGTCCCAGATCTGGAGGGTCACGGCGCGGGCCGCCTTGGCGCCGTCCGGATCGGCTGGATCCCAGTAGTAGTTGGTCCAGTCCATGCCCCAGGTGTCGGACGGGCCGCCCTGCAGCATGATCTGCGGGCCCTCGCCGATCATCTCGCCGCGCGTCTTGGAACGATCCGGGTCGTTTTCCTCGCACTCCACCTTCGGGTAGGCGCCGCTCCAGCACAGCGTCCAGCGGCGGTGCCAGTCGTTGCCGGGGGTGTCGTCGTACTCCCACGCGTAGCCCTCCGGGCCGTAACTGTTCAGCGTGGCGCCCTCGTCGCTGTACATGAAGTCCAGGAGCTCCACCGCCTTGGCGACGTTGTCGCCGCGCGCGGACAGCAGCGCCTTGGGACCGGCGATGCCGCGCTGGCGGATCCAGACGTCCTCGCCGTTCACCTGGGGGGCGACCACGGGATAGGAGGAGAAGCCGCAGAACGCGTCGCCGCCGGTGCCCTGCGTGCACATCCGCTCGGCCTGCGTCGGCTCGATGCTCGATCCCCAGGTGCCCCACCAGAACATGGTCTTGCCCTCGTCCCAATCCAGGCGCCGCTGGTCCTTCTCCGCCATCGTCAGGTAGTCGGGGTGCAGGATGCCGGCTTCGTGCATGGCGCGCAGGAACTCGGTGGCGCGCTTGAAGCGCGGGTTCAGCGGCCCGAAGCGCCAGACGTTGTCCGGCTCCATCTGCATGGCCGTGTCGGCCGCGAACTCGTCCTTGTACATGACGCGCGGAAGCTGGCCGCTGTTGCGGATGCCGCGGTCGCCACGCGTGTGCATGCCGGTGGTCGGACCGCCGAACATCGCGTCCCAGTGCGGCTTCATGGCCAGGATCGCCTCCTGGACTTGGTCGACGTCCGTGAACTGGTCCGGCACGCTCGGGTCGTAGCCGGCCGCCTCCATCAGGTCGCTGCGCAGCACGAAACCGGGCACCCGCGGCGCCAGGAACCGCGTGTCCAGCCGGTTCGCCAGGTACACGTGGCCGTCAGGCGCGAAGCGCTGGTAGTTGTCCACGTCCCACGCGGCGAATACCCGATCCAGGTTGGGCATGTTGCCCGCCTCGCGCTCGACATCCAGGGCGACGAACAGGCCCTGCGGCCCGTAGATGTTCGGGTCGTCCCCCATGGCGCCGAAGTACTGCATGACGTCCGGAAAATCCAGTGACGCCAGGGTCGTGCTCCACCAGGTGGACATGTCGCCCTGCTCGACGTGCATCGGCTGGATGGTCGTGCCGGTCGCCTCGCCCAGCCACTTCATGACCAGGGTCTCCGACGTGGCGTTCTTGTTGAACTCGTAGAACCCGGACCAGGTGATGACCGGACTCTGGGCCGACACCGCGCCGGCGGCGGCCACCAGCAGCACGAGTGCCGGGATGCTCAGACGGGATAGCGGTTGCCTCATGCAACGCCTCCTTCTTTTGGGTATTGCCGGCGCGCCGCGGCGCGCGGCTCATGCGGTCAGTATGCGCCCGGGCACACGCCGCTGCAAGGTCAGCCCTTGACGGAACCGAGGGTTATGCCCCTGACGAAGTAGCGTTGCGCGAACGGGTAGACGAACAGGATGGGGATCACCGTGATCAGCGTGAACGCCATCTGCGTGGCCTTCAGGTAGCCGCCCTGCCACACCTCCTGAGCCGCGTCGTACTGCCCCTCGACCTCGTACGCGGTGAGCTGCTCCGGACCCGCGTCCGGGCTGCCCACGCTGGAGCCGCCGAAACCGCCGACCACCGCCACTTCCCGCAGGAACAGGGTGAGCGGGTACTGTTTCCGGTCGCTCAGGTAGATCAGCGCGCTGAAGAACGAGTTCCACATGGCCACCGCCGCGAACAGCCCGATCGTCGCCAGCATCGGCTTGATCAGCGGCAGCACGATCCTGAAGAACACCAGGAAGTCGCCGCCGCCGTCGACGTACACGGACTCCAGCAGCTCCTCGCTGACGTTGGTGTGGATGTAGACGCGGAACAGGATCACGTAGTAGGCGCTGACCGCCCCCGGCAGCACGATCGCCCAGAGGCTATTCAGCATGCCGAGCTCCCTGATCCACAGGAAGTTCGGGATCAGCCCGCCGCTGAAGAACATCGACACCAGCAGCGCGGCGCCGATGAAGCCGCGGAACGCCAGCCTGCGCTGCGCGAGCGCGAAGCCGGCCATCCCGCACAGGATGAGCGTCAGCACCGTGTTCAGCACGGTGTAGAGGATGGAGTTGTAGTAGGCGCGGGCGATGAACGGGTTGTACTGGAACAGGTAGGTATAGATCTCCAGGCTGAAGTCGACCGGAATGAGCGTCACCTTGCCGAAGCCGACGGCGAAGAAGTCGCTGGTCGAGATCGCGGCCATGTACACGAACGGGTAGAGCGCCGACACGGCGATCGCGAAGATCAGGATGACGTTGCCGACGTCGAACAGCCGCGACCCGATCGACTGGCCATGCACGCGGGTCATCGCTACCAGAGCCCCTGCCCGCGTACCCTGCGGACTATCCGGTGCGTGGCGTAGACGATCGAGAAGGAGACGATGGAGTTGAGCAGACCCACGGCGGTCGCGTATCCGTACTGGCCGTTCTGGATGCCGCGGCGATACACGTAGGTCTGGATGATGTCCGACGTCTCGTAGGTGGCCGGGTTCTGGATCAGCAGTGCCTTCTCGAAGCCGACGTCTATCAGCGTCCGGGTGTTCAGGATCAGCAGCACCAGGATCGTCGGAAGTATCGAGGGCAGCGTCACGCGCCAGATCTTCTGGAAGCGTCCGGCTCCGTCGATGTCGGCCGACTCGTACAGCTCCGGGTTGATGCCGGTCATCGCCGCCAGATACAGGATCGAGCCCCAGCCCAGGTTCTGCCAGATGCCGGAAATCACGTACATCGGCCGGAACGCCCGCGGGTCGGCCAGGATGACGGGCGCTTCTCCGGTGATGTCGGCAATCATCCGCGTGACCATGCCTTCGAAATTGACGAACTGGAACATCAGGCCGACGATCACCACCTGGGACACGAAGTGCGGAAGGTAGGTGAACGACTGCATCCAGCTCTTGAACTTGGCGTTCGCCAGCTCGTTGAGCAGAATCGCGAAGATGATCGGCGCCGGAAAGCCGTAGACGAGTTGCTGGAATCCGAGCAGCACGGTGTTGCGGATCAGCCGCAGGGTGTTGGGGTCGGTGACGAAGTCCTCGAAGTACCGGAGCCCCACCCAATTGGCGCCGAAGAAGCCTTCGAGCGGGCTGAACCGCCGGAAGGCGAACGATATGCCCCAGATCGGTATGTAGTGGAAGACCACCAGCCACACCAGGGCGATCCCGATCATGATGTGCCGCGCGGGAAAGCGGCGGATCACGTCGATGTTCCCGGCGAAACGGGACCCCAGCGTGCGCGGCTCGGCCCTGCGCTCTCGCAGCGACGACTCGACCTGGGTGTCGGCCGTTACTCCGGCGGGAGCGGTGGAAACGTCAGACACTGTCCACGCTTCCGCCCACGCTTAGACTCGCAGCCTCGGATCCGGCACGAATCGTCCCGGTCGCGACGATGGAGAGGTCAGCCATTCGCTCCATCCTTGGCGGCTGGCGCAAGCCTCGAAAGGATGGGCGTGAGCCTGCCACTGCCCCTGTGAGGTGTCAACATGCAGGCGCGGGCAGTCACCGCGGAACGCTTGACGACGATACACAGACTCTACACACTCCGCGCATGCCCACCAAGACCGTCTCCGTGACGATCGAGGCTTACGACAAGCTCCGGCGCGCCCGCAGATACCCGAGTGAGTCCTTCACGCAGGTGATCCTGCGGGCGACGTGGCCGGAGGACACGATCACGGCGGCGGAGCTCCTCAGCCGGCTCGATGGTGCCCCGGCGACGTTTACGGCCGGGGGGCTCGATGCCATCGAGCGGGCCAAGAGGGAGCAGCCCAAGCCCGAGGACAAGTGGACCGGTCGCTGATCCTCGAAACGACCTTCCTGATCGATCTGGAGCGCGAGCGCTCGAAGCGGTGGGCGGGCGCCACGAAGGACTTCCTCGAGCGTCATGGCCGCTGTCGCCTGTTCATCACCGACGTCATCGCCGGCGAGCTCGCCGCGGGCGTCTCGCTCGGCAAGCGCGAGGAGTGGGAGGAGTTCATCAGGCCCTTCCGCATACTTCCGCTCACCCGGGGCGTGAGTTGGGAATACGGAGTCACGTATCGGTACCTGCAGCAGCAGGGCCGGCTGATCGGCGGCAACGACCTGTGGATCGGCGCTGCCGGCCTCGCCTACGGGATGCCGGTGGTCACGCGCAACGCCGAGCACTTCCGGCGCATACCTCGGCTCGAGGTGATCTCCTACTGACCGGTCAGGTCGGCTTCGAATACCGCCCACAGCTCCCGCAGCCCTTCCACCTCCCGGCCTGCCGGCAGAGGCGTAACGTGGTGCCGGACGCGGGTCGTGTAGCTGCTGCCGGCCGCGAAGGCGAGCGAGCCCGGCCAGGTGACGTAGTCCATCGCCGGCCCGCCGGCGCCCATGCACACCGCCGCGGTGGTCTGTGGCTCGAACAGGATGACGTGGCGCTCCCCGCACGGGGCCGGGTGCGACACCAGCGCCGGATGCGTCCATGACCCGCCGACGCGGCCGTCGCCGCGCGGGCAGTGCGGGACCCTGCCGAGATCCAGCAGGGGGCTCTCCGGCGCGACGATCAGCCGGTCGATGTGGTAGCCGCCGATGTCCAGGAAGTTGACGAGTACGCCCGAGGCATCCCAGAACCGGCAGCCGATCGCGGCCTCCCGCGTGGGTCTGCGGCCGGACGGACGGTTGAGGCTGGTGTAGCAGGCGAAGAACTGCCCGTACTCGGCGAGCTCCGCCCCGGTCTCGTTGGTGACCGTGATCGCGCAGTCGTACGTCAGCCCTGGCGGCTCCTGCACGGTCGCGACGCTCCACTCGTGGCGGGTGCGCACGCCGTCGCACCGGTACTCACTCCACACCAGCGCCGCGCCGGCGCGCTCCTCCCCACCGCACGCCGCCGGCACCATGCGCGGCCGCATCTCCGTCGATCCTGCGTAGCCCGCCCACCACTGCCACTCGCGGCAATCCCAGGTCGGGGTATCAGGCTCGACCGCATCGGTGCCGTCGGCCAGCACGAAGCGGGAGACGCCCAGGTGGCGCTTGCCGGCACCGTCGATGACTACCTCGGCTCGATGCGTGCCGGCGCCGTCGCAGACGCCGATGTGGAAGCGTTGGATCACGGTGCGCTCAGATGCCATCGGCGGCGAACGGGTTTCTCACCTCGACGCCGCTGTACAACTGGCCCGGGTTGAGGTCCTCCGAATACACGATGGAGCAACTTGCCCGGCCCGCTGCGGCCAGGATGAGCGAGTCCCAGAACGAGATCTGCCACAGTACGACACCTTCCATGGCCCGGTTGATGTCGTCGAGCGTGATCACCACCAGCTCGAACGGCCGGAACGTCGCCACGATCCCCTTTGCGCGCATCGGCTCGATCGAGAGCTTCCTGGTGGCCGACACGAAGAACTCCTGCACCACCTGCGTCGAGATCACGCCGCTGCCATCCTGTGCGCTGCGGCGCAGCAACGCTCGCGCGGCGCGCCTCTTGCGCGGCTCATCGTGGTCGCTGGCGTAGACGAGCACGTTGGTATCGAAGAAGGATTTAGGCATCGTAGAGGTCGTTGCGGCTCCACTTCCTTCCGCGCGAGCGGCCCTTGGCTTCGTCCATGGCGCGGAAGGTTTCCGAAATCCAGTCGGCCTCCTGGATCACCCGCCGTCTCAACAGATCGCGGATGAGCGCGTTGAACGACATCCCGTGGCGGCGGGCGTACTCGCGCCCTTGCTCGATGAGCTGATCGTCCATGGCCAGTGTCACGTTACGCATGTTCTTACACTTCAATGTGCCACAGGATATGTGTGTGTCAAGGCGTGATCCCGTCGTCGGGCACGTCCGGCCTCGACGATCCGCATGGCGGGAAGTACCTTCGGTCTCGATGAAAACCAGATTGTTCCGCACTCGCCGGGGCCCCCGGATTGCGGCCGCCACCGCCGCGCTCGCGGCCCTGGTTACGCTGCTTCCTGCCGCGTGGGCACAGGACCCGCAGACCGAGATCCCGTTCGACCCGGAGGTGCGCCGCGGCACGCTGGGCAACGGGATGACCTACTACATCAAGGTCAACCCGGAGCCGCCCGACCGCATCCAGCTCCGGCTCGGGGTCAAGGCCGGCTCCGTGCTGGAACAGGAGTCCGAGCGCGGCCTGGCCCATTACCTGGAGCACATGGCCTTCAACGGCACCGCTTCCTTCGCCGGCAACGAGATCATCGACTACCTGGAGTCTATCGGCTCCGCCTTCGGGCCCGACCTCAACGCCTACACCAGCTTCGATGAGACCGTGTACCTGCTGGAGGTCCCGACCGACCCGGAGGTGGTCGCGACCGCCTTCGACATCTTCAGCGAGTGGGCGTACGCGATGACCCTGGACCCGGATGAGGTGGAACGCGAACGCGGCGTGGTGCTCGAGGAGTGGCGGCTCGGCCGAGGCGCAGGCCAGCGCATCCGCGACCGGCAGTACCCGGTGCTGTTCGGCGACTCCCGGTACTCGGTGCGGCTGCCGATCGGCCTGCAGGAGGTCATCGAGACGGCATCCGCGGACGACTTGCGCGGCTTCTACGAGCGCTGGTACCGGCCCGATCTCATGGCGTTCGTCGCGGTGGGCGATCTGGACCCGGACGAGATCGAAGCCCTGATCCGCGAGCACTTCGCGCCCCCGCCGGAGGGTGCGGCCGAATTCCCGCGCGCCCACCGCCCCGATCCGCCGACCGACCGGACGCAGTTTCCCGTTCCTCCGCACGCGGACCTGAGGGTGAACGTGGCGACCGATCCGGAAGAGAACCTCACCGCGCTGTGGATCTACCACAAGGTGCCGGCGCAGGTCGGCCACGACCGCGCCGCCTACCGGCGCCTGCTGGTCGACCGCCTGTTCTCCGGCATGCTCAACGCCCGGCTGTACGAGCGCGGCCGGGAGGCCGATCCGCCGTTCCTCGCCGCCGGCAGCGGCAGGTCCCTGCTGGTGGGCGATGCGGCGACGCTGTACATGGCCGCCTACCTGGACAAGGACCGCATCCCGCGCGGGCTGGACACGCTGCTGGAGGAAATGCAGCGCGTCGCCCAGCACGGGTTCACCGCCACCGAGCTGGAGCGCGAGAAGGCCAACATGCTGCGCGCCATCGAGAGCGCCTGGCACGAGAGGGACCAGCGTCCGTCGCAGCGGCTGGCGGAGGAGTACCTGCGCCACTTCCTGGACGGCGAGCCGGTGCCGGGCGTCGTCGCGGAGTACGCCCTGCAGCAGGAGATGCTGCCGGAGATCACCGTCGAGGAAGTGAACGGGATCGCCGGGCCGTGGCACGGGCTCCACAACGCGGTGGTGCTGCTGTCGGGTCCGGACGGCATCCCGGCGGGGGCCGAGACCGAAGCCGAACTGATCGCCAAGGTCACCGGCGCCCCGTCTCTGCAGGTCGCGCCCTACGACGACCAGGCCAGCGACGCGCCGCTGCTGGCAGAGATCCCGGAGCCGGGCGTCATCGTCGCCGAGGAGTCCCTCGACGCGGTCGACGCCGTGCGCTGGACCCTCTCCAACGGCGTCACCGTCATCGCCATGCACACGGACTTCCGGGACGACGAGGTGCTGCTGTCCGCGACCAGCCCCGGCGGCACGTCGCTGGTGGATGACGCCGACTACGTCGCCGCCCTCACCGCCGACTCCCTGGTGAGCGGCTCCGGCGTCGGCGAGCATGACGTGGTCGCGCTGGAGAAGCTGCTGGCCGGCAACACCGCCTCGCTGTCGCCCTACATTGGCGGGCTGTTCGAGGGATTCACGGGCAACTCCTCGCCGGACGACCTGGAGACGCTGTTCCAGCTCGTCACCCTGTACGCGACCGCCCCTCGCCTGGACCAGGACTACTACGAGAGCTATTCGTCCAACCTGAGAAGCCAGGCCGAAACCCGGCTGTCGCAACCGGACGCGGTGTTCTCCGACACCTACCGCAGCGCGATCAGCCAGGACCACTTCCGCACCAGGCCGTTCACGCTGGAGCTGCTGGAGGATCTCAGCCTGGAGCGCTCCACCGCCATCTATCACGACCGGTTCAGCGATCTCGGCGACTTCACCTTCATCGTCGTCGGCGCCTTCGACTGGGACGCGCTGCGCTCGCTGACCGCCACCTACCTGGCGTCGCTGCCGACGGCCGGCCGGGTCGAGACCTGGCGCGACGTGGGCATCGATCCGCCGCCCGCGATCGAGGAGCGCATCGTCCGGCAGGGAATCGACGAGCGCTCGATCACCCGCGTCGCCTTCGCCGGCGACATGGAGTGGAGCCGGGAGGCGTCGCTGGAGCTGCAGGCCCTCGGCGAGATGCTGCAGATCCGCCTGCGAGAACGGGTCCGTGAGGAACTGGGGGGCACCTATTCGATCGGCATCGGCGCCTCGGCTTCGGACCTGCCCGACCCCGAGTACCAGGTCACGGTCTGGTTCTCCAGCGATCCGGAGCGCGCCGACGAGCTGTTCGAGGAGGTGCTGATCGGCGTGGACTGGGCGCGTGACGGCGCCGAGCAGATGTACCTGAACACGGCCAAGGAGATCCTGCGCTCCAACCGCGAGGAGCAGCTCCGGCGCAACGGCTTCTGGCTGGGTCAGATCCGGGGCGCCGTGCAGCGCGGCGAGCCGTTCGAGGAGATCGCCGGATTCGACGAGCGCCTGGACGCGCTCACGCTGGAGCAGGTGACCGAGGCGGCCCGCCGCTACCTCAGCCGCGACCGCTACGTGCGCGTCGTGCTGCTGCCGGAAGAGTCGGAGAGCGGTTCGGAGTAACCGCTCCCGGCGTCCGCGGCGCTCAGGTCCACCGCCGGCAGCCGAGCCTCGCACACCTCGCCGCCGGCGAGGCTGAGCGCGTAGCCGCCCGCGGCGGACCGCGCCGTCACCACGCGGCGCAGCCCCGTGCCGGCGTAGTGGGCGGCCGCGTCGTTGTCCAGGGCTATACCCGGGCGGATCTCACCGGCGCGCAGCATCGCGTGCAAGGTCGGCCGCCGTTCCGGCTCCGCGTCGTAGTGGGGGCAGCAGCTTCCCGGCAGGAAGCCCAGGCAGTCGAGCGGCCGCAGCTTGTCGGCCCAGGAGTCGGTGCTGCCCTGCTCGAACCAGCAGATCGCCCCGGCGCTCACCCCCGCCAGCACGATCCCGGCCTGCCACGCCTCGCGCAGGATCTCGTGCAGACCCCACTCGCGCCAGACACCGAGCAGGCTGCGGGTGTTGCCCCCGCCCACGAAGATCACGTCCTGCGCGAAGGCCCACTCGCGCAGGTCGGGCGTGCGGGTGAACAGGGACAGGTGCGACGGCCGGCAATCCAGGCGGCCGCAGGCGGTGTAGAAGCGGACCAGGTAAGAGTCGGCGTCGCCGGTGGCGGTGGGGATGAAGCCGATCGAGGGCCGCTCGGGCGCCGCCTGAGCCAGGATGTAGCGCTCGACGAGCAGGTCTCCCGGGCCGAACCCGCCGCCGCCGAGCGCGATGATGTGGTTCCGGGCCGACAGGGGCTCAGTCGACGTGGAAGACCTCCTCGGCCGCGGCCCACCACTCGCCTTCGGCGCGGTCCGGCAACGGCTCCTGGCAGGGGTCGGTGATCTTCCACCACTCCTGCGTCCTGGGGTCGGCCGCCATCGCCGCCATGTCGGCCGCGAAGTCGCTGCCCACGTACTCGAAGTAGGCGAACAGGTAGTGCTTGCCGTCCGGCAGGCGGCGCAGAAAGATCGAGTAGTTGCGCATGTTGCAGCGATGGATCCGGTCCAGCACGTCCGGCCACACGTCGGCGTGCAGCCGGTTGTACTCCTCGATCTTCTCCTCCCGCAGTCCGATCACCAGTCCGTAGCGTTTCATGTGTCTCCTCCTGCGCCTCCGCTCGAGCGCTGCCGTGCCAGTCGCGCCCCGCCGGTCAGCGCCTGCAGCTTGGCGCGGGCGATGTGCCGGGGGCAGTGGTTGAAGCCGCAGTCCGGCACGGCGACGATGCGCGCGGCATCCACGTGGCGCGCCGCCTGCTCCAGGGCGGCGGCCACCTCCTCGGCGTCCTCCACGAAGTAGGACTTCACGTCGACCACGCCGACGCCGACGTCCATCGGCTCCGGCACCCGCGCCAGCAGCTCGAGCTGCGCCTGCTCGCGGTTGGCGAACTCGAAGTTGAGCTGGTCGCAGCGCGCCCGCGCGAGCGCCGGAAACAGGTAGCGGTAGTCGCGCCGGTCGCGCGAGCGGCCCCTGAAGTTGCCGAAGCACAGGTGCACCCCTACCCGCGCCCGTACGCCGTCACGGGTGGCGTTGAGCACGTCGACCAGCTCGGAGCCCGCGGCATGGCTGGTGGCGTAGCGCGGCTCGTCGATCTGCAGATACGTGGCACCGGCCGTGACCAGCGCGCGCATCTCGGCGTTGACGATGTCGATCATGTCGGCCAGCACCGCATCGCGGCCGATCCCGCCGTCGGGCAGCAGCAGCGGCAGCGACAGCGTGACCGGCCCCGGCACGCACACCTTGAACGGCCGCGCCGTGTGGCGGCTCAGGTAGGCGACCTCCTCGACGATGCCGAGACCCTCCGCGGCGCGCACGGCCCCCTCGACCCCGCAGCCGGGATTCTGGTCGTAGCCGGCGGCGCCGAGCCGGCGTGCGGGGCGAAGCTGCATCAGGCCCGTGAGGCGGCCGTAGAAGCCCTGGATGAAGTCACGGCGGCGCATCTCGCCGTCGGTCACCACGTCCACCCCGGCGCGCTCCTGATCGAACAGCGCCACGTTGACCGCGTCGTCGAGCGCCTCGCCGATGTCGGCCTCCCCCAGGTCGCCGGCCGACGCGGCGCGCTCCTCCAGGGCGATCAGCCAGCTCGGCAGCGCGTAGCTGCCGATCAGCTCGGTCGGGTACAGCGGGCGGGCGGCCCCCCGCTGCCCCGCCGCCGGCCCCCCACCCCATGGGGGCGGCGGTGCGGCGCGCGGCCCCCCCCCACCCCCCGCTTCCCTCCCCCCACATGGTC
>JAPOQV010000654.1 GCA_026710565.1 Spirochaetaceae bacterium | reverse complement strand
TGTCATCGCGCGCAGTCGGTTGTGCCCCCCGCGGGGGGCCGCGAGCCGGGGGGCGCCGGCAGCGTCCAGCAGGTCCGCGTTGGCCGGACCGTTGCGCTCGTCGGCGGCCAGCCGCAGCGTACCCAGGTCACCCTGCAGCGACACCGGCTGCAGGGGGTCTTCGCCCATCGCCACCAGCAGCGTGCCGCGCGCGACGGCGAAGTCGGTGCGAATCCGCTGCAGCTCCGCCTCCAGGTTGGCGAACTGCACCTGCAGGCGCAGCAGCTCGTCGTCGGTGGCGAACCCCTCGCGGTGGCGCGCCTGCGTGTCGCTCAGGGTCTGCTGCAAGCGGGCGATGCTCTGCTCGGTCAGCCGCTCCTCCTCCTGTGCCAGCAGGGCGTCGAAGTAGCGCTGCCGCACCTCGTCCACCAGCGCGTGGGCCGCCCCGCGCAGCTCCTCGCCACGCAGCCGCTGTTGCCGTTCGGCGGCATCGAGGGCCCGAAACGCGGGAACATCGAGCACGGCCTGATCGACCCGGAGCGACGCCGCCACGGTGTGGTCGGGGACGGCGGCACCGGTCGGCGGCGGCGCACCGAAGGATCCCACATAGGAGGTCTCCGCCGAGACCTGGGGCAGCACCCCGCCGTGCGCTTCACGGGACCGCTCCTCGGCGACACGCACGGCCGCCCCCGCCGCCTGCAGATGCGCGCTGCTGGCCAGCGCCCGCTCCACCGCAGCGCGCAACGACAGAACCCCCGGCGTCTGCCCGTAGCAGGCCGTACCGGCGAGTCCCATCACGACGGCCACGGCGATCGCTGCCGTCACCGCCGCCGGCGGTCGTGCGGTTGCGGGCATGCTGCGAGGGCCGGTTTCAGGTCGGATGACGGCGTACACCGGTACTCTCACATTGGATGATCGGCGCGTGGCGCCGGGAAGCTGACCGCCACGCCCGCGTGATTGCGGGTCGACCGCCATGATCGCGGCCGCCTATATTCGATCGAAGAGGAGTCCCGACGATGTACACGGTCCCATTCGAACCGACGATCCTCACTCCGGAGTTGTGGGAGTTCTGGGACGAGAACGGCTACGTGATGATCCCCAACACCGTGCCGCGGGAGAACCTGGACGCGGCGATCGCGGCGATCTGGGAGTTCCTGGATATGGACCCGGACGACCCGGGGTGACGGTCCGCGAACGGTTCTGGATCTGGGGGCACGAGGCCGGCAGCCACGACCACGGCGGCGGGCTGCAGTGGACCTCCCGCATGACCCCGGCGGAAGGGGCGTATTACCTGGGGGTCCCCAACCTGATCATGGTCCGCTACCGGGACCGGTCCGGCACGCCGTTGCCGCTGCCGCCGTACGACCAGTACGCGCTGGCGTTCCGGCCCTTGCGCCGCGTGGTGTGGAGCTGCGTGCACGAAGCCGGGGTCACCGAGCCCGAGGAGGTGGAGCGCGTCGTCGATCTGTCCCGCTCCAATCCGAACCTCTGCGGGGCGATGATGGACGACTTCTTCTATGACGAGGCCGACAAGCGCGGTCCGGAGACGGCCGTGCACACCCCGGAAGAGCTGCGCGGACTGCGCGAGCGGCTCCGCTCCGGGGATCGCCCGCTCGACCTCTGGGTCGTCCTCTACCAGCACCAGTTGCAGCGGCCGGTGCAGGAGCACCTCGAGCAGTGCGACGTCGTCAACTTCTGGACCTGGAACGCCCGCGACCTGCCCGCGCAGGAGGAGAGCTTCGGCTGGCTGGAGGAGCTGGCGCCCGGCTCGCGCAAGGTGCTGGGCTGCTACCTGTGGGACTACGGCGACCGCCAACCGATGCCGCTGGACCTGATGGAGCAGCAGTGCGCGCGGGGGCTGGAGTGGCTCCGGCAGGGCCGCATCGAGGGGATGGTCTTCCTGGCGAGCTGTATCTGCGACATGGGGCTCGAAACCGTCGAATGGACGCGGCAATGGATCGCCGAGGTGGGGGACACGCCACTGTAGGCGTGGGCATGGGCATGGCCGCTCGCCGCTGCGATCGCGTCGCAGGCGCCGCGTCCCGGATGGGCGGGGTGTTCGGAGACTACCTGCGGGTCACGGCGCGGATGCCGCGCAGCGAGCGCGCCCGTCTCCGGCCCGCGTACGACGCCGTCGATATACGTCAATGCCCATCGTCAGGCCCCTGTCGGGAGATCATAGCGTAGCGTGACCCGGCAGACGCGCGGCGTGGTCTTGCCGAGCACGGCGCCGAGCGCGAGCTGATATTGCACGCACGGTCCGCCGTCGACCGCCAGCCGCTCGCCGCAGCCCACCCAGGAAGACCACCCGGCCGACCGTACCGCAGCCTCGTCGGCGCCGGCCCGGACGCGACCGCGCACCCAGGTGTCCGCCGGCACCTCGGCCTCCCAGCACAGGTCGATCAACCGCGACCCGCCCGCCAGCCGCCGCGCGGGCGAGGTGTAGAATTCCTCCGTCCCCCCGTCGTGCTGGTTGCCGGGCTCCACCGTACGCATGCCGTGCGGGCCCATGGTCGGCAGCCGCGTGGTGCGGCGGCGGTCGAATCCGTCCGGTCCGTTCCACCAGATCTCGGAGTAGCCGCGATGGTCGCCCCACACCTTGTGGTTGGCCACCACCAGGTCCGTCCAGCCGTTGCCGTTCAGGTCGGCCGCCAGCGATCCGGAGGCGGAGTGGGTGAACAGCCGCGTGCAGTCCTCGGGAGCGAAGCCGCGGCCCGGCCTGTTCCAGTAGATGTAGGAGTGCAGATCGCGCTCCCGCGGCGTCGTGTACGAGGAAACGAAGATGTCGAGCATGCCGTCGTTGTCGAAGTCCGCGATCGACACCGAGTTGCCGGCGCTGATCGGCAGCAGCGTGCGGCGGTCCTCGCGCAGCCCGTCGGGCCCGTTCCAGTAGATGTACAGGAACACGTCGTCCGGGCCGGTCTCGCTCTGCGTGTGCCCGGCCACCACCAGGTCCAGCCGGCCGTCGCCGTCCAGGTCGGCCGCGCGGGCGGCGACCGCGTGGAAGACGCTGAGCGGCCGGTAGCGCTCCATCGAGTAACCGTCCGGGCCGCCCCACAGGATGAAGCTGCGGTCGGCGGCGATCTGCGGCACGACGATGTCAAGCCAGCCGTCGCCGCTCAGGTCTGCCGCGCACAGGAAGCGCGGCTCGTCGTACCGCACCCCGTCGAGCTCCATGCGCAGGCGGCGCGGGTTGGCCCCGTCGAAGCCGTCCGGCCCCCCGTGGAAGAACAGCAGTTCCGGCTCGCCGAAGCCGCCGAACACCAAGTCAAGGTAGCCGTCGCGGTCCAGGTCCGCGCAGACCATGCCGTGCGCGTGCGTGGTGGCCAGGCGAACGTCGGGCTCGGCCGGGAAGCCTGCCGGCCCGCGGCGCAGGATGAAGGAGCCGGCGTCATCGCTCACCTTCGAGTACTCGGAGGCGTTGCAGATCACCAGGTCGGCGGTGCCGCGGTCGAACAGGTCGGAGCTCACCGCGTCGACCGCGCCCGACGCCACGACCTCCAGCCGCCGCTCCGGGTCGTAGCCCCCCTCCCCGCCCCGGTACACGTAAATCGGCACGTCGTCGCGGCTGGTGCGCGCGAAGTGGTTGATCAGGACCAGGCGAGGATGTCCGCCGTCGGGCCGCCCCACCAGGCAGCGCCGCGCGTCATGGCTGACCAGCCGCCACGCCGGGCCGAAGCCCCGGTCCGGACCTGCCGGGTACACCAGCGACTCGGTGGTGAAGGAAGCATCGCTCTTGTGCTGGCAGAGCACCACCTCGGGCCGCAGGTCGCCGTCCAGGTCCGCGATCGCCACGTCGCACGCGCCGCTTGAGGCGAGCACGGCCGGCTCCGGCTCGAACCCGCCGCCGGGGCCGCTCCAGAACACCAGCGACGCGTCCTGCGTCTCGCCCTTGCAGGCCACCACCACGTCGACCGCGCCGTCGCCGTCCAGGTCGGCCGCGGCCGCCGCCTGCGCGCCGGCGCACGGCAGAAGGGCCCGCTCCTCGACCTGCCGGCCGCGCAGGGCGATCAGCCGCATCCCGGCGGCACTCGGCACGGCCACGTGCAACTCCGGAAGCTTCACCACGCGCACGTTGGGCGGAGCGTCCCGCACGTACTCGCCCCGGTCCGCCTCCTCCCAGCCGGCCCCTGCCGCCTCGCCCGGAATCTCCGTGCGCACCCCACGCGACAGCCCGCCATGGCCGCCCCAATAGATCGCCGCACGGCCGCCGCCGTCCAGGACCACCAGGTCGTCGCAGCCGTCGCCGTCCAGGTCGGCGGCGCAGAGTTGCACGGCCTGGATGCCGGTGTCGGCGAACCGCTTCGGCTCGAACCCCAACTTGGTCTGGTGAAAGACACGCACGCGACCGGCGCCCTGCTCCGTCGTGCACGCGAACGCCAGGTCGAGGCGGCCGTCGCCGTCGAAGTCGCCGGCCGCCACCGACAGCGCGAACGGCGTCGGCAGCAACTGGTGACGGCGCAGGCTCCAGCCGGCCGGCGATCCGTAGTAGATCGCGGAGTTCACGCCGCTGGAGTTCATGCCGTTGTAGTGGTTGGCGACCACCAGGTCGTCGGTGCCGTCGCCGTTCAGGTCGGCGACCGCGCCTCCCATGGCGCCCTCGGCCGGCAACTCGGTACGGGCATAGCCGTCACGGCCGTCGAACACGTAGGCCGGCGGCCGTTCCCAGTGGTCCTGGCTGTTGCAGAACAGCAGGTCCAGGTGGCCGTCCCCGTCCACGTCGAACTGGTGGATGCGCTGCAGCACGCCCGCGCGCGACACGTAGAGGTTCTGCCCGCCGGAGCCGAACGTGCCGGCACGGAACGCCTCGAACCCCTCGGTCACCCACTCGCGCATGGCTGCTTCGCCCCCACTACCGCGGGTGAGGCAACTCCACGGCCTCGCACGCCACCAGCTCCCAGCCGTGGAACACCAACGCCAGACCCATGTGCCTCACGCGCGGATTGCGCAACAGGCGTTCGTCGCGCAGATAGCCCCGCAGTTGATCCGTCGCTTCCCGCCGCGCATCCATCGTCCGCGACTCGTCCAGCTTCTCGCCCCGCTTCACGTACTTGAACCCGATCACGTAGCCGTAGCCGATTTCCGGATGGCGGGACGTGAACGGCTCCAGGTACAGGTCCGCGTACCCCTTGTTCAACTCCTGCTCGGAGTGCAGCACGAAGTGGTCCGTCAGCCCGAGGTACGCGGCGAAGAAGGTCTGCACCACCTTCTCGCCATCGATGTAATCGCGAATCCCCGTCTGCCGAGCCACGGTGCCGCTCAGATATTCCACCACCGGCCTCCATGCGCCCTCGTAGGCCATGTCGCCGGTCAGCCGGAGCAGGTCATAGAAGTCCACCGAGAACACACCCATGTCGTCCCAGGCGTCGCGCAGGTAGCCGTACATCAGCCGCTTCACGGTCTGGTTGGGGATGCCCAGGCGCGGCATCCCGCGTGCCGCGCCGCGGATACTCAGGAGTCCGAAGTAATGCATCAGGGAGAGGAAGTTCTCGCGCCGGGTCAGCCGATCCAGCGGAAAGGCGGCCTGGATCGGGGTGTCCGCCTGACCGTCCGCGATCACGTGCCGCAGCAGCTCGAAGTTGCCGTTGAGCCGGCGTCCGGTCACCAGCAGATGGCGCAGCTTGCCGTAGTCGATGCGCACGTTGGTATCGATCAGATCGTCCGGCGGCGGTTTGTTCGGAATGGACCCGTTAACGTAGTAGAGCACCATGTCGGTGTTGTAGAGGTCGTTCGCGGCGCCCTTGGCGAACCGGTAGCCGTTGTACCACTCGTCCATCACGGCCATCGTCTCGTCCACGTCCTGACCGAACACGCCGTGGTCGCGGTACGTCTCCAGCACCGTCCGCACCTCTGCCGCGGTGAAGCCGAGCAGCTCGTTGAACTCCGGCTGCAGGCTGATGTTCGTGCCGATGTTGAAGCCCGAGGTCACGTCGTCCATCGTGATCGGAGAGACGCCGGTGATGAACATGCGCTCGACGCCGCCTCCGTGGCCGGCGCCGGCCTTGAGGGTGGCGAAGAAGCTGCGGTAGAAGCCGCCGCCGTGGGTGAACGACTGGTACGCTTCCGCCCCGCGGTACGCCAGTACCGTGTTGGCGAAGTTGTCGTACTCGTCGATCAGCACGTACAGCGGGATGACGTGCTCCCCGGCGTACTCGAACAGTTGGTTCAGCTTGCCGTCGATCGAGGGGTGGGCGAGGATGCGGTCGATCACCGGTTCGGGAAACAGGTCCCGATTCCGTTCCAGCGCGCCGCGCAGCTTGATGAGGCAATAGGTCTCGAACCGTTCCCGCAGGGTCTCCAGGGTGTCGTCGAACGCCGAGAAGTCGAAGCGGAGGATGACGTAGCGGTGGCGGTTCGCCGTGGGTTGCCGCCCGATGTCGGTTCCGGCGAAGAGGGTCTCGAACCGATCGGCGCGGTTGCGGTCGTAGTAGCTCTCCAGCAGCGACACCCAGCACGACTTGCCGAATCGGCGCGGCCGGATGAAGAAGGCGTAGCGCGCGTTCTCCAGCTCGTGCAGAAAGCGCGTCTTGTCGACGTAGAGGCAGCCCTCGGTCCGTATCGCCTCGAAGTCCGCCCAGCCGTAGGGGATCTGCGGGAACGCGGATGGCATGCCGATCGATCGCTACCCTACCACGCGCCTTGCTGCATACGCGGCCCCTCCGACAGACTCCCCTGACCTCCCACCCCCGCGAGGACGAGCCATGGCAATGCAGGTAAGCGAGCTCACGCCGGTTCCCACCGAGCCGGTCGACACCCGATTCCGGCGGATCGCGACGCCGATTCCCGTACCGGACTCGATCCCGGCGATCGAGCGGCTGCGCGCCGCGGAGCCGCGTTCGATGGCCGGACTGCCGCCGGTCATCTGGCAGCGGGCGCGCGGCTTCCAGGTCGAGGACCCGTACGGCAACCGCTTCATCGACCTGACCAGTGGCGCCGCCGCGGCCAACGCCGGACACGCCCACCCGCGCATCGTCCGGGCCGTGCACGAGCAGCTCGACGCGGAGCTGCTGTTCACCTACGCCTTTCCCTCGGATGTGCGGGCGCGCCTCGTCGAGCGAGTGGCCGGCCTGCCGCCGCGCGAGCTCGACAAGGCGATCGCCTTCTGCTCCGGGACCGAGGCCAACGAGTGCTGTCTGACCCTGATGCGCCGGCACGGCCTGTCGATCTCACCCGACAAGATCGGCATCCTGTCGTTCAGCGGCACCTTCTTCGGCCGCACCCTGGGGGCCCGATTCGCCGGCGGAGCGCCGGGGACGATCGACGCGATCCGGCGCGACCGGGTGTACCAGACCCAGCTTCCCATGCCCGGGAGCCCGGCGTCGCGCGGATTCCATGCCGACCTGGCCGAGCACGGGGTGGACCCGGCGAAGACCGCCGGCATCATCTTCGAGTCGATCGCGAGCATGACCACCACCCCCTATCCGCAGGACTACGTCGACGACCTGATGGCGTGGGCGCACACGCACTCGGTGCTGGTCGCCGTCGACGAGATCCAGGTCGGCTGGGGGCGCACCGGGCGGCTGTTCGCTCACGAGCACTACGGCATCACCCCCGACCTGATCGCGATGGGCAAGGGGGTGAGCTCCAGCCTGCCGGTGTCGGTGGTCAAGGGGCGTGCGCAGGTTCTGGACCTGGCCCCGCCCGGCGAGATGTCCAGCACCCACGGCGGCAACCCGGTCTGCATGGCCGCCGCCCTGGCCAACCTGGACGTGTTCGAGGACGAGGGCCTGGTGCGCCGTTCGGCCGAGCTGGGCGAGCGGCTGGCGGCATGGCTGCGGCCGATCGGCGAGCGGCACCCCGACCGGATCAGGCGCATCGACGGCCGCGGCCTGTGGCAGGCCATCCACTTCCGCGACCCCGACTCGGACGAGCCGGCGAGCGAGCTGGGCGACCAGATCGCCATGGAGTGCGTGCGGCGCGGCCTGATGAGCTTCATCACCGGCGCCGGCTTCTACCGGATCGCGCCGCCGCTGGTGATCGACGCCGAGGCGCTGGAAGAGGCGGTGGGCGTGCTCGGGGCGGTGATCGACGACCTGCTGGCCTGACCCGCTCCGCTCAGCCGGCCGTCGGCAGCCGCCAGCGGACGACCTCGCTGTGCACGACGAACTGCGCGTCGCGCCACGAGTAGCTGGTGACCAGCATGCCGTCGTCCAACTGCACCGTGCGGCCGAAGCCGCCGCCGGAGTAGACGCCCGGCGGCGTGCGCGCGTCGAGGACCAGGCGGTCGCGGGTCAGGTCGAACGCGAAGCCGTCCGGCGTCTCGCGGCCCACCACGGCGCGTACCCCCAGCGGCCGGTGCAGCGCCCTCACGGTGAAGGTGACCAGCAGCCGCCCGTCTTGCAGCCGCAGGATGGCCGGGTACATCTCGCCCGGACGGCCGAACGCCTCCAGCGGCCTGAACGAGCGGCCCCGGTCGTCCGAGGCGTAGAGGATCAGCCGGTCCACGTTGTCCGAGCGGCCGAACTCCGGGTCGTCGACCTCGACCGCGAACCGCCCCGCGTGCGGGGAGTCGACGCGCGCCAGGACCAGGATGCGGCCCGACGGCGCCTGCCACCAGACCGCCTCGCCCAGGAACGGAAACGGGTAGTCGTCGCCGAGCTCCTCGATCACCGTCGGGTGGCGCTCCGGCCAGGTCGCGCCGCCGTCGCGGCTGCGCCAGAGATACGGGGTGCCGGTCGAGCCGACGCCCAGCAGCAGCGATCCGTCGTCCACCTCCAGCACGGTGCGCGTCGTGCAGCTCGAACCGCCGGGCGCCATGCCCGCAGGCTCGGCCACCGTGGTCCTCCAGGTGCGCCCGCCGTCGGCCGAGCGATGCACGAAGCTGCGCGTGTAACCGGTTGGATTGCGCACGTCGCCCGCGAGGAAGTGGACGGTCATCAGCACCGTGCCGTCGCGCAGCACCGTGAAGTACGGCTCGCGGCCGAGCAGCCCGTGGCCGGTCGTGAGGTTCTCCGCATCGCTCCAGGTGGCACCGCCGTCCTCGGAACGGAACAGCAGGATCTCCTCCCGCTTCCTGCCCTCCTCGAGTTGATACGGTGCGAACGCCACCAGCAGCAGCCTCCCGTCCGGCAGCCGCGCGATACACGGCTTGTAGTCGGCCGGCACGCCCACCGGCACCCGCTCCCCGGTGATGCGCTACCCGGCGAGCTCCCGCGGCGACTCGATCCCGATCTCCTCCGTCTCCATGCCGGCCGAGGGTATACTGCGCGCACCGGAGGCACGAGACATGGCGGCGCTGACGCCCGAGCGGCATCCCGATCTCTTCAACTATCGAACGCTCACGGAAGCGGAGCTCGACACGTTCAAGCGTGACGGTTTCGTGCGGCTGGGGCGCACGCTGACCGACGAGGGGCTGGCGCGCATGCGTGACGAGGCGATGACCGCATGGGAGGCCGAGAAGGGGCCGTTCGACCCTGACGCCACCTGGCTGAAGAACTCGCTGCTGAGCGACATCCATCATCGCTCGGAGACCGTCCGCCGCTACTACTTCCACGGGCCGCTGGTGGAGATGGCCGGCCAGATCATCGGTCCCAACGTGAAGGGCGCCACCTCACAACTCACCTTCAAGATGCGCGGCAACACCATGCCGTTCCACTGGCACCAGGACAACGCCTACGGCGAGCTGGAACCGTACACGGCGTTGACGGCGCTGACCGCGCTCGACGACGCGGCGGTCGAGAACGGCTGCCTGTGGCTGATCCCCGGCAGCCACCGCCAGGGTCAGGCCGACCCGCAGGCCCCGGAAGAGAAGGCGGCCCTGCTGCCGATCAAGCTGGAGGCGGACGACAGCCGCGCCGTGCCGGTGCCGATGCAGGCGGGCGAGGCGATCTGCTTCCACTGCTGGATGCTGCACAAGTCGGAAGGCAACCGGTCGGACACGCACCGCCGCATCCTGTTCCTGCGCTTCGCCGACGCCGATGCCGTGGAGGTCTACAACGGCGGCGTGCCCCGCCTGGGCCGGTTGCTGCGCGGCACCACCCGCTTCGCCGAGGTCGAAGCGTACGAGGCCGACCTAGTCTAGTAGATAGCCTCCGCGCTGCCGGTCACGCACGGCGGCGACGATGCGGCCGGCCAGCTCCTCCGGCGGCAGGGTGGCGTCCAGGGTGAGATCGGCGTTGGCGCGGTACACCGGCGCACGCTGCGCCAGCATCGTCACCACCTCCTGCAGGCCGCCGCCGGCCAGGTTCGGGCGGGTGGCGGCGCTGGCCGGATCCGCCTCGATCCGCCGCCACAGCTCCCCGGTGTCCGCCTCCAGGTAGACCACCAGGCCGTCGCGGCGTGCGTGCTCCTGGTTGACGGGACGCATCAGGGTGCCACCGCCGAAGGTGACCACGGCGTCGTCGTGCGCGCACATCTCGGCCACCACCGAGCTCTCCACGTCGCGGTAGTACGGCTCGCCGTGGCGCCCGAAGATCTCGGCGATGGATAGCCCGCAGTGCGCCTCGATGCCGCGGTCGACGTCCAGGTACTCCCACCCGAGCCGCTCGGCCACCAGCCGTCCGGCGGTGGTCTTGCCGGCAGCCCGGTAGCCGACCAGCACCACGTGCATGATCGAGGATGATAGCGTAGCGCGTGGCACCCTACGGAGAGAGGGCCTCTACACGAGCGACCTTGCAACTAGTCAGACAACTGGTCATCATGGCTGCGTGAGGAGCATGTGAGCAGAACGTGGCAGGTACAGGCCGCCAAGGCACGCTTCTGTGAGTTGCTGGAACGGAGCCTCGCCGAAGGACCACAGATCGTGACCAAGCGGGGCGTGGAGACCGCCGTGCTGGTGCCGATCGACCAGTGGCGGCGACTGGAGGAGCAGGCGAAGCCCGACATCAAGGAGCTGCTCCTGGCCCCGGAAGCGCGTACGGATGCGCTGACACCGCCGCGCCCGGATCACCGCCACCGCGCGTCTCCCGAGTTCGATTAGACGGACGAGATGAAGCGGTGTACCTGGTCGACACGAACGTCATATCGGAGTTGCGCCGGCCTCGACCGCGGCACGCGGTCTTACGGTGGATCGAGAAACAGCCCGCCGATCGTCTGTTTCTGTCGGCGGTGACGATCGGCGAGATCCAGGCCGGCGTCGAGATCACCCGCGAGCAGGACGTGGCCAAGGCCGACGAGATCGAAGCCTGGCTGGAGAAGCTCCTCCTCTCGCACAGCATCCTGCCGATGGACACGGCCGCGTTCAGGGCATGGGCACGCCTCAAGCACCGGCAGTCGGACACGCTGATCGAGGACGCCATGATCGCGGCGACGGCGGAGGTGCACGGGCTGACCGTCGTCACGTGCAACGCAGGTGACTTCCGCACGCTTGGCGTGTCCGTGATCGATCCGTTCGAGTCCGCCTCGCAAACACCCGCGCCGGCCGACCCGGCATGATACGCTCCGCGCGGGAGTGAGCCATGGACAGAGTCGCGCAACTGGTCAACGAGCTGTACATCAACGGATTCGCGATGATGGAGGACCCCATCCCCACGATCGAGCGCATCAAAGAGTCTTTCCTGCCGATGCTGGAGCACGTCCGCCACCGCGAGCATGAGCTCGGCCACGACGAGCGCGGCGACATCCGCGTCGGCTGCGGGCGCCTGCAGCACCCCAACCGCTACACCATGCAGTGGCCGTGGGAGGGCGGACTGGCCTGTCCCGAGATCGCCGAGCACCCCACCCTGCTGGCCCTGCTGGAGGCATACTGGGAGTCCGACGACTTCCTGGTGACCTGCCTGCACTCCAACACCCCGTATCCGGGGTCGATTCACCAGAACTGGCACCGCGACGCCAAGCTCATGACCCCGCACGTGGCCATGGAGCGGGTGCCGCACTTCGGGGTCAAGTTCCCGCTGGTCGACACCAACGTCGAGAACGGCAGCTTCGAGGTCCTGCCGTCGACGCAGCTCCTGGCCGATCCTGACCGGGAGGACAACTACAACGACATCCTCGAGAGCGGCACCTACCCGCACCGCACCCGGCTCAACATGAAGCGCGGCACCCTGTGGGTGCAGGACCCGCGCGCCCTGCACCGCGGCACCCCCAATGGATCCGACGCCCCGCGCCCGGAGCTGGTAATCTGCTACACGCTGCGCCGGGCCGCCAAGCTCATGACCCGCCCGTTGTGGGTGGGGGCGCGCGAGTTCGAAGGGCTCTCCGAGCGTGGCCGCAGGATGTTCGAGCGGGCGACGATCCTGCCCGAGCGCGGGGCCGCCTGACAGGAGTACGCCGTGGATCGGGTCGCGCAACTGCGCAACGAGCTGTACATCAACGGATTCGCGGTGATGGAGGACGCCATCCCCATCGCCACCATCGAGCGCATCCACGCGTCGTTCCTGCCGCTGCTGGAGCACGTGCGCGACCGCGACCACGAGCTCGGTCTCGAGGAGCGCGGCGACATCCGCGTCGGCTTCGGGCACCTGCAGCACCCCAACCGCTACACGCTGCATTGGCCGTGGGAAGGCGGACTGGCCTGCCCGGAGATCGCCGAGCACGCCACCCTGCTCGCCCTGCTGGAGGGATACTGGGAGACCGACGACTTCCTGGTCACCTGCCTGCACTCCAACACCCCGTACCCCGGCTCCATTCACCAGAACTGGCACCGCGACATCCCGCTCATGGCCCAGCACGCGGCCATGGCGAGGGTGCCCCACCTGGGGGTCAAGTTCCCGCTGGTGGACACCAGCGTCGAGAACGGCAGCTTCGAGGTCCTGCCGTCGACCCAGTTCCTGTCCGACCCGCACCTGGAGAGCGACTACAACGACATCGTCGAGAGCGGCTCCTACCCGCACCGCACGCGGCTCAACATGAAGCGCGGCACCCTGTGGGTGCAGGACCCCCGCGCCCTGCACCGCGGCACTCCCAACCGGTCCGACGGCCCGCGCCCGGAGCTGGTGATCTGCTACTCGCTGCGCTGGGCCGCCCCGCTCCTGACCGGCCGACGCCCGATCCGGGTGGGCGCGAGGGAGTTCGAGCAACTCTCCGAGCGCGGACGCAAGCTGTTCGAGCAGGCGAAGATCCTGCCCGACCGCGCCGACGCCTGAAGCGAGACAGCAGCGGGGCGGATCTGCTCCGCGCCCCACGCGTCAGAACAGTGGCCGTTCTCCGGCACGGCTGGCGGAGCGGATGAGGGCGACCCGGTCCTGGTGGGCACGCACCTGTGCGTCGACCGCGGCAGGGTCCCAACGGGCGAGGAGCGCGTCGCGCAGCTCCGCCTCGACTTCCGCCACCTCCGGGTCACCGGCGCGGTTGTGGAACTCGCCCGGATCCTGCAGCAGGTCGTACAGCTCCGTCTCCGGGTCATCCCCGCCGGAGAGGCAGATCTTCCAGGAGCCGCGGCGCAGCATCGCCCGCGGGCGGTCGGTGCCGTGCGAGGTGTGCTCGGCGAATGCCTCGTCCGGCCAGGCGCGGATCGCCTCCGCCGAGCCGTCGATAAGTCCGGCGAGGCTGCGGCCGTCCAGCTCCAGCCCCGGATCCGCACCGCCGGCGGCGTCCACCAGCGTGGCGGTGACGTCGACCAGCGAGGTGCAGGCGGCGATCCGCTCGCCTGCCACGCCGCGCCCCGGCCAGCGGATCTGCAGCGGCACGCGGGCGGACTGCTCGTAGAACGACATCTTGCGCCAGAGCCCGTGCTCGCCGAGCAACTCGCCGTGGTCGCTGGTGTGCACGACGATGGTGTTCTCGGCCAGTCCGGTCCGGTCCAGGACGTCGAGCAAGGCCTCCAGCTTGTTGTCGGCGTAGCTCACCAGCCCGTAGTAGGCGGCGCGCGCTCGGCGCACCTGGTCGTCGGTGTGGCCATGGAATCCGAACGCGCGGCGCAGCCGCTGCGCAGCCGGAGACAGCGCGTCCAGGTGGCCCGGCGGCAGGTCCGGGAGGTCGGCGTGCTCGGGGAAGTACTGCGAGAAGAACGGTTCCGGGACCACGAACGGGTAGTGCGGGGCGATCAGGCCGACGCAGAGGGCGAAGGGCGCATCGGCGCCTTCGCGCGAGCGCAGGAACTCGATCGCACGCTCCACGGCCAGGTCGTCGGCCTCGATCTCCGGCGTCGTGCCGGGTCCGGTCTCCACCGGCTGCTCCATCGGGGCATCGGCGCCGGCCTCCTTGCCGAAGTCGCGGCCGTGCTCGGGCACCCGTGACCCGGTGCGTGTCACTCCGGGCCAGGGCTCGGCCGCCTCCGGCACGCCCTCCGCCCAGCGGTACACCGGGTGGACGAGGTCCGCGTGCAGGTCGACGGCGAGCTGGCGCTCGAAGCCGTGCAGCCGGTCGGGACCGATGAGGTGCATCTTGCCGGACAGCACCGCCTCGTATCCCTGCGCGCGCAGCAGGTAGGGCCAGGTGACCGCGTCCACGGGCAGCGCCGTGGAGTTGTCCCACCCACCACAGCGGTGGGTGTAACGGCCGGTCATGAATGACAGCCGCGACGGCACGCACAGCGGATTGTTGCAGTAGGCGGCGTCGAAGGTGACGCCCTCGCGCGCCAGCCGGTCCATGCCCGGAGTGGCGATGAACGGATGGCCGTACGTGCCGGCGAACTGCGCCGCGTGCTCGTCGGTCATGAGAATCAGGATGTTGGGCCGCCCGGCGCTCCGATCGCTCACGGCTTGCCGCCTGCCACGCGGATGTTGGCGCAGGCGACGTAGCTCGCCGCCGGCGACAGCAGCCAGACGATCGCCTCGGCCACCTCTTCCGGCTCGCCCGCGCGGCGGGCGGGCACGACCTGCGCTCCCCGCTCCAGGGCGCCCGGATGGGGCATGGTGGTACGGATGGGGCCGGGGCTCACGGTATTGACGCGCACGCCCTCGGCCATCACCTCCTGCGCCAAGCCGATGCTAAAGCTGGTGACGGCTCCCTTGGTGGCCGCGTAGTGAACGGCGACTCCCGGCTCTCCCACGTAGGAAGCTCCCGAGGAGACATTGACGATCGCGCCGCCGGAGCCGCCGTGCACGGTCGACATGCGCCGCAGCGCCTGCTGCGTGCAGTGCACGACGCCCATCACGTTGACCTCCAGCAGCCGCTCCATGTCGGCGGGGTCGAGGTCGGCCACCCGCGTGCTCGGCCCTATCATGGCGGCGTTGTTGACCAGCGCGGTGACCGGTCCGAGCTCGCGATCCACGGTGGCGAACATCTCCGCGACCTCGTCGGCCCGGCCGACGTCGGCGTACACGGCGATGGCCCGGCCGCCGGCCGCCTCGATCTCCGCGCACAACTC
>JAPOQV010000653.1 GCA_026710565.1 Spirochaetaceae bacterium | reverse complement strand
GCCCGCCCGGCGCCAGGCTGGAGTTGGGGAGGGTGGAGATCCACCTGTCGAGCGGCGCGGAGCTCGGCCCCACGCCGCCGAGGGACCTGGCGGCCGGCGCGTCGATGACGGTGCGGCTGGCCCCGCCGCAGAACGAAGCGTTCGACGGCTGGGTTCCGCACGCGGAGGTCGGCCCGATGTCGCAGTCCGGCGGCGGCGAAGGCGCAGGCGGCGAAGGCTCCGGAAGCGAGCACGGCTCGGGCGGTGAAGGCAGCAGCGGCGCCTAGCGGCCGAGCCACCACGGACGCGGACGCGGCGCTCACGCGGGCGCCGCGTCCGCATGTTTTACCTCAATACCATCGGGGGAGTGATGACAAGGCGCACGGTGTTGATCGTCGAGGACGAAGAGCGGATCGCGCACTGGCTGAAGATCCGCTTCGAACGGGCGGGGTTCGATGCGGAGGTCGCCCACGACGGGCGCGCCGGCCTGGCGCTCGCCCGCGCCCGCCGTCCCCACCTGGTCGTGCTCGACCTGATGCTGCCCAAGCTCGACGGGATGCAGGTGTGCCGCATCCTGCGGCGCGAGTCGTCGGTGCCGATCATCATGCTCACGGCCCGCGAGACGCGCGCCGACCGCATCGCGGGACTGGACACCGGCGCCGATGACTATGTCGTCAAGCCGTTCGATCCCGACGAGGTCATCGCACGCGCCAAGGCCGTCCTGCGCCGGGTGGACGACAAGGTGCAGCAGATCCTGACCTGCGGCCGCATCACGATCGACGAGACGACCCGCCACGTGACGGTCGGCGGCCGGCGGATCGAACTGAGCGGCACGCTGTTCGCGCTGCTGGCCGCGTTCATGCGGCATCCGCGCCAGGTGCTCAGCCGCGGGCAGCTCATCGGCCTGGCGTTCGACGACGACTTCGACGCCTACGACCGCGCCATCGACAACCACATCCTCCGTCTCCGCAAGCAGATCGGCGCCGACGGCCGGCAGCCGATCCAGACCGTGTACGGCGCCGGCTACCGGTTCATGCCGGAGGACTCGTGAGCGAACGGGCCGCGTCCTTGCGCGGGCGCATTCTGCAGGCGTTCGTGGTGGTGGTCGTCCTGGCCGTGGCGCTCAGCGTCGGGATCGGCTACTACGTCACGCAGCGCCAGATGGACGCGTTCGTCGCGCAGCTCGCCCGCGTGGAAGCCGGCAGCGTCGCCGGTCACCTGAGCCGCGAGTACGCCGCCGCGGGCGGCTGGGCGACCGTGGACCGGGCGCTGGCCGCCGCCGGCTACCTCTACGCCGATGAAGGCGAGCACGACGAGGGGCGCGGTGAGCGCAGCGAGCGCGGCGCGGAGACGACGTTCCACGTCGACCGCATCAGGATCGTCGTCGTCGACGGCGGCGGCGGGGTGGTGATCCGCGACAACCTCTCGCGCCTGCGCCGCGGAGTCCCGGCGCCGGCGCTGGGGGGAGAGCGCGCGACCGTGACCGACCCGCGGACCGGGCGCGCGGTGGGCTACGCCTACGTGGACGTGGAGCGCGAGTTCCTGGTGACCGAGCTGCATGGGTTCCTGCGCGCCATGCTGGCCACGACGGCGCTCGGCGGAGCGCTGATCGCCGCCGTCGCCCTGTCGCTGGCGGCCTGGATCGCGCGCCGCATCACCGCCCCGGTCACGCTGCTGACCGCGGCGGCCGGGAAGGTCGCGCGGCGCGGCGACAGCGCCCTGCTGCCGGTCACGTCGTCCGACGAGCTGGGACAGATGAGCGCCGCCTTCAACCGCATGACCACCGCCCTGCAGACACAGCGGGATCTGCGCCGGCGGCTGGTCGACGACCTTTCCCACGAGCTGAACACGCCGCTGACGGTCATCCAGTTGGAAGCGAAGGGGCTGCTCGACGGCCTGCAGGAGCCGGCGCCGGCCGCCGGCCTGATCGTCGACGAGGTGACGAAGTTGCGGAACCTGGTGCGCGACCTGAACTGGCTCGCGGAAACCGACTCCGGCGAGCTGCCGCTCGACCTGGAGTCGTGTTCCGTCATCGAGCTGCTCGACGCCGAACGTGAACGGTGGCACTCGCAGGCACAGATGCGCGGGGTCAGCCTGGTGTTCGAGCCGCTGTCCGCGTTGCCGGCGCTCGAGCTCGACCGGCTGCGCGTGAGCCAGGCGCTGGGCAACGTGCTGTTGAACGCGTTGCAGCATACCGAGCCCGGCGGCCGGATCGCGGTGGCCGCCGAGGAGACGCCGGACGGCGGCGTGGCGATCACCGTGCAGGACGACGGCGCGGGGATCGACCCGGCCGATCTTCCGCATCTGTTCGAGCGCCTGTACCGGGCCGACACGTCGCGCACGCGCCGCACCGGCGGCTCCGGGCTGGGGCTGGCCATCGCGCGAGCCGTCGTCACCGCGCACGCCGGGACGATCACCGTGACCAGCGAGGGCGCGGGCCGGGGGACAACCGTTCGCATCCGGCTCCCGGCCGCGGCGTGACCTCCGCACGGTTCATGCGGGTGAAGAGACGCTGTCAATACATGAAGATTATAGAAATAATGTCTATACTACGTTTTCTTGATGGACTATGGGTCGCGACTGTGCTACGGTTGACATCCCTTCATTCGATGGAGCCCGGTTCGCCCGTACAGACCAACGGGGGTTGCGTCCACAAACAACTCCTTGCGGAGCAGGCGGACCGGGCTCCTTTATACCGTGTATTCCACATGAGGAGGCTCAGCAGTGTTCCCGCAGTACTCCTGCCATCGCGCGGCGCGTCGGCGCGGACGCGGGAGGGGGACCTCAGGTGAACACCGGCGACACGGGCCGGGAGATCCAGGCACTGCGCGATCGCATCACCGCGCTCGGCACCGCGGTCCTGCGCATCAACGCCAGCCTCGACGTGACCACCGTCCTGCAGGAGATCATCGGCAGCGCCCGCGCGCTCACCGGCGCCCGCCTCGGCGCGATCACCACCACCGACGAAGCGGGCCAGGTGCGGGAGTTCGTCAGCTCGGGCTTCACCGCCGAGGAGCTTGACGCGTTCATCGCCTGGCCGGACGGGCCCAGGCTCTGGGCGCACTTCCGCGACCTGCCGGGCCCGTTGCGCCTGACCGACCTGCCCGCCTTCGTCAGCTCGCTCGGCTACGCCGCGGACCTGATACGCGTGAAGACGTTCCAGGGAGCGCCGATGCGCCACCGCGGCGCGCTGGTCGGCGTCCTGTTCCTGTGCGAGAAGGAAGGAGCGCAGGAGTTCACGGACGAGGACGAAGAGGTGCTGGTGCTGTTCGGCTCGCTGGCGGCAACGGCGATCGCCACCGCCCGCACCCGCCGCGCCGAGCAGCGCGCGCGGGCCGACCTGGAGGCGCTGGTGGAGACCTCGCCGGTCGGCGTCGTGGTCTTCGATGCCGGGAGCGGCCAGCCGGTGTCGTTCAATCGCGAGGCGCGGCGGATCCTGGAGACGTTGCGCACGGCCGGACGCCCGCTGGAAGCGCTGCAGGAGATGATCACCTGCCGGCGTGCCGACGGGCGCGAGGTCGCGTTCGCCGAGTTTCCGCTGGCACGGCAGTTCAGCAGCAGCGAGACGGTGCGCGCCGAGGAGGTCGTGCTCTCGGTCCCCGACGGGCGCAGCGTCAGGATCCTGATCAACTCGACGCCGATCGAGGCCGAGGATGGCACGGTGGCATCGGTGGTGGTGACCATGCAGGACCTGGCCGCGCTCGACGACCTGGAGCGCCTGCGGGCCGAGTTTCTGGGCATGGTGAGCCACGAGTTGCGGTCGCCGCTCACCTCGATCAAGGGCTCGGCCGCGACGCTGCTGGAATCCGCGCCGGAGCTCGACCCGGCCGAACGGCACGAGTTCTTCCGGATCATCCACGACCAGGCCGATCGCATGCGCGGGCTCATCAGCGACCTGCTGGATGCCGGGCGCATCGACGCGGGCACGCTGTCGGTGGAGCCCGAGCCCTCGGAGGTGGCCGCGCTGGTGGACCGGGCGCGCACCACGTTCCTGTCAGGCGGCGGCAGGCACACCGTGCTGATCGACCTGCCGGCGGACCTGCCGCGGGTGATGGCCGACCGGCGGCGCATCGAGCAGGTGCTGAACAATCTGCTCACCAACGCCGCGAGGCACTCGCCGGAGTCGGCGCCGATCCGGATCGGCGCGGAGCGCGACGGCGTGCACGTGGCGGTCCGGGTCGCCGATGAAGGCCGGGGCGTGACGCCCGAGCGGCTGTCGCACCTGTTCCGCAAGTACACCGGCCAGGGCGCCGGCAACGCCGATCGCGTGCGGGGCGGGACCGGTCTCGGGCTGGCCATCTGCAAGGGTCTGGTGGAGGCGCACGGGGGCCGCATCCGCGCCGAGAGCGACGGCCCGGGGCAGGGCACGCAGTTCACCTTCCCCCTGCCGCTGGCGGGGCAGAGCCGCGAGCGCGAGCCGGCCGGTGCCGGCGGG
>JAPOQV010000652.1 GCA_026710565.1 Spirochaetaceae bacterium | reverse complement strand
CGCTGCCACACGCCGCGTCTCGGCCACCGCGGTCTGCACCGCGTGGAACTGGTGGTACCCGGCGATCTTCTTGACCAGGGCGCCGCTGCCGTCGTCCTCGAACACGATGAAGTCTCGGACCAGCGCCAGCAGCCGGCGCCGGTCGAATACGCCTTCGAGCAGCACCTGGAGTTGCGGGAGGCTTGAGTCGGCCAGCCTCTCGCCCTCGATCGTGCGCCAGGGCTTGAACCACTCCTGCCCGGCGGTCAGCGCGCCGACGCGTGCTTCCAGTCCGTCCGATACGACGAGGGCGGCGTTGAACGTGAACAGCGACGGGATCTCCGCCTTATAGGTCTGAAGCTGGTGGAAGGCCGACCAGATGGTGGCGTTCTCGTCGGCGGGGTTCTTCAGTTCGATGACGCCGAGCGGCAGTCCGTTGACGAACAGCACAATGTCGGGCCGCCGTTCGTGCTTGTTCTCCACCACCGTGAACTGGTTGACCGCGAGCCAGTCGTTGCGCGCCGGTTCGGAGAAGTCGAGCACGCGAACCTGCGCGCCACGAATGCAGCCGTCCGAGTCGACGTGCTCCACCGTCACGCCAGCAACGAGCATCCGATGGAAGTCGCGGTTTCGAGCTTCCAGTGTCGGCCCGGAAGGGCGTGTCAGTCGGCGCTCGGCGTCTTTGAGCGCATCGTCGGGAAGGTGGGGATTGACCCGGCCGAGTGCAGACCGCAAGCGGTCTGTCAGGACGATCTCGGAATAGTCGGCGCGTTCCGCGGCCGGCACGTCCGGGGCGATGTCCGTGCCATGGACATCGCCCCAGCCGAGACATACCAGCCAGTCGAGAGCGAGGGCTTCGACCGTCGACTCCGACAGCGATGCAGCGCCCATGATTGCGGCGCCGTCAGGCTTCATGCGCTCCAACCGCCGCGAGGCGATCATCGCGCACACTCGTCGGTGACACCCCGGTCACCCGCAACTGGCCCGACACTAGTCTTGGCAGGAGCCCCTCCCGTATGGCAATCAGGGTCCGGGACTCGCGCACAGCATGCTCGCGCCGAGGTTCGGCGCGAGATGTCACGACATCGAAGGCCTCGACGAGCGCCCGCGGAGGGACAACGAAGGATGGCCGTTGCACGCCGTCAATCGGAAGCATGTTGACCGTCGTACCGTTCGCGTAGCCGCTCACCAAGTCGTGCATTCGGGCGGAGTTCAGCAGAAAAAACAGAAATCGTGCCGAGAGCCAGCTCGCCGCTCGCGGGCGGAGACGGTAGATGTGATGACTTGCAACTCCATCGGCGCCGAAGAGTCGCGGCACGATGGCCGCGTACCCGATGAGCAGCCGGTCGTGCCCTTGCTCCGTATTTGCGACAATCACGTCGCCAGGACGAACACTGTGGCGCTCCGCGTACTCGCCGGAATAGAACTTGACGCCGCCGAATTTGTAGCCACCGCCTTCATGGATCGAGTTCAGGTTGTGCAGAGGCACTCCATCCCCACCAAGGCCAGAGCCCTTGTAGCTGACGCCTTTGGCGGCTTCGAAGTGATCGGCGAGGTTATCGATCGACCAGCCCTCCGGCGCCGCTCCCCCTTCCAAGTCGACCAGCCGGTCAGGAAACAGGTCGGCGATGTCCTTCGGAAGCCCGGTATCGCGACCCTCCCTCTTGGCGCGAACCGGGTAGAAGTCGACGAACCAGGACCGAAACAGCGCCTGTGTCGTCGCCTCCAACGTCGCGTTCATCCGCCGGTTCAACTCGATCTTGTCATCTAATGTTCCCAGGACGTGCGCGATGGAGCGCTGTTCGCGAACGTCCGTTGGGATACCGACAGGCTCCTCGTGCAGGTGGTTCCGGTTGAGCCCCGGCACCGCCGCCTTGTCGGAATGACCGGAGAAATCGAGCCCGCGCAGAAGGTAACTGATGAATCTCGGGTCGTTTCCGTTGAAGTTGCGAACGTAAAGCGTCGTATTGAGTGGCCAGAAATCACCCTGGATGAAGTAGACCTCACCCAGGGTGCCGTACCGGCCGGTCACAACGCCCGGGCCTGGGGCCTTGCTCTCCCGATGATAGCCAGTGACACCTGATGAAGACACGACGGGCACCGGTCCGGGCAGGCGCTCTCGTCCGGGCAGGTCGTAGCCACGCTTGAGCTCGATCACGTTGCCCAACGGCAACTCGACCCATCCTCTACCGGCGCTGCACGAATGTTCGGTCCAGGCAGATTGCGTACCGTGGCCACGGCCCGGCTCTTGAGAGGCGTAAAGCTCAACTCCGTGAGCCTGGATGTGGTCGAGAAGCGTCGAACTGTTGATCGACTCGTACAGCAGCAGATCGACGGACTGCGCCATCGGAATCTCGTCAAGCGCCGCTGCGAGACGGGCCTGATCCGTGAGCGTCAGCCGGTCTCCGAACAACGCGATGTCAACGTCCGACGACACGGTGTTGGTCCCCGTCACCCGAGAACCGAACAACACAGCCCGTTCCACGCGTTCATTGGCTGCGATCGTGGCGATGATCGCCTCACGATGCGCGTCCTTGAGACCGTCCGTCATGGTGTCCGCTTGGCGTCCAGAGTCCGGTAAAGTCGCAGCAGGACTGGGTGGTAGCGTTCCTTGATCAGGGTCGCCGCTTCCTGAGCCACGGCGCTCCAGTACGTGTGACTCAACAGGTTGCGCTTGTCGAGCGCGTCGAGCAGGGTCTCGCAGTCGTTCTCGTCGACGTAGTCGGCCTCGAAGCTCTTGCGGATGACCGCGCGCGGCACCTTCTCATCATGGCCTTCGTAGAAGAGCAGGTCCTTGAGGACCTTCCATGCCAGCTCGAAGCAGAACTCGAACGTCTTGATCAGGCCCGCCCGCTCCAGGTCGTCGTAACGCTCGCGCTTGCAAGCGTCCGTCAGTTGGGCGAGAGCCATCCCGAAATTGTCGAGCCGCTGTTGCCAGCGCCTCTCGTCGGAGTTGCTCACGACGCTTTGCTTCCGAAACCCAACGCCTTCAGGTTCTCGGCGATGGCGGCATCGAGCCGCGCTCCCTCGGCCTGCTGCGCTTCCAGCTCCGTGACCAGGCGCTGCATCTTCTCCTCGAACGGTTCCCCGTCGTCGGGTTGGGGCTCCGCGCCGACATAACGGCCCGGCGTCAACACGTGGCCGTGCCCGCGGACCTCATCCAGCGACGCGCTCTTGCAGAAACCCGGAAGGTCTTGGTAGGCGTCTGCACCGTCGCGCCAGGCGTGGTAGGTCCCGGCGATACGACCGATGTCGTCGTCGGTCAGCTCGCGGTGCGTGCGATCGACCATGCGGCCCAGCTTGCGGGCGTCGATGAAGAGGACTTCTCCGCGCCGCGACCGGCGGCGGGCAAGGAACCAGAGGCAGGCCGGTATCTGCGTCGAGTAGAAGAGCTGGCCCGGCAGCGCGACCATGCAGTCCACTAGTTCCGCCTCGATCAGGTTCTTCCGGATCTCCCCCTCGCCGGACTGGCTCCAAGACATCCACCCCTTGGCGAGCACGAAGCCCGCGGCGCCCGCCGGGGGCCGGGGGTGAGGCATGTGCTG
>JAPOQV010000651.1 GCA_026710565.1 Spirochaetaceae bacterium | reverse complement strand
GGCGCCCGCCGGGGGCGGCCCCCGCCCGCCCCCGCCCCCCGGGCCGCCCCGGCCCCCGCCGGGCCCCCCTGCCGCAGGTCCGCCGAGGCCCCCGCCAGCAGGCGCATGCCCTCGATGAACGAGATCTCCTCACCGCCGGCGCTGCGCCGCAGCGCCTCCCAGTGCGCGATCGCCTGCCCCAGCCGCTCGCCGTCCACCTCCACCCACTGGTTGCGGAGCAGCACCAGGCCGTCGCCGGCGCCGCGCAGCGCCTCCAGCTCCTCGGCCGACACCGGGCTGTCGCCCAGGGCGACCTCGACGTTGAAGTCCAGCACCGCGTCGGCGCCCACCCGCGGCGGCGTCGTGCTGCCGATCGTCACCGACACCTGCGGCCGCTGCCGTTTGCGCCACCAGTTGGGGACCCGCACCGAGAGGCCGCCGTGTTCCAGGTCGGGCACGCTGCGCAGGAAGCGATAGGCATGCTCGGGCGTCCAGGCCAGCGGGCGGTAGAGGTCGCCGGAGTCGGCCAGCTCCCGCACCCAGTCGCACGCCTTGGCCGCCTCCTCCACCGGCGACAGCAGGTTGATCAGCGCCGCGCGGTCCCTCGCCCCCGCGTACTGCTGCAGGGCGTTGCGCAACGGCAGGTGCTTGAGTCGCCCCCCGGCGCCGAAGCCGGACGCATAGGTGGCCAGAAACGCGAACGGCCGCTCCGCGTCGTTCCGGTTCTCCGCGAGATGGAAGCAGACCCGTCCCACCTGCCGCCAGCGCGGCGCCCGCGCGCGCAGCAGGGCGGCCACGCCTCCCGCGGACGCGGCAGCGTCCCGCACCCACGCGTCGAGCTGCTCCCACAGGCGCCGCAGGAGGTCCGTCGAGAGGTACTCCCCACCCTCCATCGGCGGAGCGTTCAGGGCCCAGGTGGAGAGCAGCGCGTCGCCCGGCGGCTCGACCGCCGCCTGCTCGGCGTCCTCGGGCAGGTGGCAGAGCCCGGTCAGGTAGTGCTCCGCAAGCCGCTGCCAGTAGCGCAGGCAGGGGATCTCCTGCGCTGGCGGTTTCTCCGCCGCCAGGGTGAAGAGGGCGCCGCGCCAGTCGCTCCGAAAGGCGTCCAGCACGGGAGCCAGGCCGGACGCAGGCTTCTCCGCTGCGGGTTCCGGCTCCCAGCGCAGGTGGCCGGCCGGCGTCAGTCGCACGCCCATGGACCCCGATTGTGCACGGAAGGCGGAGGGGTCGGCCGAGTCTCCCGGCTATTGCGGAACCAATCGCTTCATACCGGATGGATCCCTCGCCTCGATGATATCCTGACCTCCGCATGAACGAAGCGACGGCGCCGCTCCGTGCACTCGCGTCCGAGTTGCGCGCCGACCTGCTCTCCGCAAAGACCATTCCCGCAGTGTCGGCCGGTCTCACCTCCGGGCTGGGTCTGCTGGTCGCCCAGATCGCCTTCGGCAGCCTGATCTTCTCGGGAGCGCTGGCTCCCTGGTCCTCGCAGGGCGTCGGCATGGTGCTGTTCGGGAACTTCGCGGCGTGTCTCATCTTCGCCCTGGCCAGCGGCTTCCGCGGGACGATCGCGGGGCTGTCGCCCGCTCTGGTGATCGCGATGGCGACGATCGGCGCGTCACTGGACGCCGATGGCGAAGCGCGGTTCGTCACCGCCGCCGGCGCCCTGATGATCAGCGCGGTGGCCACCGGCGTGGGCTTTTTCCTGCTCGGACGGTTCCGGCTCGCCAACCTGGTGCGCTTCATCCCCTACCCGGTGACGGCGGGATTCGTGGCCGGCATCGGCCTTGCCGTCTGCCTGGGTGCCCTGTCCCTGATGGGCGCGGAGGCGGACGTGCGGTCGATCCCGACGCTCCTGGAGCCGTCCGTGCTGTGGCAGTGGGGACCGGGCGCGGCTTATGGGATCGCCCTCTACCTGGCGATCAAGCGCTGGGGCAACCCCCTGATCCTGCCGGTGAGCGTCGTGCTGGCCGTCGGCGCCTACCACCTCGTGCTCGCCGCCACCGGCGTGAGCGGGGACGAGGCCCGCGCGGCGGGCCTGCTGCTCACCAGCACGGCGGACGGCGGCCTGTGGCCGCCGCTGGGTCCCGCCGACTTGGCGCAGGTCGAGTGGGCGGCTCTGGCGGCGCGGATCCCGCACCTGCTGACGCTGATCCTGATCGCCTTCATCTGCGTGATCATGAACGTGGCCGGCCTGGAGCTGGCCGCCGGCCAGGAGCTGGACTGGGACCGGGAGTTCCGGGTGTCCGGGGTCGCCAGCGTGATCGCCGGCCTGGGCGGCGGTACGGTGGCGACCATCGTGGTGCCGGCGTCCCTGCGCAGCAAGCTGCTCGGCGCTTCCACGCGCCTGACGGGCCTGGTCGCCGCCGGAGTCATCGGCGCAGCCCTGTTGCTGGGCGACGGCATGCTTGAGATCGTTCCGGCGCGACTGGTCGGCGGAATCCTGATATTCGCTGGCCTGGGCATGCTGGACGAGGGCCTGGTGAAGAGCCGCGCGCGCCTCCCCTGGTCGGAGTACGGGATCATCCTGTTGATCGCGATCGTGATCACGGCCTTCGGACTGATCGAAGGCGTCGCCGTCGGCATGATCGCCACCCTGGTGTTCTTCGCCGTACGTCTCAGCCGCGTGGACCCGATTCAGGCGCGGTTCACCGCATGCGACCGGGAGAGCAGCAAGGTGCGTCCGATCCCCGATCGCGCCATCCTGATGGTGGAGGGAGAGCGGGTGCATGCCTACAAGTTGCGCGGCTACCTGTTCTTCGGCAGCGCCTCCTCGCTGGCCGATCACCTCAGGCAGTCCCTGCGCGGCGCCGAGCGTCCGGTCTGTCTTCTGCTGGACTTCGGCGCCGTCTCCGGCTTCGACTTCTCGGCGGTGAACGTGCTTGCCCGGTTCCTGCAGACGGCGGAAGCGGCCGGGGTAACGATCGTCCTGAGCGCCGTGTCCGAGAAGCTGCAGGCGGGGCTCGGGCGCAACCTGACGCCCTCCGCAGCCGCGGAGCTCCTGATGGAACCGAATGCGGACCGCGCCCTGGAGCGCTGCGAGGACCTGGTCCTCGCGGCATGGAAGGCGGAAGTGGACACCGGGGACGAGCGGCGCGCCTCGCTGCTGGAGCACTCCGCCGACGACCTGGAGCAGTACCTGGAGAGCCAGACCCGGTTCGAGGACCTGCTGGAGGCCCTGGCCCCCTGGCTGCCTCCCCGCCAGTATGCGCCCGGCGAGGTCCTGGCGGGACCGGACGCTCCGCTCGAGGGTCTGCAACTGCTGCTGTCCGGATCGGCCTCCGCCCATGACGCCGCGGGCGAACGCCTCTATCAGCGCGGCCGCGGCGACGCGATCTGGCCGGGCGCCTTGGACCAGCAGGCGGCATCGGTGGTGGCGGACGAGCCCTGCCGCGCGATGATGCTGACGCCGGCCGTCCGGGGCCGGCTGGAGCAGCAGGACGAGCGCCTCGCCTTGACGCTGTATCGATACCTGCTCGACGGGCGCCTCCTGGCCCGCTCCCTCTCCGAGTAGCTCGGCTACGAGTCCGCCGGCGTAGTCGCGCAGGTCGCCCTCCACCAGCTCGACGTCCGCGATGCCGTCCAGCTTGTGCGCCCGGCTGGCGTCGCCGGGAAACACGAAGCCGCTGATAGGGCGCAGGGTCCCCCGCAGCCCTTCGGTGCCCGCCGGCTCGCGCTGCTCCAGGGTGCCCGGCCGGCGCAGCCCGTCCAACAGCCTGCGCAGATCCGCGCCGGCGGTCATCTGCACCCACGGGCGGTCGGCCTCCGCCAGATCTTCCCGGCGAAGATCCGCCGACGCCCCTGCCAGCAGGCGCATGCCCTCCACAAACGAGATCTGATCGCCGTCCGCCTGGCGCTGCATGGAAGCATGGAAGCGGGAGCGGTCGGCTTCGGCGCGGGCGAGTGCTATCGTCGAGGAAGTGAGCACCACGATGACGATTGACGACCGCCGCGAAGTCTACTCGGACCTCGCCATCCCGCCGGGAGAGACACTCGCCGACGAGATCGCCTCCCGAGGCATGAGCCGGACGGAGCTTGCGGCACTTCTTGGACGACCCGAGCACGCCGTAGACGAGATCGTCCAAGGGACGAAGGCGATCACCTCCGACACTGCTCTCCGCCTGGAGCAGGCTCTCGGCATACCGGCAGCGTTCTGGGTCAACCTGGAGCAGAACTACCGGACGACCCTAACGCGTTCTTTGGGCGCGGTTTGACGGCGTCGACTCGTACTTGGTACCCCTGTACGAGGGGCGCCACGTGACCACGAAGGAACACATTCACCAGTTGGTGGACCGCCTGCCGGAGAGCGAGCTGGAAACCGCGAAGCGTGTACTGGAAGGGTTGTCCGCCCTTTCCCTACCCGACCCCGTGGCCGCGGCACTTGCGCACGCGCCCGACGACGATGAACCGGTGACCGACGGGGAAGCGGCCGCAATCGAGGACGGGGAGCGCGACGTGGAAGCGGGCCGAGTTGTCACGGCCGCCCGCGTACGTGCGCGCCTCGGACTGTGACGGTCCACTACACCAACAAGGCCTACAAGGACCTGGAGAGCCTGGCGCAAAACGATCGGCGGCGGGTCGTGGAAGCGCTCGATCGATTCGCTGAAGGCGGCACGGGCGACGTGCGAGCCCTTGCCGGTCGGTGGAAAGGCAATTTTCGGCTACGAGTTGGCAACCTTCGTGCAATCCTCCGTGTTGATCAGGGAATCATCGTCGTTCGCGTCCTGCATCGAAGAGAAGCGTATCGCTGACATCGTTGAGATCGCACTCCCGGAATGTCAGCGGCCGACCGAATCCGCGCTGCCGTAACGGACACCGGTGGGGACCACGTCGGTCTCGCGTCCCGCGCGGATGGCGAGGGCCGCGTCCAGCGTGCTCCAGAAGTCGTGATCGGGCGTGTAGCCGAGGAGCTCGCTCACCTTGGTCCGGTCGAACTCGAAGTAGTTCGGGGACGGCATGCGCACCTCGGCATAGCCGGCGCCGAGGCGCTCGGCCAGGGCCGGAACCAGATCCTCCCACACCGTGAGCAGGCCGCCCAGGGTGAACGCCTCGCCCACGGCTGCCTCGGCATCCAGAGCCAGCGCCAGCCCCTTGGCGATGTCGCGCACGTCCGCCCACTCCTGCTTGAACGAGCGCCCGTCGGGATAGCGGCTGACCAGCGGGCGCGTCCCTTCCTGCCACGCCGCGTCGAGCTGCCGCAGAGCCTCCCGCGCCGCCGGCGACGGATCGGACAGCCCCTGCAGCTCGCGGCGGGCGCGGGCCACGCTCCAGTTCCGGGGAGTGC
>JAPOQV010000650.1 GCA_026710565.1 Spirochaetaceae bacterium | reverse complement strand
GGCGGATGTCGATGCTCGCGGCAAGCTCGATCCCCGTGGCCTCGCCGCTACCGCTCCCCTGCCCGACCGGCCACCTCAGCGCGGCATCGGTCGCCATCAGACGCTCACTGCCAGCGAGATGGCGAGCGGTGCTGCGGCGGTTACGCACACCGGCTCAGCGAAGACCACCGTGGCGCCCTCCGCGCGGAACGAAGGTGCGACCTCTCCCACCCGCACGCCGGTGACCGTGCCGCCGGCAAGCCGATCGCTGGCGAAGCTGGACAGCGACAGCTCGCCCGACTCGACCTGGAGCCTGATCTCCGCCGCATCCAGCGTGCAGGTGCCCCAGCCGGAGCCCAAGCTCCAGAACGCCGTGAACGGCGTGTCCGCCACCTTGGGGCTGAACCCGACGTGGCCTTTTACGGCGTCGAACTCGAACCCCGAGTACGCCGGCAGCAGCGCGAAGGCGGCCATCGAGCGCGCGTAGTTGTTGCCGCACTCGATCTCGTTCCAGGGATTGCGGCGGCTGCCGTCGTAGCGGTCGCGCACCGCCTTCACCAGCTCCACCCCCTCGGCCAGCATTCCCTCCTGGATCATGTGGCAGGCCGCCTGGTACTCGAAGCCGTGCATGGTCTCCTGCGCATAGGTGATCGGTACCACCGGCAGCGTGCGCGGATAGGAGCAGATGATGGTGCCGGCCTCGTCGTCGACCGCGTACAGCCGCGCCGGGTTGAAGTGGTCCCGGAACGACCGCTTGAAGTTGTGGCGGTAGATGGCGGCCAGCGCCGAGCGGGTCTGCTCGCGATCGAACACCTCGCCCAGGCCGAAGACGTTCGCGTGCCACTGCGCAAGCACCTGGTCGATCGCGCACCCTTCGGCCACCTGGTACTTGATCTGGCCGTGCTCGTCGTCCCAGTAGTTCCACACCGAGGAACGTCCGCCGCGATAGCTCTCCGCGGCGCCGCCGGAGTACGCCTGCAGGATCGAGCGGTCGGTGAGGTCGATCCGTTGCTGGTAGTACTCGCCGTTGAACAGGTTGGCGTCCACCCACCCCTTGCCGCGCGCGAACAGCGCGCGGTACTCCGCCGCCGTGTCCGCTTCGCCGAAGTGCTCGGCCATCTCGGCGCCCGCGGCCAAGGCCGCCAGGTAGAAGCCGGTGAGCCAGGAGTTGGGGCCGAACAGCTCCATGTCCAGGGTGTGGTGCTGGCGTCCCTCCAGCACGCCGTCGCGGTCGGCGTCCCAGCGGTCGGGGTTGCTCTCGGCCCAGGCGAACGAGATGTTCCGCTTGATCGTCTCCCAGTGGCCGCGCAGCCACTCCGAGTCGCCGGAGATCTTCCAGTCGCGGTAGGCCTTGATCACGCCCCCGAACTGGCCGTCCGCGCAGGGCCGGAAGCCGAGCCGCTCCCGCCCGAGCGGAAGCTGCAGGCGGAACGACATGCCGCCGTCGGCGCCGGCGTTGTAGCGGAAGTCGGCGTCGCGCATCGAGCGCTCCAGGTCCGGGAACAGGAACGGCAGCGCGCAGGCGTAGTTCCACACGTGGGTGCAGCTTCCCTCGCAACAGCCCTGCTCGACGCGCACCCCCTCGAAGCCGTAGAAGGTGCCGTCCTCCAGCCGCAGGACGGTCGGGCTCTTGAGCACCGACAGGGTGGCGGCCGCTGCATCGAGCACGGGGACGGGAACGCTTGAGGCATACAGGGCGTCGCGGAACGCCACGGTCCGGTCATGCAGCCGCTCCCATTCGCGCAGGCAGTAGACGGCGCTGGCCGCGGAGTCCGGGAACCGGGTCGCGTAGTGGTTGCGCCATTCCGCGTGAATGAGCTCCGGCGGCGGCCCGTCGCGCTGTTCGCCCTCGGCCCCCACCGGGTGCCAGTAGTTGACGCAGTTGGGGTAGCTCCAGGTCAGCACGAATCGCGCGGTGCACGTCTCCCCCGCCGGGACGCCGAGCGTGGCCGCCAGCACGCCGGTGTCGCCTACCCCGAACCCGTGGCCCGCTGCGCCCGGCTCCGGATAGCTGCGATTCTGGAAACCGCCCGGCGCGGTGAAGTCGTGCCAGTAGATGGTCAGGTCGTCAAACCACATGCCGCGGAACCAGCACTCCTGGTAGCTGACGCCGGCGCAGTCGGTGGCGATGGTGAGGTCACCGCTGCTCGGGTGATCGTCGGCGATGTCGCTCGCCGCCAGCGTGAGCAGTTGCGCCGCGCCGTCGCGCCGGGCGCGGTTGAGCGATCCTGAGCGGGCCGGGTTCGAGACCGCCAGCGCGACGGTGTAGTCCAGGTCGTCGCCGCCGGGATTGGTCACGTGCACCTCGAAGCAGGCCGCGGGAATGCTGGAGTCGTCGGCGTTGCCGGGGATGAAGGGGTTGAAGGCGCGCAGGGTGACCGTGCCCGGGAATTTCCCGTCCCGGAAGGTGAGCGTCGCTACCGGGAAGGTGCCCTCGAACTCGACCTCCGCGAAGTGAGGCAGGCCGCCCAGGGTCGCGCGCATCGGGCCGAAGCCGAAGCTGTCCAGCCAGGTGGAGCGCATGCTGCCGGACAGCGGTCCGGTCAGGTCGCCGTGCAGCACCCGCGCGTCCACCACCTCACCGGCGCGCTCCGCCTTGACGGCGAAGTGGCTGAAGCCGTTCACGCTGCCCTTGGCGGGCCGGTTGAAGATCTCCCAGTCGATCAGCCGGCCGTTGCCCGCCAAGCCGATGCAGCCGGCTCCGATCCCACCGAGTGGGAACGAGATCTCGTTGAGCTGTGCGCCGCGGTAGGTGAAGTGGGCTCTTGTGGCCTCACTCAGGGGATGGTCGCTCATGGCGCGGCATGGTGAGGAGAAACCACGCCGCCGGCAAGCTCGCGCCGTGGCTGCCCGCGCCATCGACCACGCTAGAAGATCTGCTCGATCGGCCGTCCCTCCCAATCGCTCGATAACGGCAGATCGAGCACATGCGCGAGGGTCGGTGCGGTGTCGAAGATGCGTACCGGCCCCGTGATGTCGCCGGGATGCCGCACGTTCGCACCCGCTGCGATCCACGGAATCGTCACGTCCTCGGGCAGGTCCGTCCCATAGGTCTTTTCGTGGCCGCCGTGGTCGCTCTGGACGAGGATGAAGTAGCGGTCCAGGAGTTTCGCCTCTTCGAGTTGCTCCAGCACCATGCCGATCGCCCGGTCGGCGACGCCGATCTGTTCGATGTACTCCGCAGACATCCACCCGTGCCGATGCCCCACGATGTCAACGATGCCCAGGTACAGGAAGCAGAAGTCCGGCTGATCCGCAATCAGATGCTGTGCTGCGATCTGCGCCATCGTCAGGTCGCCCTCCGGGTCGTCGAGGTTCTCCCTGAAGTAGGAGAAATCGAGTGAGCCCGGCGCCGCCAGATCGCGAAGCTGTTCCCAGTTGTAGACGAACGCCGTTTCCCTGTTCATCGCATGCGCGGACTCGGCGATGCTCGGCACCGGGCGCACCATCGGCACCCATGTATTGGTCGTGATGCCGTGCCGTAAGGGCGTTACGCCCCGAAACATCGAGGTGTGGCACGGTAACGTGGCGGATGGAACGACGCTCTGTGCACTGAACGTGTACGCCCCGCGCGCGATCAGCGAATCGATGTTCGGGGTGTCCGCCTGTTGGATACCGTCCGGACGGCACCCATCGATGACGATGAGAATGGCGCCGCAGCTTGATGATTCATGCATGATGTCACTCACTATATCTCGAATAAGTTCGGCCGTTACGTCGTGGACCACGGACGTGTCTTGACGAATAGAGGACGATACCCCAAGGTGCCACGACCCACAACATCTTCTTCGATCTGGGCGGTCACATGCAACAACGGCGGTTTCACCGCGATCGTTCCCGGACAATACGCTTGGGGTGTTCGAGTTCGAAAGTGCCCTTGCCTTGTCGACATCGCACGAGTTGCTCGTGCAGGAAACCCTGCTCCGTGCGACAGGAGTGTCTTCGGGCTGACGGCTCAACCTCGACCCAATGGAGTCGAGGAAGGCACCCACCGCATCGAGGATCGCCGTGCGTGAGAGCACGAGCTCCACGTTCAGATGCTCCGTGTCCTTGATGCGCTGGATGTCGCGGAACACCGCATCGTCGTCGGCGTGGAGGTCCACGTCGCTTCGGTGAACGAGAGCAGCCGATAGAGCTGCAGCTCAGGGTCAGGTTGGGTGTTCGTGACCGGGACGCCCTCACGGCGAAGACGTGGGGCCGCCAGCGATACCAGCAGGCTGGCGGCGCTGGTACGACCGGAGGCAAGGTCGGTCAGCCGCTCATCGACCATGTCGCCACCCGGCAGCCCCAGATCGGCGAACCGTGGAGGTTTCACGCCGACAATGTAACGCGTACCCGGACCCCGATGCTCGGGTAAGGATCGACCTGCTCGGACCGACACCGCCCCCGTCGGACTTGCCGCGAAAGCGGGGTTCCGACAGACTGCGCCTCAGGATATGCCCGCCGAACACGCCGTGATAGCCGCGGCCTGCCGTACCCCGATCGGCGCGCTGGGCGGCGCGCTGGCGTCGGTGTCCGCCCCACGGTTGGGCGCGACGGCGATCGGCGAGGCGGTGCGCCGCGCGGGCATCGCCCCGCAGGACGTGGACGAGGTCTTCATGGGCCAGGTCCTCACCGCCGGCGCGGGCCAGGCGCCTGCCCGGCAGGCCGCGATCGGCGCCGGGCTCCCGGAAGCCGTTCCCTGCACGACGGTCAACAAGGTGTGCGGGTCGGGACTGCAGGCGGTGATCCTGGCCGCACGCACCGTGCTGGCCGGTGACGCCGGCATCGCGGTGGCCGGCGGCATGGAGAGCATGTCCAACGCCCCGTACCTCTTGTCCGGCGCCCGCCGCGGCTTCCGCTACGGCCACCAGCAGGCCGCCGACAGCGTGATCGTCGACGGGCTCTGGGACGTGTACAACGACTTCCACATGGGGGACGCCGCCGAGCTGATCGCACGCGAGTACGGCATCGACCGCGCCGCTCAGGACGCTTACGCGGCGCGGTCCTACCGACGCGCACTGGACGCTCAGCGCAGCGGACGCTGGGACGCCGAGGTCGTCCCGGTCGAGGCGAGAGCCGGCCGCTCCGTCACGGCCGACGAGGAACCGGGCCGCGCCGACTTCGACAAGATGACCACGCTGCGTCCCGCCTTCGCCGCCGACGGCACGATCACCGCCGCCAACGCGTCGTCGCTCAACGACGGCGCAGCCGCCTGCGTGGTCATGACCGACCGCCGCGCGGCCGAGTTGGGCATCACGCCGCTCGCCACGCTGGTCGCGCACGGCAGCGTGGCGGCCGCGCCCGCCCGTTTCCTGGTGGCGCCGGCGCAGGTGATACCGCCGATCCTGGACCGGGCCGGCGTGGCGATCGACGACGTCGACCGGTTCGAGATCAACGAGGCGTTCGCCGTCGGCAACCTGGCCGTGGAGCGCGACCTGGGCATCGACGGCGGTCGCTGCAACGTGGACGGCGGCGCCGTGGCGCTGGGGCATCCGATCGGGGCCAGCGGCGCCCGCATCCTTATCACGCTGCTGCACGGTCTTGCCGCGCTGCCGGCCGGTCGCGCCGTGCGCGGCGTCGCGGCGCTGTGCATCGGCGGCGGCGAGGCGTGCGGCGTGGTGGTCGAGCGGGAGGCGCCATGATCGAGCTGTCGGGCGTGGAGCGCTTCACGCAGCCCGCCGACGACGTGTGGCGGCGGCTGTCCGACCTCTCCTTCCTGGCCGGCGCGATTCCGGGCCTGTCGTCGGCGTCACGTACCAGCGAGGATCACGTCACCTGCAAAGTGAGGCCCGGTCTGTCGTTCCTGACCGGATCGCTGTCGACCACGATCGACGTGCAGCAGCGTGCGGAGCCGCGGCTGGTGCTCGGCATCCGCAGCAAGGGGATCGGGTCGATGGCGGCGGTGACCACCACGTTTGAGGTGGACGAGGCCGCCGACGGCACCGACGTTACCTGGACGGCGACCGTGGACGAACTCGGGGGGCTGCTCAAACCGGTCGGCGCCGCCCTGATCGAAGCCTCCGCCGGCAAGGTGATCGCCAGCGCGTGGGAGGGGTTCCGGACCCAGCTCGCCGCGCAGGCGTAGCGCCGCAGGCTCGCTCAGCGGTACGCCTCGTACTCCTTGCCGAGGACCCCGGCCGCCACCTTGAGCTTGAGGATCTCGTCGGTCCCCTCGTAGATGCGGCAGACGCGCACGTCCTTCCAGTGCCGCCCCGGACGGAACAGCTCCGAGTAGCCGCGTCCGCCGAACACCTGCATGGCGCTGTCGGCCGCGCGGAACGCAGCGTCGGAGGCGAACAGCTTGGCCTCCGCAACCAGCAGGTCGACGCGCGCCATCAGGGCAGCGTCATCGGGGTTGTCATAGGCGGCCTGCTTGGCGTCCGCCGCGGTGTGGATCAGGCTCTCCGAGGCCTGCCGGGCCAGCTCGATCGTGGCGATATGCTCCTGCACCAATTGGTGGCGAGCGATCGGCTTGCCGTGCTGTGAGCGCTCCTTGGCGTAGGCGCACGCCTCTTCCAGGCAGTCCTCGATCACGCCCAGGCAGCCGGCCGCCACGCTCAGCCGCCCGGCGCGCAACGTCTGCATGGCGATGGTCAGCCCCTGCCCTTCCGCGCCCAGCAGGTTCTCCACCGGCACGGGGTAGTCGGTGAGCTCGAACATCGAGGTGTCGCTGGTCGGCAGCCCCACCTTGGCGGTCATCATCTCCCGCTCGATGCCCTCCTGGTCGGTCGCGGCCAGAAAGGCACTGAACCGCCGCGCCTTGTCGGCCGCCGGATCGCCGGTGGGCTCCGGGTAGGCGAACACCACGATCAGGTCGGCGATGCTGCCGTTGGAGATCAGGTATTTCACGCCGTTGAGCAGGAAACGGTCGCCCTCGCGCCGGTAGGTCATCTGCATCTCGCGCGGGTTCGATCCGGCCTCGGGCTCGGTGAGGCCGAACGCCATGATCGCGCGGCCGGCGGCGGTCTCCGGAAGCACCTGCCGCTTCTGCGCCTCGTTCCCCCACTCGATCAGCACCGTCTGGCCGATCGAGCAGTGGCCGGAGAACAGCGTGCGCACGCCCGTCCCCTCCCGGCCGATGCGCGCCAGCGCGTCGACGTACGTACGCAGGTCGGCGCCGCGTCCGCCGTAGGCGACCGGCACGTTGAGGCCCAGGATGTCGTGCTTGCGCGCAAGCTCGATGGCCTGGTCGTTGAAACGGTGCTCCAGGTAGCAGAGGTCCTCGACCGGACGAACCTCCCGGCAGAATGCCTCGACGTCGGCGAGCAGTTTGGTGCGGGAATCGGTGTCCATCGTCACTCCGTTAACGAATATCGGCGTGGATCGGCGGACGCGGCCATTGGCAGCGCCGTCCACCGGGTGCGCCCGGCCGGCTTACCCTTCCGCCGTCTCCAACAGCTCACCGAGGTCGGCGGCCAGCGCCTCGATCTGCTCCGCCGTGTGCGCGGTGCTCAGGAACAGCACCTCGTAGGCGGACGGAGGCAGGTAATGGCCCCGCTCAAGCAGCGGCCGGTGCAGCGAACCGAACCGCTCGACCGCCGCCGGATCGATACCGTCGGTGCGGCGGGGCAGATCTCCCGACGCCAGGTAGAGCCAGGCGATCGAGCCGGCCCGCCCGATCTGCACGTCGCCGCGACCGAGACCGGCGATCGCGGCGTCGAGTCCGGCGCCGAGTTGCTCCAGCCGCTCGTACGGCGGGTCGTCGCGCAACGCCTGCAACGCCGCGATCCCGGCCGCCATCGACAGCGGATTGCCGCTCAGGGTCCCGGCCTGGTAGACCGCGCCGTCCGGGGCCAGCAGGTCCATCAACTCCGGCGCTCCGACCACCGCACCCAGCGGCATTCCCCCACCGATCACCTTGCCGAAGGTGAGCAGGTCGGCGTCGAGTCCGAGCCCCTCGCCGTAGCTGCCGTAGCGCAGCCGGAAGCCCGAGATCACCTCGTCCAGGACCAGCAGGGCTCCGGCGCGCCGCGCCAGCGATTCCACCAGCCGGACATACTCGGGCCGCTGCGGCAGCAGCCCGTTGTTGGCCGGCAGCGACTCCATCACCACTGCGGCGATCCGGCTGCCCAGCTCCGCGAACACGGCCTCGATCGCCGACTCGTCGTCGAACGGCACCACCACCGTGGTCGCCGCGACGGCCTCCGGCACGCCGGCCGAGTCGGCGATCGCCTGGGTGGCGAGCCCGGAGCCGGCCCTGACCAGCATGCCGTCGGCGTGGCCGTGGTAGCCGCCGTCGAACTTGACCACCAGCTCCCTGCCGGTGGCCGCGCGCGCGATGCGGACCGCCGTCATGACCGCCTCGGTGCCGGAGCTCACCGCCCGCATCCGCCGCCGGCCGGACACCGCGCCCAGCACCAGCTCCGCCAGCTCCAGCTCGCGCTCGTGGCAGGCCCCGAACGACAGCCCGTCGGCTGCCGCGCGGCGCACCGCCTCCACCACCGCCGCGGGCGCGTGCCCGTGGATGAGCGGCCCCCACGACAGGCAGTAGTCGGTGTATTGGTTGCCGTCCAGGTCGATACAGCGGCTTCCTGAGCCGCTACGAAAGAAGATCGGGTCCCCGCCGACGCGCCGAAACGCCCGCACCGGGCTGTTGACGCCGCCGGGCAGCAGCTTGAGCGCCAACGCGTATGCCTCGCGGCTCCTACTCAGATGCATGGAGTCCCTCGTGTCGGCGCACGCAAGAACGAATGCGCTGCGTCTTGCCCATCATGTCAAGTCAAGCCTAGTCTCGCCGGATCCCATACGATCTCCGCCAACTGCTGATAGAGTCTCTGCCGCTCATCAATGTCCGCTCTGGTGAACTCCGTCGCGTACGGCTTGAACTCAAGCCTATGCGTCTCGCAGAGCCCAACAAAGCTCGGGTTATTCTCGTACGCCAGTGGGTGCAGAGACCGAGCCAACGGGTTCTGAGAATTGTAGTGCTGTACCTTCTCCGCGTACTTCATATCGCCAAAGCTAGCATTGAAGTCTTTGGGGAGGAGCAGCAGGCCGCCTATTCTGTTTCGGTGTGTCTGGAATTCCTGTTCGTGCCGAAACTCACGAGCGTACCGGTCGAAATGATCGGACCAGATGTGCTCGACCTCAAATGGATGTTTCCGCGACCGATCGACATAGTCCGCAAACGTCACACCCGTTGCCAATTCACCATCGAGCCATGACGTGATCCGTGCGAGAATGTAGTAGATGTACTTGCGATTGCGCTGAGTTAAGCCGAAGGCCCCATAGTAACCGGAACAGATCCCGTCAAGGCGATGTCTTTCTCCCTCCAGCCAGTCGGCAAGAGTCTCACGGAGTTCGGCGATCGGGCTGTCTCGTATTCCCTTGATGAGATTGAACATCGTGTACGCGACCGTGGAGTATCCATAGTTGCTGAAGTTCACCATCCGTCGCACGATGAAGATGTCGAGCGCGGCCGCGACCAACTCTGCCTTTCTAAAAAAAACTGCGTCATCGTCCTCCGGCGTGATGGCTGCCAAGACGACCGGCAACAGCAGTGTGAATCCTGTCTGTCCAACATAGTATACTGACTTCAGATCAGAGTCGAGTGTCTGACATGCCTTGAGCAGCCGAAGGTATCGGCTACTCAGCCGCAGGAACCCACGTTCGACGATGCGTTGGTAGTCCTCCGACCTGCTGAGACTCATGACGCTCGCGTTGTCCCGAACCCACTTGTGAAACGCAGTGCCAATGATGTCGAAGTCGCCTGGAGACGCATGTGCCTTCCGATCACGCTGGGTCCTCGCGTACTTGCCTCGCAACCAAGCCTTGACGAACTCCGCGTCAGCATTCCTCTCCACGTCGGCAAGCTCCGTTACTCTTCGGCGCCAACGATCGTTCAATATCTGTACCTGATTCTCGTCACCTACCCTGGCAAGCAGATAACTCTTCAGCATGTCGATGGCATTCAGTCGCAGACCCCGATCGTTCATCGTTTCGAAGATCTCGAGTGCCATGTCCTGATCCGGAGTACCGATGTCAACCAACATCACCCGATGCTGGAGCCAGTCGGTGAAATACGGCAGTTGATCTCCCTGCAGATCGTCCGGGAAGAACGACCAAATTGTCTCGTACCTCTGCCCAATGGTTCGCACTGACTGAGGTTCGTTCTGGAACTCGTACACCTCGTCGTTGAGGATGGCTCTAAGGCAACTGTTGCGCTCATCCACATCGAGATTGAACGTTGTCTTGCCAAACGTAGAGGAGAAGATGAGAGAGTCAAGCGAATTCGCGTCATCGGGATGCTCGTCACGGAGGCGATGTCGGAGAAACATCAACAGAAGACTCAATGTTGTGATCCGCTGCTGACCGTCAACCAGATAGCGAACGCCGTCTCGTTGTGCAGTCACGATCGGGCCCAGGAAGTACGGTCGGTAAGACGCCACTCGTTCTCGTGCGTGGGACGCGTTGTATTGATCGAGGAATCGGGTCGCCAAGTCATCGATCAGCTCGGTGACCTGTATTTCCTGCCAACTGTACTCCCGTTGGTAGAAGTCCAAGCCATATCGGCTGTTCGAGAGCAGTTGGCTCACCGAACGGGCAGTTCCGGTAATCTGCTGAACGTCAACGGATTGAGCCACTATCGTCTCCTTGAAGGCTGGATCGATTGCTGTCCCGGTGCGTTCGGTCGCGCAGTCGGCGTAGTCGCGGCAAGGCTGTTCGATCCTTCTCCCGGTTGGCGGCTTCCTTGGAGCGGATCACGTCCGCCAGCGAGGCGACGAGAATCCGCACGCCCTCCGCCGCCTCGATCTCCACGGCGTCCCGCTTCAGATCAGGATAACCGTGAGTGCCGCTCGGGCGAAACGCAAGATCGAGGTCGCCCGCGCGAGTCGTGAGGTTCAGCGTCGCGTCCTCCGACAGGTTCCTGAAGAATCCGGCGGAGCAGTCGAACGCCAGCCCTGCCGGCACATCCGCGACGCGGATGCGTGCGTCAAGCCTCCGAAGCGCAGCCGCCAGCTTTTCCAGGTTGTCCGGCGTCCGCCCCGGGACCACGTCCAGATCGACGGTCACACCCACGTCTCCGTGCAGGACCGCCGCCATGCCGCCGATCAGCACGAACTGGACGCCGACGTCGTGCAGCGCCGCGAGCATGCGAACCGGATCGAAGCCGCCCTCAGCCGTCACCGCCGCGTTCCGCGCCGTCTAAGGCTCTGCGCCCGCGAAGGACGAATCGGGCTGCTCTGGAGGCATCCGCCAGCCGCTCGGCCGGTGTGCGGCGTAGCGTACGCTCGAACATCGAGTCGGTGTCCGGATCCGGTTCCCCGAGCGCCACCCGGATCTCGAAACCGGCAGCGCGGACGAGGCGTTCCGCCAGGTCGGTGGAAGGGACGCGCATCCCCGCCTCGATTCGTCCTACCGTCGACTGCGCCACGCCAGCGCGCCGAGCCAGCTCTGCCTGCGTCAACCCCGCCCGTCTGCGGGACTCGCGGACGAGTTGCGTAATGGCCACGACACGAGTATAGCCTATTGGCTACACGACTCCGTCAGTCCGCGTCCGCACCCGGTATACTGGTCGGATGCACGACCGCCCCCTGCCCGAGACCACCCTGGAACTGACCACGCCGATGGCGGCGCCGCACTGGGCGCTCCTGGAGCGCCAGCTCATGGCCGCCCTGCCGGAGGCGATCGAGGAGTTCTACGCCAAGTACTTCGACGAGCGCGGCTACCTGCTGTGCTACCCGCGCTGGGGCGCGCTGGACGGCCCCGACGATGCCGCGGAGAACGTCACGGGCTGGACCGAGCTGTACGCGCTGGGCGGCCCGGAGCGGGTCCTGGAGCTGTACCGGCAGGGCATCGAGGGCCACATGCGGCAGTACACCGAGGCGCGCACGGTCGAGTGCCCGCTGGCGCGCGACGGCATGTACTACAGGGAGTTCCCGACCAGCTTCGACTTCGTGCACAACGCCGAGGGCTTCCACGGACTGTTCCAGCAGGGCCTGGCCGAGCCGTGGGACCCGACCTACCAGGCGCGCATGCGCCGCTACGCGGGCTTCTACATGGACGAGGACCCCGGCGCCGCCAACTACGATCAAAAGCACCGCCTGATCCGCAGCGTGATGACCGGCAGCCGCGGCCCGGTGCTGCGCCGGACCACCCCCGTCGACTGGGGAGGCGACCCGTTCGAGTGCGAGGGGCGCTTCACACCGCTGCGCTGGCACCGCACCTGGCAGGACTACGTCGATCACTTCTCCATCTACCAGGACGTGACCGGCGACACCCCGTGCAACCTGGCGGTCACCGTGATGGCGCTGAACGCGTACCTGTGCACGGGCGAGGCCAAGTACCGCGACTGGATCCTGGAGTACGCCGACGCATGGGTGGAGCGCGCGGACGAGAACGGCGGCATCATGCCCAGCAACGTCGGCCTGGACGGCACCATCGGCGGCGGCACCGGCGGCCGCTGGTGGGGCGCGGTGTACGGCTGGGACCACAAGGCGTATTTCCGCTCCCTGGCGCCGTACGGCTTCGGCAACGCTCTGCTCGTCTCCGGCGACCGGCGCTACGTGGACGTGTGGCGGCGCAACATCCAGGCGGTCAGCGCCCACGCGAAGGAGATCGACGGCACGCTGCAGTACCCGCAGAAGCACGGCGACGACGGCTGGTACGAATTCTCCCCCGACCCGTACGACCACGGCGCTCTGGAGATCTTCTACTGGTCGATGGACGAGCGCGACCGGACGCTGGCGCGGCGCAGCCCGTGGGGCGCCTACCTGTCGGGAGACGATCCCGACTACCCGGTCACGGCGCTCTCCGGGGAACTTGCCGCGCTGCGCGAGACCGTGCAGCGCATGCGCGACGACACCACGACGCCCGACACGCGGCTCTCGGAGAGCATGAACTCCATGAATCCCGGAGCCTGCATCTGGCGACTGGTCGAGCTGATGCTCGGCGGCCTGCCGTCTCGGCACATCGGCGTCGCCTGGCACACCCGCGTGCGCTACTTCGACCTGGACCGCGGCCGTCCCGGCATTCCCGAGGACGTGGCGTCGCTCGTCGACTCGATGAGCGGCGACGAGGTTACGGTCACGCTGGTCAACCTGAGCCCCGTGCGCCGTCATGCCCTGGTCCTGCAGGCTGGCGCCTACGCCGAGCACCAGTTCACCGCGGTACAGGTGGACGGCAGCGCCACTTCCCTGGACGAATCGGCCGTAACCGTGCGCCTGGCGCCGGGGGCCGGCGCCCGCCTGACCCTGAAGATGAAGCGCTACGCCAACCAGCCCACGCACGCCTTCCCGGGCATCGGCCGGCCGCTCAGCCGAACTGCTGCGGGATGACGCCGCCGCCCTTGAGGTCGGGATAGGGCAGCCAGCGGGCGCCGTACAGGTCGCCTTCCGCGTCGAAGACGCGGCCGTCGCCCAGCATGTACTGGTTGGGGGTCGACGGCTTCAGGCCGGAGAGGTACTGCGGCAGGCGCGCGCGGTCGGCGGCGAGCTGGGTGTGCACGTGTTCCCAACTGAACCCGTCGAACAGCGCCTTGCGCATCTGCCGGCAGCGCTCGGCGTGGCCTGGGTCGCCGGCCAGGTTGGTGGTCTCTCCCGGGTCGCCCCGCATGTCGAACAGCACCGGCCGGCCGCCCTCGATCTCCACGTACTTCCAGTCGCGGTCGCGCACCAGCCGCATCGCCTGGTGCGGCTCGGGTTCCTTTGACTCCGTCAGTCCGCGGACCCGGTTGCCGTAGGCGTAGTAGGCGCTGGGGGCGTAGCGCCGGGGGGCGGCGTCGCTCGCCGGGTCGGCGAGCAGCGGGCTCAGGTCCACGCCGTCCAGGTCCGGCGGGATCGGCAGCCCGGCCAGCGCGCAGGTGGTCGGGAACAGGTCGAGCAGCGACGCCGGATGCGCGACGCGGGCGTTGCCCGGCGCGATGCCCGGCCCCGACATCAGGAGCGGCACGCCGACGGACGGCTCGAAGTGGACGGTCTTCCCCCACAGGCCGTGGTGCCCGGCCATCTCGCCGTGGTCGCTGGTGTAGATGACGATGGTGTCGTCGAGCAGGCCGGCGGCCTCGAGCCCACGCATCAGCTCGCCGATGCAGTCGTCGACGAAGTCGACGCAGGCGTAGTACGCCTCACGCGCGCGGAGCTGCTGCTCGGCGGTCAGCTCCTCCCCCACCTCGTCGGCGAAACAGCGGCGCGCGTAGTCGTCGAGCCCGTCCGGGAAGTCGTCCGGCAACTCGACCGGCGGCACGCGGCCGCGGTAGCGCCGGATGTAGCGGCCGGGAGCCGTGAACGGCGAATGCGGACGGCTGTAGGAGGCACAGAGGAACCACGGCGTGTCCGGCTGGGAGTCCTGGTGCTCCAGCAGGAAGGCCAGCGACTCGCGCGTGACCACGTTCTCCTGCAGCATGCTCTCCGGGATCTCCGTGACGCCGGCGCCCGACGGTCCGGCATAGACGGGGAAGAAGTCGATCGGGTCGATCTGGTGGCCCAGCCCGTGGCGGAGGTCGCCGTAGGGCCGGTGCTGGAATCCCTGCATCTGGTCCGCGCCGCCGAAGTGCATCTTGCCGACCAGGCAGGTGCGGTAGCCGTGCCCGGCGAAGTGGCCGGGCCAGGTGACGTGCTCGGGAAAGATCACCCAGTGGTTGTTCCAGGCCGCGCAGCGGTGCGCCTCCCTGGCGGTCATCAGGCACATGCGCGACGGGGTGCACACCGGGCTGGCGCACAGCGCCGTGTCGAACTGCACCGCGTCGCCGGCGATCGCGTCCAGGGCCTGGGTGCGCACGATCGGGTCGGCCGCGAATCCGGATACCAGTGGCGCGTGCTGATCGGTGAGCAGCAGCAGGATGTTCGGTCGTCGTGCAGGGCGGGATGCCATCAGGCGGGCCCGAAATACTGGTTGAACTTCTCCGCGTAGTCCTCCCGTACCGGGCTGAAGACATCGAGCGCCTTCACCGGCCCGTCGATCGGCCGCGCGCTGTGTGGCGTGTCGGGCGGGATGATGAACATGTCGCCCGGCTCGCAGATGCGGGACTCGTCGCCGATGGTAAGCTCCATGCGGCCCTCGATGAGCAGGCCCGCCTGCTCGTGCGGGTGCTGGTGCACGGGCACGAAACTGCCGGCCTCCATCTCCAGGTAGGAGAGCATGATCCGCTCCCCGTAGGGCGTGCGCGCGTGCACTCCCGGCATCAGCTCAACCGAATCGTAGTCGTCGATCTTGATGAACGGCATGTTCGACCCTCGCACGAGAGCGTGCCGGCGGTCACCACGCCCACGGTGAGCGCAGCGGTCCTCGCCTACGCGCCCCGGACCGTCTCGCGTTCGCTTCCGTCGTTCCCGGAGATTCTCCGTCTGACTTCGATCACGGCATCCATGACCTCCGTCGGCAGGGGCTCAAGCTCCTCGCCCAGCTCGACGCGTACGGCATGCCACAAGGGCTCCATCCGTTCGGCCAGCTTGGACTCCGCCATCATCTCCTTGACACGCCGTCCTTGCCCCGCCGCGGACGCCCCAATCAATAACTCCGTCAAGCGGCGACTCTCCTTGTCCAGGAGTTCCTTGCCACCGATGCGCACGGATCGTTCGAGTTGATCCAGCGCTTCAGCCCAACGGTCCCGACGAGCCAGAACATCGGAGACCGTCAATAATGCGTTTGGACTATCCGGTCCCAATTCCACAGCTCGGCGAGCGTATTCCTCGGCCTCGGACAGACGAGCATCCCCGCCCTGGAACAATAGAGCGTCTGCCCGACCGGCCCATGATTCATCGAGATCGGGATCGAATTCCGCCGTCATTCCAAAAACGGTTTCCGCCGCATCATATCTCTCGATCGAAAGCAACAACTGTCCGCCGGAGCAGATCGCCTTGGCGGTAGAACGACGCGACTCGAGTGGATCATCGGCACAGATATATGCCTTGGCGAATAGGTGAGCGGCAGCCAGACCTTCCTGTTCTCCATCGAGATAACTAGCCACTCCTTTGGCAAACACAGTGGTCGTGGCGATTTCACGCAACTCCACTGAATCGCTCACGGAGACGTACGCGGTCATCCGCTTCCAGGAGTCGACCGCACCTTCGTAATCATCTCGAAGGACTTGCGCGTATCCGTTCTTCGACAGAGCCCGTACGACCTCTTGGCGCAGTTCCTCCGAGTCGCTGGGAAGAACATAGTCCTCAACTCTCATCCGTGCACAAACAGCCTCTTCGTCGCGGTTCATCTTGGCAAGAAGATCGCCTTTCTTCGCCAAGGAGGCAGCCGCCATTCGGCGCAACTCAGGTGCGTCATCTGTGCGAACGTGTTCCGATGATCGCTGCAACGCAGCGGCGGCATCCTCATGCCGGTCAGAGCTTGCCAGAAGCGCTCCGGCGGCCATGGACGCGAAGGCCGCAGCCAGGCGCCCAAGGGAACCCGCTTCCTGAGACTCTTCGTCCTGAGACGCTTCCTCGAAGCTGGCGATCGCCTCGTCATGTCTATCCATTCCAAGGAGAGCAACTCCTCTCAATGTCCCCACCCAAGCGCTGAACCCTCGTAAGTAATCTGGACCGCCACAATCCGCAGCACGTACCATTGAAGCCAAGGCGCCTTCGTAACGATCTTGCTGGACCAGGACAGACCCGAGCATCAGCCAAGCGAGGGCGTTATCAGGCTCATACTCAACGATTTCCTGCAATAGTGCCTCTGCCTCCACAAAACGTCCGGCAGCCACCAGTTTCCCGACTTCCAAGATCGATTCCTGGAAGTGCTTCCTATGCGCTTGACCTGAGAATGCGTCGACAATCTCCTTCATGACAGGCGCGTCCGGACCGATGCGTTCAACGACAATGGCGACCGCCTGGTTTCGCCAATCATCGCGGCCTTCGAAGCCTGTGTCCCGCGCGACGTGACCAGCCAAGACGCCCAGCAGCTCGGCGAGTTCCTGTGTTCCGCTGCCGTGATTCCGCAACGTTGCCAGTGTGGCAGGGTACATGGTTCGCATCCCGGACGGGCCGAACAGATCGTGGAGGAACCCGACGAGTCTTTCGAGTGGCATGCGACCCGCGCGCGAGAACCGCAGCAGGTAATAGATGTTGTAGAACCGGTCCGCCACTTCGTAGCACGTGCGTTTTGCGTGGGGCAGCCGTACCTCTCTTACATAGCCTCGATCAAGGAGCTGCTTGAGCTGAGCGCTGGCGTGCGAGGAACTCAGTCTCGCGGCGCCGGCCACCTCTCTCGCCGGTAACGGCTTCCACCCTTCGGAGAGGCAGTGAAAGACTTTGCGAGCCTGCACCGGCAGCTCCTCGATGCGGGCCTTAAAGTACGGCGTCTGCTCGTCGATCAGGCGCTCCAGATCCTCCATCGCGGAGCCGAGCGGTGACTCGATCAGCATGCGACAGGCCAGGACCAGCAGACGGGGATTGCCGCCAGTGAGCCGCCGGATGGTCTCCAAACGACCGTGCTCTCGGTTCAACGCCTCCGGGACCTCGGGCCGACCCTCGCGATCAGCGGTCGCTTTCAGTATCCGGCGGGCGTCCTCCTGTCCGATACCGGTGAGCTTGAGAATGCGGAAGAACTCGTAGAGCGGCTGACCGTATCCGCCGATGGCTTCGAAGAAGGCGTTGGCCGAGCCCAGCAGCAGAATCTCCGGGCGCTCGATCAGCGTTGCGCGCAGCATGTGGATCTCACGCTCATCGTGTATCTGTCCCAAGACGGCGTCGATGTTCTCGACAAACAGTATCAGTCGTTTCCCGCTTTCCTCCTTGAAGTCCATGAGCGCGTCCAGTGCATACGCGGCGAGCCGTCTCATGTCGCTATCGTCCTGCTCGAGTGAGTCGGCTCGTGCTTCCCATCTGCCCTCCCCGGTGGTACGGGTCAGATGGCGCAGGGCGTGGATCCAGAAATCCGCCAGGTTGACGATCCCATAGCTCTCCTCGTGGAACGCCACCGGCTGCCAATGATCGCGGAGCTCGGGGTGGTCCTCGATCGCGTACAGGAACCGCAACCCGAGCGTGGTTTTGCCCATGCCGCGCGGGCCGATGAGCATCATGTGCTGGCACGGACGGCCGGGAGTCTGTTCGCGGATCAGACGGAGCATCTCCGCAAGAGTGTCCTCGCGCGCGACGAATGCCTCCTTCAACTCGTCAGGAGTAAGATGTGCCGGGTTGTAGAGTCGCTGCCTGGTCATGGGCCCTTACCCCGGCCATGGCGCTTCCGCCACCACTCGCGCAGGAGGTTCGAACGAAATGCCAAATGACTGCCTCTGCGCCGCAGGTAGCCGTCAGCTTCCAGGACGGGCAGTACCGATAGGAAAGTCTGTTCACGTTCCCGCCGAAAGCGCTTGAGGTCCGCGAACCTCAATCCGTCCCGGCTCTTGCAGGCGAGTCGCAGGATGGCGTGCGCCATCTCGTGCTCTTGCTCGTCGAGTGCGATCTCAAGACGCGTCTCGTAGTGGTCCAAGTGAGGAGTTCCGCTCTCTCCGGCAAGCCGCTCTGCAAAGCACCGGTTGATCGTCTTCGATGAAACGCGCGAAGGATCGCCTCTGCAGACGTCGCGAAGCTCCGAAAAGAAGAGTTGCACGTGATAGGGAACGGGATCCATCAGCAGGTCCAGGACCCGAGCGATGGACTCGTCATCGAGACGGAAGTCGATGTCGTCGCCCAGTTCCCTGAGGAACCCCGCGGCGGTGGGCCGTTCCCACGAGTCCAGTCGGAACGGTACCAGGTCGTTGATCAGCGCCGAGAGGCCGACGCGCCTCAATAGTCCTTCGAGTCCGATTGAGCCGCCGACCAGCGTGTGGACCCTGCCACGCAACGTCGGCGCCTGCCGCCATTCCCGGAGCCGGGCGAGCAGCAGCTCGGCGTCGCTCGTTCGGTCACCGGCTCGCAGCATTCGCGAGATCAGGACCGGCAGCTCGTCCAAGGTGATCAGCAGCTTGCGGCCGGTATCCGGCAGATTCGTCAGGCGCGCCAGCAGTTGAGCCGCAGCATGGTCCCACTCAGAGCCGATCGCCTGTGTGAGGTCGGCCTGAAGGGAGCCGATCTTGATCTTGGCCGACAGCCTTCGCAGTACTCTCTTGACGGCGCTCAGGAATGGAATAGCCTCAATGGGTGTCCTGTAACGCGGATCGGCTGCGAGCTTGGCCACTATGGCGGCTACGCAGTCTTCCGGGCCGTGACCACCCTCAACGTCGACGGGAATGACGTCCCAGTTGTCACGCGGCGCTTGCTTGAGCTCCAGCATCAAGCTGGTCTTGCCTACACGCCGCGGTGCGAGCATCAGAATGTGCTCGCCGTTCTCCAGATGCTCCCAAAGACGCGCCAGTTCGTAGTCGCGGCCGTAGATGTCGTCACCGACTACCGGTGGTCCGATGATGTTCCGCATGGCACGGCCTCCCCTGCCCGCAGGCTCGTCATGACTCGAACATACTCGACAATGAACATTTTGCCAATAGTTGTTTTGGCAAAAACATGATTGCGAAGTGATGCGCTACGGCGGCGTTGCACGCCGCCTCAGCCGGCCGTGAGCTCCTCGACCGGGTACTCGAAGTAGGTGGCGTTCACCAGTTGGTGGAGCGTGAGACAGTGCTCAAGCGCCTCTCGCAGCAACTCCTCGCGATCTTCGCGGCGCGGCCACTCGTCGTGGACGAGGGCGGTCAGGCGAGCGGCCAGACGGTGGGCCTCGCCGCGGGCGCGCACCGGGGGACCCGGACCTACGGAGGCAAGCGCCGCGGCCGTGTCGTCGAGCGCCCTGCGGAGCGACGCGGGCAGCAGCGGGTCGGTGACCAGCAGGTCCAGCACGCGGTCCGGTTCGACCGAGACGCTGCCGAGGCGGTTGTAGGTCTCCAGGGCATGGCAGCAGCGCAACAGGCTGGTCCAGTCGGCGTCATCCGATTCACCGATCAGGCGCTCGGCGGCGAGTTGCGCCAGCAGCAGAGACGCGGAGAGCTGTGTGCGCTCGACGGCACGCCCGAGCTGCATGAAGCTCCAGCCCGTGTCGCGGTACATGGTCGCCGCGGCCACGCCCCGCAGGGTGTCGATCTCCTCCGCGGTCTGCGCGTAGAAGCTCTCCGGTGAGGTGCGCCAGATGTTCTGGATCTCCAGGTCGCGGAGCCGCAGGTAGGTCCGGTTCAGGCACGTCCACATCTCGGCGCTGACGCACTGCCGCATCTGGCGAGCGTTCTCGCGGCCGAGCGCCAAGCAGCTCCATACCGAGTCCGAGTGCAGCCGCTCGAAGGTGAGATCGTCGGCCACGGTGTAGGAGTCCGCCAGCGTGTAGTCCTCGCTGTCGAACGCCTCCAGACTCCCCTCCGGCGGCTCCCGGTCGACGCCGCGGTAGATGCGATGCCAGCCGAACCGGATCTCCCGCAGCGGACGGTCCACCAGCGACTCGGTCTGCAGCCGCAGCAAGCGGCAGAGGTGCTGAGCGCGCTCGAGGTAGCGGCTCATCCAGTAGAGGCCCTGGGCACTGCGCGCGAGCATCGGCTCAGTCCCCGAGGACCCAGAGGTCCTTGCCGCCGCCGCCCTGGCTGGAGTTCACCACCAGGCTGCCGCGGCGCCGGGCGACGCGGCAGAACGCGCCCCGCACGATCCGGGGCCTGCGGCCGCGGCG
>JAPOQV010000649.1 GCA_026710565.1 Spirochaetaceae bacterium | reverse complement strand
GTGCGCGGGGGGAACACTTCCAGCCGGCCGGCGAACGGCTCGTGGCAGGAGACCGCCGCCAGCGGCGTCTCCAGCGTGTAGTGGAGGTTGACCGAGATGCCGGACGCCCCGTCGTCCACGACGGCGTGGTCGGCGATCTTGCCCGGCGTCCAGATCGCATGGCCGCTGCAGCAGGTCATGAGCCGGATGCGCCAGCAGAGGTACTCGTAGGGGCTGGCCCAGAAGAAGCCGCCCAGCGAGCGGTCGACGATGTCGCGGGTGTCGTCCCAGGGCTTGGGCTCGCCCGGCGCGTAGCCGCGGTGGAGCGCCGCAGGGTCGCGGAACTGGCACTCGACCGTGGTGTTGCGGAACCAGCGGTCGACGGTGTCCCAGTGGTCGCCGCGTCCCGCGGCCGGTCAGGCACTCCACCATCGACGCCGGCGACAGCACCGAGAAGGCGCCGTCGGTTCCGACCAGCCGCGCACGTAGTGCGGGTAGGCGAAGCCGTCCAGGTTGTGGAAGGCCGACAGCAGGAGCTGCCGAGCCGGGGCGCTATTCCGCGGCGGCCTCGTTGGCCTTGCAGCGGCGCAGGTACACCCTACGCGGCGGCTCCTCGTACCCCTTCCAGGCATACGGATCCACGCCGGCAACGGTCTCGACGGCCCGGTGGTCGGCGTTTGCCGGCCGCTCGTTCTCCTTCGGGTGCCACGGCAGCAGCGACCACGCGTTCATGTAGTGGTTGACCAGCACGCGCCGATAGGTGGTCCCGCGGTTGCGGCGCGAGCGATGCAGGAGGTAGCCGTTGAAGAAGACCACCGTGCCCGCCTTCACCTCCACCGGCTGCTCGCCCGATTCGTCGAAGCCGTAGCTCCCCGGACCGTTGTCGAACTCGTCCGGATTCCCGTGCTCGCGCTGCGGGTACAGGTAGCCCTTGCGGTGCGACCCGGCCAGCACCCTCAGGCAGCCGTTCTCTACCGTCGCGTCGTCCACGGCGATCCACGCCCCGAGCAGGGAGCGGTCGCGGGTCGGGATGTAGATCTCGTCCTGGTGCCACGCCTGGCCCTGGAAGCCGGGTGGCTTGACGAAGTACATGGACTGCATGCACTTGACGCTGCCGTCCCACCACGGCAGGTGGGCGCCGGTGATCTGGGCGAGCACGCCGCAGATCCGCTCGTGCCGGACGAAGTCCCGGATCACCGGGCTGACGTGGTGCGGCTGGTGGATGCAGAGGACGGTGTCGAGCACCTCCGCGTCGCCGGCGCCCGGCGGCAGCGGGTCGAGCCCTTCTGCCCCGTAGTCGCCACGCGCGACGCGCACCACGTCGCGCTTCAACTCCTCGAGCTCGTCGCCGGTGACCAGGTCCTCGACGGCCAGGAACCCGTCGCGCAGGTAGCTCTGCACCTGTGCGTCGCTCACGATCTGCGGCACGGCGATGGGCGCGTCCGTCTGCTCCTCGAGCGGCCTCTGCACGGATGCCATGCCGCGAGTCTACGTCATGTCGGCGGCCGGGTGTCCTCCGTCACGCCGCACCACGACACCACGAAGTGGGCCAGGGTGCGGGCCGCCGCCACGAGCTGGTCGACCGGCAGCCGCTCGAACGCCGTGTGGCAGCAGGCGATGTCGCCGGCCGCGAAGTAGACGCCAGGGATGCCGACGGCGTGCAGGAGCGGCTTCTCCGACCAGTACGGAGCGCCCTCGATGCGGGCGTCCGCGCCCGTGGTCGCCGTGATCGACCGGGCGAGCGCCGTCACGCCCGGATGAGCGGGCGGCACCTCGTCGGGCGTGCCGCCGACCGCGTGGTCGCGCGGCGCCGTGAAGCGCACCTCCTGTGCCACCCCGAACCGGTCGGAGATCCCGGCGGCGATGCCGCGCAGGACATCGGCCGCGTCGTCCAGGTCGTCACCGGGTAGAAGCTTGCGGATCAGCGACAGCTCGAACCGCTCCGGCACCGCGATGCTCTCGCCTGCGCGGACGTGGGTCACCAGCAGGAAGCGGCCGCCGAGCAGGTGGTGCGTATCGCCCGAGCGCAGCTCCCGGTCGTGCTCCCAGAGCGCGGCGAGCAGGGCGTGTCCGGCGCGCAGGGCGTCGACACCCAGCTCCGGCGTGCCGAAGTAGGCGGAGCGGCCGGTGAGGGTGATCTCCGCGATCAGGAACCCCATCTGCGCCGTGTACACCGCGGCGTTGGTGGGCTCGGCGTAGATGGCGAAGTCCGGCGTCTCGCCTGCGCCCGCGAACAGGTGGCGAACGGCCGCGCGCATGCCGGCGGACAGGCCGCAGCCCGGCTGGCCGGACTCCTCGTCGCACACGAACAGGCCGTGCACGCGGCCGCGCAGCCGGAAGCCGGCGCGGCGGACCGCGCGCAACACCTCGATGATGGTGCAGATCCCGCCCTTCAGGTCGGCGGCGCCGCGTCCCCAGATCTCTCCGTCGACGAGCCGGGCGGCGAACGGATCGGCGCGGCCGGTGCCCTGCCAGTGCGCGGCCCAGTCGTCGCCGTGCACGGTGTCGAGGTGGCCGGACAGCACCAGCGAGCGGCCGTCGCCGGCGCCGCTCGCGGCGTAGACGTTGGGCCGACCCGGCTCGGCGTCGCGGAGCTCGACATCGTCCCAGCCGCCGCGATCGAGCTCGCCTCGGACCCAGTAGCCGAACCGTTCCTCGTGCGGGGTGACGCTGGGCACCCCGACCGCCGCGACGACCAAGTCGATCAGGCCGCGCGCGTCGATCGCGTCGGCGACGATCGCCGCCGGGTCGGCGTCAGCCATTCACAGCGTCTCCGTGACCTTGCGCAGGTGCTCGGGCCGGTCGGGATCCTCGCCCAGCTCCGTCGAGAGCGCCTCGACGAAGCGGTAGAAGCTGGTGATCTGGCAGATCGGATCGAGCAGGGGATGCTCCGCCGGCGCCACCGGCAGGGCGTCCGCTCCGCGCTCATCGGCATCGGCGACGAACACGGGCGCGCCGATGCCGCGCATGGCCGCGCATGCCTGCTGCAGGCTCGCCCGGCTGGCGTCCCTGGCATGGAACATCAGGGCCACGAACCGGTCGCGAGGACGGCTGCGGGCGATCGCGATCGGCCCGTGCTGCACCTCGGCGGCGCTGTAGGCCTCCGCGTGCAGGCGGCAGGTCTCCTTGAGCTTCAGCGCGGCCTCTCGCGCGATGGCGTAGCCGGGGCCGCGGCCGATCACGTACAGGGAGTTCGCGCCCGCCACGGCCGGCAGGGCGTGCTCCCAGCGGCACG
>JAPOQV010000648.1 GCA_026710565.1 Spirochaetaceae bacterium | reverse complement strand
GCCATCTGGCAGGCGTACGTGGCCGTAAAGCCCGTGAGGCAAGTTTTCTCGCCGTCTTTGCGGCGCGCTCGCTGCGGAGCCGGTCTCGGAACAATCAGGAACCCTTCGATGCCGCCGGCGGACCGCCCATTCCCATGCCCTCTGATCCGAGTCTGCGGCGGCCGTGGTCGGTACCTCGCCGGCCACGTTTCTGCGGTGAGTCGCGTTCGCGGGATTCAGGATGAAGATGGGATCTGGCTCAGCGGGGTCCAGCCGGGAGGGATTGCGGCTGGGCGTCAGGATCTCTGGGAAGCGCGCGCGGCGTTCCGAAGGGCTTTCGTTGGCGTGCTGGCAGACATCGCGTCGTCCGTCGGTGACTTCTCCGCGCTCCAGATGGAAGTCGCCCAGTTCCTGGAGGAGCGCGACGACAGGGCGTTCGAGGACTGGACAGTGGCCGTGGATGCCAACCGCAGAAGACCGCTCGATTGGGCGCAGATGCAGCAGTTGCCGATCATACCGGCCGGTGCGACGTCGTCGATGACCGTGGCCCGGTCAGAACAGGTTGTCGCCCGGAGCTATCAGATCCGCAGGCGTCGGCGTTCGATAGCGTGGATCTGCGGCGTGGCGGCTATGGTGCGGCCGTCCAGGTAGCGCTCGACGGTGACTTGATCGATCGCGAGTCGCGGCGCGCGTCCCAGCGCGAGGTCGGTCACCACCAGCGCGGTCGCCGGCATCTGCATCATGCCGGAGCTGTAGTGGCCGGTTGCCCAAAGGAAGCCGCTGGCGGCGCGCGGATCGGGGCCCACGGTCGGAAGCGAGTCGACCGTGCCGGGCCGCAGGCCGCTCCAGATGTCGAGGATGGGCTGCGAGGCGAGGACGGGAAGGACCGACGTGACGATATCGGACAGCGACGCCAGGCCGTCCGGGGTCACGCGCTTGGCGAAGCCCCATGCCTCGTGGGTGGCGCCGACCACGATCCGCCCGTCGGGTCGCGGGGTTGCATAACCGTAGCCGGCGGCGCGGGACACGTTGTGACGCAGGCCCGCCGGCGGCGCGGCGACCGCCATGATCTGGCCGTGCACGGGGAACACGGGATGGGTCAGGCGTTCGTCCATGCGTCCGGCCCAGGCGCCGGCGGCGTTCACGACTACGTCGGCGTGCAGCGAGCCCGCATCGGTCCGCACGCCGGTCACCCGGTCGCCGCTCCACTGAAGCCCGGTCACCGGCCGGCCGGCAAAGACCTCCACCCCGAGCACCTGCGCCGCGGCCGCGGCGGCGGCCGTGTAGGCGCGCGCGTCCAGGTGACGGCCTTCGGGGTTGAGCGCTGCCTCGACCACGTCCTCGGGGAGGACCGGCTCGCGCCTGCGAGCCTCGGCACCGTCGAGGAGCTGAGCCTCGACGCCGGCCGACCGGTACAGGTCCGTGTTCTCTCGCACCGCCGGCAGCTCCTCCTCGGTCCGCGCCACCAGCAGGCTGCCTGCGCCGCCGTAACCGATGCTCCGGCCCGTGAGCTCGCGCAACTCGCCGTCGAGCTCCGCGTACCGTTCCGCCGACAGGCGGGTAGCCTCTGCGAACCAGGGGTCGCGTTCCGGGCTCGCCCCGGGTCCGACGATGCCGGCGGAGGCCCAGGACGCCTCGCGCCCGACCTCGCCCGAGTCCAGCAGCGCCGCCCGCGCACCTTTTCGTGCCAGCTCGTATGCGGTCGTGCAGCCGCAGGCCCCGGCGCCGATCACGATTGCGTCGAATCCATCACCCAAGGCCGTGATACAGTACCCGGCGCTTCGATGGGGGACCAGATGGACGGCAGAATCGCTTCGGTCGAGCGCACCCTGCACTGGGTGCCGATGGTGGACCGCATCCGCCTCGAAATGGAGCGGGCGGGCATCCACGCGTGGTCGGAAGTCGAGGTGATCCGCGTCACCAGTGAGTCCGGGGTCATCGGCTGGGGCGAGACCATCCAGAACTACACGTGGGGCCGCGCCGACATCGACGAGCGGGTGATCGGCCGCTCGCCGTTCGACCTGTACTGGGACGACAGCCTGGGCGCCGGCCTGCAGATGGCGGTGCTGGATCTGGCCGGCAAGCTGGCCGGCGTGCCCGCGCATCGCCTGCTCGGCGAGCAGGTGCGCAGCCACTGCCCGCTGTCGTTCTGGGACCACGACATGTCGCCGGAGCTGTACGAGGCGGAGGCGCGCGAGGCGGTGCGCCTGGGCTACACCTGCATGAAGATCAAGACCCGCCCCTGGTGGGACGTGCACGAGACGATCGCGCGGATATCCGAGGCAACCCCGCCGTGGTTCGCGATCGACGCCGACTGGAACGACTTCCTGCTCGACGCGCCGACCGCGCTGCCGGTGCTGAGCGCCCTGGAGACGGAGTTCCCGAAGATCAAGATCTACGAGGGGCCGATCCCGAGCGACGACATCGACGGCAACCGCCGGCTCCGGACGGGGCTGCGCACGCAGATCGCCCACCACTACAACGAAGCTCGCCAGGGCGTGGCGCGCAGCGAGCACTGCGACGGCTATGTGGTCGGCGGCGGCATCGCCGGCATCAGCCGCGCGGGCCACTTCGCGGGCGCGGCGCGCATGCCGTTCTTCCTGCAGATGGTCGGCACGGGGTTGACGACAACGCTCTGCCTGCACCTGGGGTCGGTGTTGGCATCGGCGCGCTGGCCGGCCGTCACCGTGCACGAGCTGTACGAGCACAACCTGCTCACGGCGCGCATCCCGGTCTCCGGAGGCTACGGCGCGGTGCCGACGGCTCCAGGGCTGGGTGTCGAGGTCGACGAGGAGGCGCTGGACCGGTACCGCGTCGAACAGGCGGACGTGAGCCTGCCGCGGCGGCTGGTCCGCTACCGGCGTCCGTCCGGGCTGACCGTCCACTTCTCTTCCGAGGCGCGGCCCGGTTCGACGATGTGGAACTACTTCGCGGCCGGCAACCAGCCCGCATTCGAGCGTGGCGTGGTCACCGAGTTGGTCGAGGACGACGGCAGCGCCGGATTCCAGCGGCTGTACGAGCAGACCAAGGACAGCCCGGTCGTCGGCACCGACTGACGACCGGCGATCCAGGCGTTCGATGAGAGCCGCAGACGCGCTGATGCGCGCGATCGTGGCCGCAGGCACGCGGCACGTCTTCACGCTCTCCGGCAACCAGATCATGTCGCTGTTCGACGCGGCCATCGACCTGCCGCTGGAGCTGATCCACGTGCGCCACGAGGCGCCGGCCGTGCACGCGGCCGATGCCATCGGCCGGCTGAGCGGCCGGCCCGGAGTGGCGATGGTCACCGCCGGGCCGGGGTTCGCCAACACGCTGTCGGCGCTGTACGTGGCGCAGTGCGCGGAGTCGCCGCTGGTGCTGCTGTCCGGCGCGTCGCCCGCCGGCAATCCGGGGGCCGGCGCGTTCCAGGAGATGGATCAGGCGGGCCTCGCCGCCAAGGTCTGCAAGGCGTCGTGGACCTGCACCGACCCGGAACGGATCGCCGCCGACTTCGTGCGGGCATGGCGATGTGCCGCCTCCGGACGACCCGGACCCGTGCACGTGGCCCTGCCCGTGGACGTGCTGGAATCGGTCGTGCGGGACGCGGACCCGGCGGTCGAGCCGAACGCGGCCCCGTCGTTGCCGGCGGCGGCAGGTCTGGCTGCCGTCTGTCAGGCAATTGGCGATGCCGCGCGCCCGCTGGTGATCGCCGGTCCGCCGTACCGCCGCCGGCACGCTGCCGACACGATTCGTGTGCTGACGGACGCGGGCGCTGCCGCGCTGGCGATGGACAGCCCGCGCGGGCTGCGCGACCCGGCGCTGGGCGCATTCGCGGAGGCGGTTGCGGAGGCGGATCTGGTCGTGCTGCTCGGCAAGCGGCTCGATCACATGCTGGAGCTCGGCGCGTCGCCACCGTTTGCGCCGGCGTGCCGGTTCATGCACATCGATCCGGAGCCGGAGGCGCTCCGCCAAGCCGCCGGCAACGCGGACGGCCGCATGCTGCTGCAGGCGCAAGGCGATCCGCCGGGCTGGGCGGCCGCGATCGCGGAACGGCTGGCCGGCCGCTCGCTCGATGCCGGTTGGCGGGCGGCTGTCGATGCCGCGGTCGCCTATCGACCCGCGGAGTGGCGCAAGATCGGCAGCGAGTCGCCCGTGCACCCGGCGCAGCTCGGCTACGCCGTGCACGACTTCCTGGCTGGGTCGCCCGAATCGGTGTTCATCTCCGACGGCGGCGAAGTGGGCCAGTGGGCGCAGGCATGCGTGACCGCGCCGCACCGCATCATCAACGGCCCCGCCGGCGCGATCGGATCGGCGCTGCCGTTCGCGCTCGCCGCGCGCACGCTGTTTCCGAAGGCCCGCATCGCCGCGACCCTTGGCGACGGCACCTTCGGCTTCCACCCCCTGGAGATCGACACCGCCCTCCGGCACGATCTCCCGTTCGTGGCCGTGGTAGGCAATGACGCCCGCTGGAACGCGGAGGTGCAGATCCAGCACCGGACGTACGGAGCCGACCGCGCCGTCGGCTGCGACCTGCGCGCCACCCGCTACGACGAAGTGGGCCGCGCCCTCGGCGCCCACGGCGCCGCGGTCGAATCGGCCACCGAGCTTCCCGCCGCACTGGAGGCGGCCCAAGCGTCCGGCATCGCCGCCGGCGTCAACGTATCCCTGCAGCCTCTCGCAGCCCCAGTCATCACCCGCCACTGAGCGAGTTGGGACTGCCCGGTCCTCGACCTGGGGCCGAGTTGACGCGCGCATGAAGATCGATCGACTCCGCGTCTTGGTGCCGCGCGGCGTCCACTCCGTGCTTTCGTCGCGGACGCTGGCGACCAGCCACCGGCGCCTCGGCGAAGTCCCCCAGCCCGGCATGAAGTGACCCGCCGGGGTGACTCGGACTTCGATGAACAGATCCTTCTTTGGTCCAAGGTAGCGCACAGTCGAGGGGTGCAGATGGTGGCCGACGGTTCCCTCACCGAGGCCGAGCGAGCCTTGGCCGAGAAGCAATTCCGGTCATGGGCGGCGGACTCTGCGGTCCAGCAGAAACTCTATCTCTTGTGCGTCGAGGGTGTCGCTCCGCAGCGGTAAGGGCAGGCGCGTTTGGTGGGCGCTCTTACGGCCTCTACGATTCGGCGCATGAAACGCGAAACGACTCTCGCCAGGGAGTGGCCGAGCGTCCTCAGGACCATCCCGAGGGCACTATTGCTGTTCTTCCGGGCTGCTCCGGGTCTGTCGCTGACCCAGCTCGCCATCACGGCGATCCGCGCCGTCATACCGCTGCTCGTGCTCGGCGTCGCGAAACTGTTCGTGGACGTGGCCGTCGAAGTCATCGGCGGCGGCACACTGACGCTCCCAGTCGTGGGAGTGCCTGCCGACGCTACGCAGGGGCTCTACCTGCTGGGAGGCCTGCTGCTGGCGGTCTGGCTGCTGGACAAGGCGACCGGTGCCGCGGAGGAAATCGTCCGCACGCACTCGACGAATCGGGTCGAGTCCCACGTTCACGCGCTCATCATGCGCAAGTGCAGCACGCTCGATGCGGCGTTCTACGAGAGTCCGAAGTATCTCGACATGTTGGAGCGGGCCGTGCGGGGCGCGTTGATGAACGCGCTGAGTTTCATGTGGGGGTTCTATTTTCTGATGCAGGCGGCCATCTCGCTGGTCGCGACCGTCGCGGTCCTGTCGACGATACACTGGGCGATTCCCGTGGCGATGGTGCTGTCGGCGCTGCCGCAACTGATCGCCACGAGCTATTTCGCCAAGCAGGGCTGGGCGCTGGAGAACAGCCTGTCGACGCACTTTCGGCTCCTGAAGTATCTCACCGGACTGATGAGCGAGCGCCAGGCGGCGAACGAGGTGCGGCTGTTCGGCCTGTCGGACTACTTCATACCCCGGTTTCGGGACGTCAACCAACAGCGGCTGCGCCGCGAGCAGTCCTTCATGCGGAAGAGCACCGTGTGGCGCGCGAGCCTCGGTCTCCTTTCGGACGCCGCGGTGGCCGGCGTCTGGGTGTTCATCGTGCTCCGGGCACTGGCCAGAGCCATCTCGGTCGGTGATGTCGTCCTGGGTACGCAGGCGGCATGGCGAGGCAAGGAGGCGCTGCAGCAGACTTTCAGCTATGGCGGGCAGTTCTTCGAGCAGACGTTGACGCTGGTGAACCTCTTTGCGTTTCTGGATCTCGATCCCGCGACGGTGCCGGGTTCGCTCCGACGGCTGACCGTGAACCGCCGGATGCCGGAGACGATCGAACGCGTAGAGTTCAGGCACGTGAGCTTCGCTTATCCATCGGTGCAACGGACCGTGCTGGACGATGTCAGCTTCGTGATAGAAGGCGGGCAAAAGGTGGCACTGGTTGGGCGGAACGGCTCGGGCAAGACGACGATCGTCAAGCTGCTTACGCGTCTCTACGACCCAACCGAGGGTCAGATCCTGATCAACGGCACGGACATCAGAGAGTTCGATCTGGCCGAGCTGCAGCGCAGATTCGCGGTGGTATTCCAGGACTGTGTGCGGTATGCGCTCACCGCGCGGGAGAATGTCGGGTTCGGCGACGTCGCGCACGTGTCCGACTTGGAGCGAATCCGGGCGGCGGCCGATGCCGCGGTTGTGGCGGACGATCTGGCTGGACTACCCGATGGATACGAGACGTTTCTCGGCGGCCAGTTCGGGATCGGCAGGGACCTGTCGGGAGGGCAGTGGCAGAAGCTGGGACTGGCTCGCGGCTTCATGCGGCAGGGATCGCTGTTCGTCATCGATGAGCCGACGGCGCACCTGGACGCCCTGGCGGAGTTCGACGTCTTTCGCTCGTTCCTGGAGCTGACGGGAGGGCAGACCTCGGTGATGATCTCCCACCGGTTCTCGAATGTCCGCCTTGCCGATCACATCGTCGTGCTCGACGCCGGGCGCGTGGCTCAGCAGGGAACGCACGAAGAGCTGTCTGCGGTCAACGGACTGTACGCACGGATGTTCGAGACACAGGCCAGCGGGTACCGTTAGCTGCGTGTGCCCTGATACCTGACCGGCAACAGTAGTGACCAGACTCTCCGGTCTTCGCGTGCCTAAGCGTTGGACCGCATTGCCTCAATGGTAGTCGACGATCTCAACTTCCCATGCCGACGGGCCGGGAATTGCGGCGCCTGGTCGCAGAAACGGGCCCCGATGGCGTGCACCCGAACAGGGGCTGGGTGTACGACGCCGGCCAGCGCGCGCAGTACGTCCTGAACGACCTGCGCGATCTCGACTTCGTATGCGCGGAATTCGGGCGTGGGCAACTGAGCGGCGTTTCGGTCAGGGCAGCCGCCAGCGGACGACCTCGCACACGTTGCGCTGCACGCCCGTGGGTTCGGGCGGCTCCTTCAGATACGCGGTGATCATGTAGCAGGTGATCAACTCATCGTCGTCGAGCTCGACCGTTACCGGCCAGCCGGTGTAGCAGTCCGCCGACAGCGCGAGCTGGATCGGCTCGTCAGAGGTCCACGTCCGGCCGCCGTCGTCGGAGGTCTGGGCGCACACGCCGAACGGCAGGTGGTAGTTGGTATACGTCGCCAGCAGCCGGCCGTCGCGCAGCAGCAGCAGGTTCACCTGCACCTCGGCGAGATTGGTCATCGGCCACGGCTCGCACCACGTGGCCCCGTCGTCGTCCGACGCGGTGAGGTACGTGAGCTGCTGCCCCTCTCCCACCGTGCCGGGCGGGTTGGTGCGCAGCGACGCCAGCAGGCGGCCGTCGGGAAGGCGAGCGATCGAGACCTCGCCGAAGGTAGTCACCGGCCATGCGACGCGCCCTGTCGTGCTCTGCCACGTACGGCCGCCGTCCCGCGAGCGGCTCAGCTCGAGATGCGGGTTCGGTGCGAAGTCCCTGCCTGCCGCTTCGTAGAAGCGCTGCAGGTAGGCCGAGCCGAGCGGGCGCACCATGAGCAGGTTGCCGTCCGCCTCCACCAGCACGTT